>JAYZXX010000095.1:0-4073 GCA_036140815.1 Bdellovibrionota bacterium | reverse complement strand
GGTGGGGAATAGTTTGGGCCGATTTAGTGATACTGACGTATTGTTATCGGTTAGCTGGAGGTATTTGATCCCTATGGAAGCCTTAGGGCAATTCCCATTAGGTGGAGTTAATTTGCATAGAGGTTTACTTCCTAATTATCCGGGGGCAGAGCCAATTCTTCAGGCATTAAAGAACGGGGATGAAAAAATCTTTATAACGGCTCACAAAATGATTAAGGAAATTGATCGGGGTGAGATTTTAAAATTGTATGAGCATCCAATTAATCATCTGAACTCTTTAAGCTTAGATGCTAAGATTAAGACAATTAAGAAGGAGTTGGGGCCGCACTTCGGAGATTTATGTATAGAGGTCCTAAGCTTGCAGGCGGGAGTGTGGAATGAAAAATAAGTCTTACTTTAATGAGGATCAAGCACCTTACATCGTTGCAGAAATGTCGGGTAATCATAATCAATCCATTGATATGGCTCTAAAAATTGTAGATGCTGCTGCTGATTGCGGTGTGGATGCATTGAAGGTTCAGACTTACACGGCTGAATCAATGACCTTGGATTCAAGCAAAGAAGATTTTCTCGTCAAATCAAAGGGATCTCTTTGGGATGGGGAGAGCTTGTTTTCACTCTATAAAAAGGCTTATACACCCTGGGAGTGGCACAAAAGTATTCAAGAAAGGTGCAAGCAAAAAGGGATAGAGTTTTTTAGCTCTCCATTTTCCATTGAAGCTGTAGACTTTTTGGAAGACTTAGAGGTGCCTTTTTATAAAATTGCATCTTTTGAAAACACTGATTTAGAGCTTATAAAAAAGGTTGCTTCTAAGAAAAAACCGATGATTATTTCTACGGGTATGGCAAGTATAGGGGATTTAGAATTAAGCGTTAAAACAGCGCTTGAAAATTCATGCCAAGAACTAGTTTTGTTGAAATGCACAAGTTCCTACCCCGCCTCTCCTGAAAATACAAATCTAAAGACCATAGAACATCTTCGAGAAATGTTTGGTGTTAAGGTTGGTCTATCTGATCATACTTTGGGAATTGGCGCTGCTTGTGCCAGTGTAGCTTTTGGTGCATGTTTAATAGAAAAACATTTTGTCTTGGATAGAAAAGCCGGTGGGGTGGACGCCGCTTTTTCTTTGGAGCCTTCTGAGATGAAGGCTTTGGTTACTGAAACAAAGAGAGCCTACCAAGCTCTTGGAAAAGTTCATTATGGCCCGACAAAACAAGAAGAAACCTCAAAGGTTTTTCGTCGTTCGATTTATGTTACTAAAAATATTTCTGCCGGTGAAGAGCTGACGAGAGATAATATTCGTGTAATGCGCCCTGGTTATGGGCTTGAGCCTAAGTACTTACCGGTGGTTCTCGGTAAAAAGGTAAATTGTGATCTCGAGCTAGGAGATAGAATTGACTGGGATGTTTTAGGTTGAAAAACTATAGAGCATTTTTTTTAGATTTTGACGGTACTTTGGTTGATTCAGAAGGCTCGCTCTTTGAGGCTTATTGCCGGTTACTTTCTAGTTTTTCTAAGGAGCCCAGTAGGAAGGAGTTTGAGTCTTATATCGGACCCAGTATTTATGAAATTTCAGGTCTAATAAAGAAAAAGCATAAGATAGATCAAGAGCTTGATCAGATTTATAAAAAATATCTTTATTTTGTAGAGAAATCCTATGATTCGGTATCTTTGATGCCAGGGGTAGAAGGTGTTTTCAGTTTTGCCAAGTCAAATTCTATAAAGCTCTATGTTGTGAGTTCAGCGCCCTTGTTGATTGTAAAAAGAGTTTTAGAGAGATTTAATATTGCAGGTCGATTTGAGAATTTTTTCACCTGCGAGTCTGTTGGAAAAATGAAGCCGGACCCAAGTATCTATCGATATGCCCTAGAGGCAACTAAATTTTTAGGTGGTGAAGTCTTGTGTTTTGAGGATTCTGTTGCGGGGGTAGAGTCAGCCCTTGGGGCAGGGCTTGAAGTCGTTTCTATCAATAATACTTTTCCCGAAGATAAAAAACTAATACAGTATTCAAGTTTACAAGAGTTCGTGGAGCAAAACTTTGCCAAAGCTTTTTCGGAGGAAAAATGAATCATTTGGTGAGCGTTATTATTCCTACCTACAACCGTCCTGAGTTTTTAGGTAGAGCACTGGATAGTGTATTGTCGCAAAGCTACGAGAAGCTAGAGGTTTTGGTGGTAAATGATGGATCAGAGCAAAGCTACGTAGATATTAAGGCTGGTTATAGTGATGAACGAATTGTTTGGATAGATCTTGAAAAAAACATAGGTGTTTGTGGGGCTCGTAATGCGGGGATTGACGCAGCCAAAGGTGAGTTCGTTTGTTTTCTTGATGACGATGATGAGTTTTTAAAAGACAAGCTAAAGCTTCAAATGGCGCACTTTATCAAATTCCCAGAAATTGATATCGTTGTGGGGGATGTCGTATTTCAAAGGCAAGATATTTCCAAATTAATTTTGAATCGCCATGAAGGAGATCAGTATAGAGAGTTTATTAGAAGGTACTCATTGTGGGGAACTGCCATACCTCTTATTAGAAAGGAAGTTATTGATAAAGGGGTCCGTTTTGATGAGCGTTTTTGGATGAATGAAGATTATGATTTTTTGATTCAACTTGCGAAATATGCTGATTTTGGTTTTGTTGCTCATCCTCTAGCGATCCATCATGAAAGCAAAGATCAATTCTCATACAATTTTATGAGACGCTTCAAAGGAACAATTCAGTTATTTACAAAATATTGGCGCCAATCTCTTTCTTTTGGAGTTTTATTTTTTTTGGATCAGGTTTTCAAAACCATCGTTCTATGTACAATATTTTTAATTGCTCATTATTTCGGAAAATCCTGTTACGTTGCTTTTTCTAAATTTGAAAATTGGCTCCGTTTTGGTTTTTTGGCTAAGTTTCGAAAAAGTTAGCCAGACAATTTGAATTGACTTGGGAAAATACGAAGAAAGCGAATCTGATTAACACTTGCCTCTTTGTCACTTCTTGATAAAATCTTAAGTAGTGAAAAACCATGTAGTTATCGACGCTCAAAATCAAGATATTTATCTTTTGGAAAAATCCAAAGAGCTATTTCGCTATAGTGATCTTTTAAGAAGTATTGTTCGAAGAGAATTTAAAGTCTTATATCGTCGTACCATTTTAGGGCCAATTTGGTATTTGCTTCAACCACTACTAGCTTCACTGATCTATGTTGTTGTATTTGATAAAGTTGCTAATATTTCTACCGATGGTTTGCCAAGTATTTTGTTTTATTTGTTAGGAAGCTCATTGTGGGGGCTTTTTTCTGATAGTTTGGTTAAGAGCTCAGATGTGTTTGTAATGAATCAACTTCTTTTCGAGAAAGTTTATTTTCCACGCTTAATCATGCCTATTGCCATGGTAATTTCAATTTTTCCTAAGTTTTTTATGCAAATGCTTTTATTTTCTATTGTGTGGATTTATTATTTCGCCACAGGAGAAATTTCTCCTTCTTTGCATCTTGTTTATTTTCCTTTGTTAGCAGTGCTTACGGCACTTTTTGGCTTCAGTTTAGGATTAATTGTTTCTGCAATTACTGTAAAGTTTAGAGATCTGCTTTATGTATTGAATTATTTAATTAATATTTTGATGTATTTGAGTCCTGTTATTTATCCTGTCTCCATAGTCGCAGAACAGTATAGATGGATGACTTGGGCTAATCCTTTAACTAGCTTTTTTGAGTTTTCTAGATTAGGTGTTTTAGGGAAAGGTGAGTTAAACCTTGAGGGCTTGCTTGCAGGAATTGTCCTGGTGTGTGTGTGTTTGTATATTGGTTTAAAGGTCTTCTTTAGGGTTGAAAAAAGTTTTATTGATACGATATGAGTGAAATAGTTTTAGAGATAGAAAAGCTTTCAAAAGAGTTCTATGTAGAAAATCCTCTACTAGGAGGTCTCTATGCTACATATGAGCTAATGTTTAAAGACCTTAGTGAAGTAGACCCTAGTCGAAAACTACTTGCCGTAAATTCGGTAAACCTGAAGTTAAAAAAGTCTCAAATCTTAGGGGTCATTGGTCAAAATGGTTCTGGTAAGTCGACTTTGTTAAAGTTAAT
>JAYZXX010000094.1:0-35927 GCA_036140815.1 Bdellovibrionota bacterium | reverse complement strand
GGAGCTGAAACGGCGAAACTCATCTAGGCTCCTGGGCTTAATCCAGTGAAGTCAAATATATGTACGCATTTCTTTCTATTTATCTATTGCGCAGAGTGGCGGGTCCATATATGTTTGAGCATGGAGAGTGTTTTTTTGGGGGGGATAGTGGCGGATCGAGTTTAAAAAGGAAATATCAAGTCTGTAGAAAGCCAGCCGCAAGGCGAAAAAACCATGAAGATAGTTTTTAATTTGGGTGATAGTGGCGGATCGAATTTAAAAAGAAAATATCAAGCCTGTAAAAAGCCAGCCGCAAGGCGAAAAAACCATGGAGAGAGCTTTTAATGTGGATGATAGTGGCGTATCGAATTTAAGAAAAAAATATCAAGCCTGTAGAAAGCCAGCCGCAAGGCGAAAAAAACTTTCAAAAAAACTAATGCAAAGAATCTCGCATCTGCTCCATAAAAGCCATTTCCAATTCCTCTTCATCAGGAATCTCCTCACTAGGTAGCGTAAACTTCTCTTCAGCCCAATCCCCTAAATCAATCATTTTACAGCGCTTACTACAAAAGGGACGATAGGAGTTTTCTGTAGAATACTCAGATTCTTCTTTACACTGTGGGCATTTAACTTTTCTCATGAACGACCTACCTATGGATTTTCTGCCTAAACTTATCTCAAATAAATAGAATTTGGGCAATGCCTTTGCGAATAAACTAAAAGAGATTGACGCTTATTAAATCCTATGGCTTTATTTTGGTCAATAACATTACAGGTACTTGATTTTATTCAACTTCTGTTTATGTTAAGGGTACGACAACAAGGTATTTGCAGGAGATAATATGAACAAAGCCCAGCTTATCGATCAAATCGCTGCGCAGACAGGATCAACTAAAACTCAAACAGAAAAGATTCTAGACGCTTTATTAGAGACGATTCAAAAACAAGTTCAAGAAGGCGATGGTGTTAAATTAGTTGGTTTCGGATCTTTTACAAAAAGTAAGAGAAAAGAGCGCAAAGGGCACAACCCACAAACAGGTGAAGAAATTCACATTCCAGAAACTTGGTATCCTAAATTTAAGCCGGGTTCTGACTTTAAAAGTTCTCTGAACTAAGTGGAATTGCTTAAAAGGCCTCATCAACAGAGGTCTTTTTTTTGTTCAGAGTTTTTACTGAAACAAACTCCCACACTCCGGCACAAGGAACTTTTGCCACTATAAGAGTCATCACTTCGAGGACAGTTTCGTTTTTAAAAATTAGAAGTATTTCAAGCCAGAATAGCTAATAATCCCCCAATAACATCGCATATAAAACAAAGCCAAGACTATACAAATTACGAAAACACTAGATCTCAGAGCCAATCTTTTCTAAAATGGGGACTCTCGATTTTTCTTGTTAAGGAGATTCAATGCGTTTTGGAGTTTATACTAGTGGTGGCGATGCGCCTGGAATGAATGCCGCAATTCGTGCTGTAGTTCGTTCTGCAATTTCTCAAAAACATAGTGTAGTTGGAATTTACAATGGCTATGAAGGAATGTTGGCAAAAGAATTTCAAGAGTTAAAATTACGTTCTGTTGCCAATATCATTCAAAGAGGCGGAACGGTTTTAAAAACTGCAAGATGCGCAAGCTTTCACCATGCAGAAACTCGTGAAAAAGCTTTCAAAAATATAAAAGAAAAAGAGATCGATGCTTTAATCTGTATTGGTGGTGATGGTAGTTTTCGTGGTGCAATGGCCTTACACGCTGAGCACAATATCCCTGTGATTGGAATTCCAGGAACCATCGACAACGACATTTATGGCACGGACTATACCATTGGATTCGACACAGCTACAAACACAGCATTAGAAGCCATCGATAGAATTCGTGATACGGCCTATAGTCACAACCGAATTTTCATCGTGGAAGTGATGGGAAGAGATACAGGATTTCTCGCATTAGATGTTGGAATTGCCGGTGGAGCCCAGGATATCTTCGTACCGGAGAGAACCTTAGCTGTAGATAAGGTGGTTTCACGCATTGAGGACTCTGTTAAAAGAGGAAAACTAAGTAGTATCATTGTGGCGGCAGAAGGCCAGAAACCAGGTAGAGCTTACGACCTAGCCGAAGCTATCCGTAAAAAATCAGGCCAAGAAGCGAAGGTGTGCATCTTAGGACATATCCAACGTGGTGGAACCCCAACCGCTCGAGATCGAATGATTGCTAGTGCTTTAGGGGCAGCCGCAGTAAATGCCTTGTCCAGTGGGTTTAACTGTCATGCCGTGGGTATTGTTCGTAACGAAGTGGCTCTAACCCCTCTTCAGGAGGTTACAAGCCATAAAAAGAGTATCCGTGAGGACTTGTTAAATTTATCTCAAATCCTTGCTACCTAGGAGATGATTAAAATTTATTATCTAGTAGAGCCATGTGATACCGGTAAAGCTTTCACTTAAATACTTGGAATGTTTCTTATTCTCATCATGCAACAGTGTTTATTTATTGAACTCTGTAAAACTGTGATTTTTTTAAATTAAATCAACAAGATAGCTACGATTCTATAATTTAGGCGTACAATATCTGAGATTCAAATCAAAAATATTTAGGCCTCACCTTGGCACTCGAATTGCTCTTATCTACTGTAATTAAGTTAAATCAAAGTAAAAAGGGGGGAATTTTGAAGGCTTTTTTTCTGAGTGCAATCATTTTTTTATCAGCATCTTTTAACCTACATGCGGGACCAACAAAGGACCAATACATAATTTTTAGTAATGCTTTTGGATATCAGTTTATGGACTACTTCAGTATGATTCCAGGGTTTGCAGGCTTAGACGAATTGAAACAAAAATATGATGTATCCAAATGTCGTGACGTTCTAAATGCTAAAGGTCTTTGTTCAGAAAAATCAATTCAAAATTATATCACGAAGGATGCAATTGATAGGTCTTATGTAATGTTGGCATTAGCTAGAAAAGTTGGAGCCGTGTCGTACTATAGAGACTTCGTAAATAGTGCTTCGGAAAAAAAATCATGCGCTCAAGCTGTAAGTATGGCTCTGTGTGAAGAGATGTTTGCAGTGATCAAAGGGATTGCTAATTTGAGCATCATATCTATGCTACATCAAAACATTGATGAGCAATTGAATCTGGCACTGTCTGAAAACTACTACCCTGCCTACAATCACTATCGTAATCTATACAACTCTACCAAAAGTAAAAAATTGCGAAAGAAGTACAAAAAAAGTATGAAGAAAATAAATAAGAAGATTAAGAAGTTGAAGAAAACCGCTGCTAGAGGGAAAGACATCGTTTCAAAATACGTTATCCAAGCTCGTAAAGAGTTATAGTTATTTTATTCATCAAGAATTTTTCAATAGAGGAGCCCTTGGCTCTTCTATCATTTACTAAATTGATCCTTACTATTGTTGGCAAAGCCCTTCAGATTCACTCAAGAAAATCTTTAAACCTGCCATAGCTAGCTTACAAAATTAAGAAAAATACACCTTTCCAGGTAAGTTTTCTAGGCCATCAAAGCCACCAGACCCTTTTGAGCAATCCTATAAGCCCTTCATCATATCAAACTGAAAGACTTGCTCTTCTGACAACCAATCGCCATTTGGATTTAGAACCCTTAGATACATCACATTTTGCTCATCATGATCCAAATTATCTGGAAGCTCTACCGTGATATTTTCGTAAACGAAATTTGCCCCATTAATCACTCGATCAAGATCTTTCACACCCTTTAGAGGAATGCGATACTTTTTTGACAATTTGGTGCGTGGAAGAATCTTTTGCACCTTACTTCTATCTTCGTTTTTAATGATAGGCCAAAACTCCTTAATCTCGATTTCTAGTCGTGAACTTTCAGGGAACCTATGAGTGGCAAATAAGTCTAAACGCAATTTTTGGGCATTCTTCTGCCCTCTTTTTCTTAGCAACAAACCATTGGTTAGACGTTCACGAGTATCTTCAAAGTACTCAGCATCCACGATGTCATCAGCGATACTGGCGTGAGTGACCTCATAAGCCTCTCCGTTAGTGTAACGAATCTGCTCAAGTAGGTTAGAACCATCTACTCCATAAGTGTAACGTACAGGATTATCTTCTGTCTCATCAGATAACCTTTGCATTAAAACTGCAATTGCGAAAGTAACATCTTCCGAATAATAACTTTTTGTCATTTGCTCTAAGCGCTTTAAAACATTATCTTTCGTTCTAATTTTTGAAATATTTTTTGCTAATCGATCAATTACTTTTGTCACTAAAGTTACACAAAAATCGCCTCGCATATTTCCATCCACATAGTATAAATGCATATCTGAAAAGCCCATTTGTGGATTGATAATTCCATCAGTTTTATCGCATTTTTCCGGTGTATACCTATCAAGGTACACCGGATAATAAGAATCTTCATACTGGCGTAAAACGTGAATTAGCTTTCTATAGCCTACGTCTTCCCACTTTTGACGAGTTTCTGGACCCATAAAAATCTCGGCCAATTCATAGGCAACTCTCTCGTAGGTGGCTTTTTCAAGAATTGCATTAATGTGCTCAAAGTTAAAACTTAGCTTTGACACAAAACTCATCTCACCAGCTGTTCGTAAATCTAGCTCTGCCATACGTTGACGAAATTCATTATCGGCTCTTCCATCCGTAAGCATTTGAGCTGTATCCCAAGCCTGCATTGGCCAGTCTTCCTCTGGATATGCTTCACTATGATAGCAATCTAAATTTAAAGCCACCTTATCACTTAATTTTCCACCTAGTACCAATTGCTTTTCACAGAGTTTTTTATCCTCCAAAGACAATGTATTAGCATCACAGTTTGCATATGTTTTTGCGTTCAAGTCACAAGTGGTACTGCGATCGGTTTTACCGAAAATCATTGGTAGAATCTTCCAGAAACTTTTATCACTTAGCTTTTTTTCCGCTTCAGCTTGTTTTGTATGATCTCCTATTTCTGCCAGTTGTTGTCTCTCTGAACTTGTACGATCAATATTAAAGAACCCAGGAAACCTCAAAAAGAAACGATAGTTTTCATACTCACCGTCGATACTAATTGGGTCTTTTGCTAATACTCCATCTGGAATTTCGATTTCTTTCCAATCATCTGCGTCTGGAAATATTGGTAGCTTCCCAAACTGCTTTGCAATCCAACCTGATTTTTCAAGTTTTTCACTTACCAATCCTAAATCTATGAAATAAGCATCATCTAAAATCTTTTTCACGAAAGCATAATGGGTATCGATGCTAAGGTTTGCGCGATAAGTTCGTTTATGAGTAATGGTTTTAAAGTTTTCGAGGCGAGATTGTCCAAATCGGTACTTTAAGAAAAATAAAATTCTTGGGCGAATTTGAAAAAGCTCCAAATCATCACCAACCGCTAAATATTCTGTCACCTGAATCGTAACTTCGTTATTTCCTTCTTTTCGAATACGGATGTCTTTTGCAGCTCTTGAGTTGTTTATTGAAAAAGAGAAAAAATCTAAGAAGCGAAATGGGTTTATTCCAAGAAAAGCGGTATGTTGAACACTATCCCCTTTTACCAGTAGTCCGCTTGCATCGAAAAAAGCATCTAAAGTTACAGGAAAACCGAAACGGGAATAGTTCGTGAAAGGCTCAACCAATTGCTCAGCAAACATTCTGTTTTCTGCATTATCCATAAAATATTCGTTCAGAGTGTAACGTATTGGATAGTTTATCCACTTTAAAAGTTGTTCGTAGTATGTGTTCTCATACTCGTACTCTTTTTGATCATCGGGTAAGTGTTCAAAACCTTTTTTAACTACTGGAGTACAATCCATGGATTTTAATAAAGAAAATCTTTCTTTGTTTAAAATTGGGTTAAAGGTTTCACGAGTTCTTTCACAAATATCTTTATAGCTATCATCTGATTTCGGGTCTAAATCTCTTGTACTAAAAGAAGGTAATTTTTTGCTAGATACAGAAAATAGAACTCCACCTCGAGTATGTGGTCGCCAAAGACCATGAGTCTTTTCTATTTCTATACCTGTATAAATTGAGTTTGTAATTCGGTACCAACCTATGTCTTCCTCTGAAAGGCTCAAACCTGGTACTTCAGGGTTATCAACGTTTACAGCTCTAGATACACGAGAAATTCCTCGAAGTGACGGAGCAAACTCTATATCTACATCCAAATTCATACTCTCGAAGAGCTTATTTGATTTTGAAACTTCCTCAAATAACTCCGCTGTAAGTTTTGAGCCAAAATCGTGATATGATTTTGATCGAAAACTCCCAACTACATCATAGTCTTGTATAATTTCATTTCTCAATTGGGCGTGAGCAAAGCTCAAACTAGATAAGAAAAAGATAGAAGTAAGAAAAGCCTTAAGAACCATAAAAATACTCCAGATACGGATTTGCGCCACAATAGCAAAATTTGTACTAAATTATGGATTTAAGTAGCCTTTTAGCCCGTGCAATTCAATGATTTTACTTTTTTTCATGCTTTGCATTGAATGTATCCAAAATATATTTCAAGAAAACACTTCTTTTCGACTAGGAAGTAGCTTGAGAGGTTTATTTTGGGTTCCATCTCTCAAAGTATTTAATCTGACCTTCAATTGGGGATGAAAATTAGAAATAGAAAGGAGGTTTTTTGCAAGTTCCCACATAAGCTAAAGTTCTACTTCCAAAAGATGCATAAAGTGGCCCCTTTAATTGCGGATAAGTCTCTATGAACTACATAATTTTATTCAGAATTTTTTAGTCAGCAAAATTGAGATCCGGACATTTAAGAAAACAAGCCTAATTACATCAATTTGGTTCGATTCATCCGCAATTAATTGGACCAGTTTAAAAATCATTTAAACCAATAAAGTGGCTCGTATTTAAACCCATCTTCTTTTTTAATGTTCCTTCCTGATAGCCATTGAAAAATTGTTGGTGCTACAGATCCATTTTCTGTAGACCTAACCGCCAAGCCTTTATTCTCAATTGGGTCTCCCCAAACACCTACAAAGGTATCTTTCTCATGGAAACTTTCACCACCATGTCGACCTGTCATGTTCGTATTGTAAGCTACACCATATTTAGGAAACAAATTTATAGTTCCAGCTCGATCTGAATCATATAAATGACTTAATTGTGAAACAGAACCCGGTCGGTCTGTGTAGCTTGTCAGTTGTTTCCATTTCTTTTCGGTACACCAACTAGCTTTGTCTTCGTAAATAGACTCTTCTACACACTCGATATAAAGCTGCTTATAAATATCTAAACCCTTTTCAGAGACTATATTGTATTTGGGAAAATTATTAGTTAAGCCTAACAAATCTCCTTCACTTGGCTTGTAAAATAGAATGCTTTCAGGAAACCCTCCTTTTTCTTCATAAGCAAAACGAACAATTCTCTCCCTATAAACTTGCCCACCTCTAGGCCCGATAATAAAAACATCTTGGTTCATTTGCAGACAAGCCTCATAATCCTTTTCAGAAGAACTTTCCTTTTCAGATTTTGGAACCGAGGCCTTTTTTCTAGAGCATTGATTATTTCTAACCACCAAATAGTCTAAAGAACTACTCAAACGCTCGGTAATCTCCTTGATCCAATTGACCGGTCTTCCATCTTTTAAAATAGGATGTGCCACCAAATCATCAAATGTTGGATGCTCTTTCCATTTTCCAGAATTTTTACCAAAGAAGAAATTCAACACATAATTTCCACCAGCCTCAGAAGCAATTTCTACATCATAGCCATCGGCTGGATTTGATTTTGCGGCATTTTTAAACTTGAAACCTCCCCCTTTATCAGAGGAAATTTTCTTTACCAAAACCTCTCTTCCTGATTCCTTAGCAAAGTTATTCAACACTAGCTCTTCAGGATTTAAAGACTTATAAATCGGACTAAGACCGTGATCTCCTGCCAAGCCAAATAGAGTTCTATCAGAAACTTCCAAATTACGATATATACCATTCATCTTTCCAAGCCAGTAATCCAATCGATTCAACTCGCCGGTTGGGCTTGTAATGGCATCTGCAAAAGGCCCATAAAAATGTGCAAAATGACCTGGCCAAGGATTGTACCACAGTACATATTGCGGCATTCCTTCACCGAGCCTAGGTAAAACACCATCCTTTAAAAGTTTTCTAATTCTATCTCTAGATACCCAATCAAATGGATACCCTAAAGTCTTGTTAAAAATGTCATCAATGTATCCTGACATTTCTCGCCAATACCCATCTAATTCTTTTTGAACACGAGCTCGCGTTTTTAAATTATGGTAACAGAGTAATTCTCCGAAATCTCTTGAAGCTTCACCAAGGCCTAAATTGATTAAAGGATCTAGTGTTGTATTGGCAGTCCAATCGTATTGAGCATTACAGTTCATGCTTTCAATTCCAAGTTTGTTCATTCGATCAAATTGGGTAATCATTGCTGCTTTTTCCGTTAAGCTATCTAGATTAAGATCATCATTTCCAAAAAAATAAAAGGCTCGATTAATTTCACGATCTATAGAGTGAAAGTTTGGTAAGCCTTTAGCATGCTCTCCAGAAGCTTTGCTTCCAGTAAAAATAGTCGGTAAGTTTCCAAGGCTACTTGTTGGGGTGGTAGAAATACCATTTTCTACAATTCCATGTTTGTAAGATGGATTATTTAGAAGCTTTTTAAAGTAAGGCAAATACAATACATCATAGTATGAACTGTTTTGGTTGTTCATCGCATACTGCAAAAACTCATGAACCGGTTTTACTTTTGGAACACCTACATTTTCTGTATCGGTGATTTTCAGTTCTTGCAAGCCTTGATCATCCATCAAAACTTGCTCTACAAAAGGATTGTCCTTACCTATATTCGTCAAAGCCTGTAATAAACCACGCTGCAAACCACCTACTCCAATTTGCAAGGCGTAACGCTTTTCACGAAGTTCCATTTTGACAAAGGCTTGTAGCTCACGCATAGGATGTTTTTGGGGATCAGCCTTGTCGTAATCTTCTTCCTCCCATTTATCAATTTTTTCATAAACAAACTTCTTCATTTGTTTACGAAGAACCCATTTTGACAGATAAATACGATATGATCTATGTGCCATAGAGGCTACAAAATCAATGAAACTGACTGTGATCGCTTCAAAGCGATTTCGAAAAACCTTAGCCTCTGGGGAAGTGTCTTGATTCTCGTAGGCCTCGAGCATTTTTAAAAAATCACCAATGTTTTCCGTCATTTCCCCTTCTACACCCTTGGCAACTGTACCCGAAAGCTCTTTTAGCACTTTGGCTACTAGTGGTTTCACACTCTCCAATAGTCTTTGATCTTTATCAGCTTTTGACATCTCATGATAAGACCTAAATATCTCCTCAGGACTTAAAGCCTTAGGACGATATATCTTGAAAATTTGATGAGCGATTCCAATTAAATTTTCGATCATTATTTTAGTTACAAAGGATGGCGAAGATTCTTTTACCGCCTTCTTTCTTTCCTCTTGAATGATCCTCCTGGTCCGACCAGGCCTTTTATTTTTATCATCCGATTCAACAGACCTTGTTCCATTTACTAGCTCATTAGCTTCATCCCATTCAAACAACTGATGATTTGTGCCAGGAACTTCTAACATCCTTCTGTGAGTAAATGCGTAATGATTAAAACTATCTCGTTCTTCATGTGCTTCTAAAGTGTAGTTATCTTTCATCATCAAAATAAAAGGAATCATTCTCGCCAAATAAGCATTGTCTTTGAGCATTTTAACAATGTCATTTTCAGTTTCTTTATCAAGGTCTAGTTGAGTCCTAATATAGTGTAGTCCATCTTCTTCAACTGTCTCTTCGATGATGTGTTCTTTCGTATTCGTGAGTGCATTTGTAATTGTATCAAAGCGAATAGACTTCACTCTTCTATAAATTGCATCTCCTGTATTAGAAGTGGATATAGAAGACAATTGAGATTGACCTTCTTGTTGGCTTTGGACAATGGACTTCACACCTGACATTACAGCTATAAAAACAAAAGGAATTAAATAAGCAAAATGTTTCATGTGACTCCTCGAAACCTACAGCTATCTATCGGAAAACATTAAAGATTGGGAAAGTCCAGGCAGCCCAAATAGATAAACACTTAAACCTAAGTCCAAAAGCCCACACAATTAAATATATATAGATTTTTAATGGTAAAAACACCAAATCAACCAATAAGCGTAAATCTAGCCACTTTAAAAACAAAAGGGTGGCAGCCACCCAAATGACGTCGGGCAAGCCCATCAAAAACAAAAGCGCTTTGAAGAGCGAAGTGACTTCAACAGCCATCGGCGGCAAAGCCGCCCCCTACCCCCGCTCCAGCAAACAAAGAAAAAATCTACGAGATTTAGTGAAGAAGGAATGAGAAAGAGGCCGTATGAGAAATGTATTTTTTCAGAGTTTTGAATCCCACGGATGGGATTCAACAAGCCCCACGGATGGCAGGGAGCAGCGAAGGCTGCGACCGGAATAGCGCCTCTGAAAAAATACATTTCTCAGAAGGCCGGCTCATTCGATGAACCAAACCGAGGAGTTAAAACAACCCCAAAAAAACAAAAGCACCTTGAGGAGCGAAGCGACTTCAACAGCCATCGGCGGCAAAGCCGTCCTAATCCCCCGCGCCAGCAAACGAAAATATAGAACGACGAGATTTAGTGAAGAAGGAATGAGAAAGAGGCCGCATGAGAAATGTATTTTTTCAGAGTTTTGAATCCCATGGATGGGATTCAACAAGCCCCAAGGATGGCAGGGAGCAGCGAAGGCTGCGACCGGAGTAGCGCCTCTGAAAAAATATATTTCTCAGAAGGCCGGCTCAATCGAAGAAATAAACCGAGGAGTACCCCCAAAAAAACACAAAAAAAGCTGATTCCGAAAAAGAAACCAGCTTTCAAACTAAGATGTAAAATTCATTATCACGAAAGGGCGTTTCCGCCCCAAATTCAATTTATATTATTATCTACGAAGATTAATTACTTCACTCAACAATTCATCCGTAGTAGTGATCGTCTTCGCATTCGCCTGAAATCCACGCTGTTGCTGAATCATACCTACGAATTCATTGGCTAAATCCACGGTTGATCTCTCAAGGGATTTTGCATAGATCTTACCGCGTCCATTGGAATTTGGCACACCAATCGCAGCAGTTCCTGAATTTCTAGAGCCTTTAAAGCGGTTGTTACCTGCTTTAAATAAACCTTCTGGATTCTCGAATCGTGCGATAGAAACTTTATGTAGATCTCTAGCCGCTCCATTTGAATAAAGTGCTGTCAATGTACCTTCATCATCAAAAGATAAACCCGTAATTGTACCAGCAGCTGAACCATCTTGACTCCAAGAGAATACGTCAGACTCTTTACCATATTGCTTAGTACCGTTTAATCCTTTTCCACCATCGGTAGTTAAAGAATCACCGAAATCAATTTTAATTTGCTGACCTTGTAGTGCTCCACCCTTGAAATTAAAAGCAGAAACCGTTTGCTCCTCAGTATCAAGTACACCATCCACATTGAAAGTCACTTTACCAGCAACCACTTCAGAAAACTTACCTTCTTCTCCACCTGTTACTTCTTTACCATCAACCATTCCATGGTATTCCCAAGTTCTATCGGCAGTCTTATTAAAGAACAGATTTACCAAGTGTTTGTTCCCCTGAGAGTCAAACATCTCCACACTCGTTGAGAACTGAGAAGAATCATGTGGATTTGCTGGATCAAAAGGGATTCCAACATCTGCTCTTGAATCTAGATTCAATGCAACCTCAATTTTCTCTGTAGGCTTTGCTGGAATTAAAGTTTTTGGAAATTTAATTGGTTCTAAGTTATTGATCAAACGACCACTTTCGTCGTAAGAAAAACCCATTACCTGTTGGTTATCATTTGTTACTAATTGACCATCTTTATCAAAGTGAAAAGACCCGTCACGTGTAAAAGTTTGTCCATCCGAACCACTCAATACAAAGTACCCGTCCCCTGAAATGGCAAGGTCAGTTACTTTTTCTGTATTTTCAATATCACCTTGTACTAAAATTGGGTTTACCGCACCGATCTTAACACCTCGACCGATCTGGTTACCACCTTGGATCCCTTTTAAATTTTTCGCAACAATGTCTTGGAATTCAACTCGGCTTGCCTTGAAACCTGTATTACCTGCGTTGGCGATGTTATCGGCGATAACACTTAGTGCCTCACCTTGCGCTCTTAAACCAGTAACACCCGTAGTAAGTGAAGACAACACTCCCATAATTCAACCTCCATGTTTAACTACCTCAGTCAGTCGGTAGTTTTTTGGAGAGACCCCCTTGTAGTCGACAAGGTCCAGTCCCTACTTTTAATTTTAACCATCCTAGTTTAAATCAAAACCGTACTATCAATGTTCGTGAACACGTTCTCCTTCATTGCTGTAGCATCCATCGCTGTTATGACCGTTCGGTTTTTAACACTCACGATAAAGGCAGAATCTCCAGCCATCACTAAAGTTTCCTTAGCCCCTTTTTTTGCAGCCTTGTCGATTGCCTCGCCAAGCTTTTCCATTCTTTCTGGCCCCATTGATATGCCTCGTGAGCGAATGCGATCAATGGCGTGACTAGAGAATTTTAAAGCAGCAGTCTCCGCAGCTTTTGCCATGCCTTGAGTTTTACTTACACCTTCAGTTTGGCTCTTAAGTAAGTCCCCAAAGCTTGGACCATTTTTGGAATCCAAAGAGTTCTGTTTCGGTACAGATGTTTGCCCGCCGGTAATGGACTTAATTCTTTCGAATTGTAATCCTCCGTTTTGCACCATCGTATTCTACTCCTTCATACTCTTTACTTTGTTTAACAAACCTCTTGCCATCGGAACATCATTAATAATTTGTTCAGAAGCTTTTGGCTTATTATTAGTATCTTTCACCTTGTCATCATTATTCAAGGCTAGTTTTGTAACATCTTTAACATCTGTACCTTTCACCGGTCCTGCTTTTGGATCAATGATTTTTCGTACCTCACTCATTGGAACCGATTGGTTACCAATCATTAGCATTGGTCCACTTGCCGTGTAGTTAACGCCTGTAATGGTTCCACTAATTTTTGTACTAGTACTAACTTTTTGATCTTGATCATCAACAGCAGAAACTTCGACTTTATAGTTCCCTGCTCGGGCCGGCTTATCATCTGCGTTCAAGCCATTCCATGTTATAGAGTTTTGTCCTTGTTCAAGCTGTTGTAGCTTGTAGGATTTCACCACTTCCCCATCTTCGTTTTTAATGTCAACAGTAAGGTCTTTAACCTTTTTAGCCACATTAAAACGAATTTCATGAGCTTCATCACCCTCGGCTCGCAAAATTTTACCTGAGTCAGACTCAACACTTTTACCGATAAATTGTAGTGCTTGAAATTGCGTGTCTGGTTTCTTCGCAGCAACTAATTTTTCGATGTTCGTATTCATATTTTGCATTTGCTCTAGTGATGTAAACTGCGCTAGCTGCGCAGCCATTTCATGAGATTCTAGAGGTGTTGTAGGATCTTGGAATTTCATTTGCGTAAGCATCAACTTTAGAAAGTCGTCTTTGTCCAACTTATCTTTTCCAACTTTTCGCAGTTTAGATGGATCAACCCAATTAGGATCCGCTACACGATTTAGTGCATCACCAACGGTTTCATCACCCATTTTTGCTTTTTGTTCGGCACTAACATAGTTATTTTTATCGGCCTTTCGTGAGCTTACCTGCTCACCAGGTTTCATATTAAATGACTGTGTTATTTTACTACCTAACATATACTACTCCTTATGCTACAACATTTAATCTGCCATCTATGCTTTTGCTTCGGTACGCACCACTGGCTTGTACATCGTCAATCACATCCGTAGGCATTTTTCTACCAGAGCCATAAGAAGGAAGTCCTCGGTTGATTGCCATCGCTCGATTCATTTCATTTTCTTCTTTAAACTGCTGCCAGAACTGACGAGTTTGTTCTCTTCTTTGATCCGCAAATTGTTCTTCTAGATTGCCACGTAAATCCTTCTGTACATCTACTTTAATGTCTTGCAAATCAATCTTCTTCTCGCCTAACTCTACTTTTAAAGCTGATAGATCAGACTCTAAAAGTTTTTTTGTATCTTTGTTGTCCGTCAACATTTGAATGCTTACTTTACCATCGTTCACAGCTACTTTAAGTTGTACTTCACCAAGACCGTCTTGGTTTAGTTGAACTTTCATTTCACCGCCGCCTTTTTTGGTAAGGATACTTACATTCTTTACGATAGACTCTACACCTTCGGTATTATCTGCATTTACATCTGTATTACCAAGGCCAGCTACCGCCGCGCTATCAGAGAACTTCGGGCCCATTGGGTTTTTAGCCGTTTCTGCGCCACCAAAAAATTGGTCAGCCCCACTCTGACTATCAAAACTACCCTGACCGGTTTCACCCTCTGAACTAGCTTCAGGACGAATGCTACTCACATTTGAATCTGCGGTGGCATCCACTTTATTTAACTTGGACAACCAATCGGGCGCTTCCATATCCATCCCTGCTTCAGAACCTTCCATTCCAGCACTGGCAGCTGTTCCAGCAGCACCAAAGAGGGCAAGCCTAGCTAAAGCCGACTGGGTATCCTCATTTTGCTTTTGATGGATCGGATGAACTGGAGCGCTCGAATCTCCCTCAGCATTTTGCAAGGAAGCGTCTAAGGATGTAAGCTCAGAGTTCACAGCTTTGGTGAGATTCGGGTCCAAAATTTGATCTTGTTCCGTAGGTCGCCCAAAGCGGTTCGGATAGACGTCAAAAAACTTCTTCGTCATATCGTCAACAGGGCCTTTTGCTGAAAGGCCTGGATGAGCTTCCGGCGTATTCATTTCTTTCAATAGAGATTGAACTTCCATCGGAACTAGTTTGCTTATATCACTTTTACTCGCTTTCTGAAGTCGTAAATCTACTAATAATTTACTATACAATTCTTGAGCGCGATCCTGTGCTTCCGGCGCAACATTCAATGCTTGAATATAGCTCTCGGCACTCATTTCAGGATTTTGTAAAAGCTCTTTGTCACTTAAGCCACCAAAAGCCGAGATCAATCTATCTGGCTCTATACCTAGTTCACTCTCCATTGAGTCCATAAACTTCAGTACTGGGTGTCTTTCTTTTGATTGACTCCATTGCAAGAGACTCGCTTTCATCGCATCAATTTTTGCAGCGGCTTGATCTTCTACAGGTTTCTGCATCGCAGGTTGAATCTCAGGGCTTTGAGTATTCATAAAATTGTAGTCAAGATTTTGCGCCTGCACTTGCGAATTCTTTTCCTCAGAAAGCTTTTCAACTTCTTGATTCACCGAATTCTTTTCTCCGGTTTTATCTTTACTTACCGGTTTTTGTGCGACATCCTTTTTTGCCATTTTGGAATCATTTGGACTCTTATATTCCTCACGTTCCCTTGGCAATTTCGAATCAGCTTGTTTCTCTGGAGCTTTGTCTTGATTGCGATTCCCCTTATCAAGCTTAGAATCTAACTTTCTTTGAAAGCTATCTTCTTTTTTATCGGCCATTGGATTCGGCTTGGAATCCAAGAACGACGAATCCCGATTCGTTTTTTGTCGAATCGGTTCTGCTTGCTTGATTTGAGGGACTTGCATCATTGCCCCGTCTAACATTTATCCTCCTTCCTCTTTTTTTGTTCGGTTAATTCATGGATATATATCCAACGTATTTTTCTGATAATCGTTTTGCTTTTTCAGGCTCTAATAAATTTAAAACCTCTGCTGCATTTTTCTTTTTCATTTTTGCTAAGACTCTGATGGCAAGTTCCTCATCGATCTTTTCCATCACCTTGGCAGCCTGCTGCGGTTTCATATTTGAGTATACAGCAACAAGCTTATCTACCTTTTCTTCGTCCTTTTCTATCTTCTGCTCTAAGCCTTGAGAAATTTTAGTTCTTATTTTTCTTAGCTCGGCTAAGTTATTTTTAATCTCATCTTGCTGTTGTTTTAATTCGAGCTCTAACTTTTTCAGATTTTCTTCTCTAAGATCCAATTCATTTTTTCTCTTTTCTAGCTGAGTAAACAAAGCAATCTCTTCATCCGTCCAAGTCTTTTTCGCTACCTTTTTAGCTTCTTTCTCTTCCGAAAATTTATCCAATGTACTCTTAGGTTTTGGAGTATTTTTTGCGGCTTCTCCTTGGGCCTTAGCCTTTCCGAAAATACCAATTTCAATTTTGCTTAATGACTTAATGATTTTTTCTTCGTTCTCAAATGCATAGATAAAGGCAATCAATAGAACGATACAGCTGATAAGAGCGCCAACTGGAAATGGTTTTCTTTTTCGGCTTTTTCTTTTTGTAGCTAAGTTGCTTTTCTTCTTTTTTAAATTCATTGGAGAGCTTACTTCTGTTCTAGAAACTTGCTTTCGTTTTTGAAAATGTTGAGAATAAGAATTTTGCAAATTACGCCCCTTTTGCTCGCAATACTGTCTATTTCAGTATACGGGGAAAGCCCCTATATTCGTGCATTTGAAGTGATTTCGGTTTGCATCCTAGATCATCAGTGAGGGATTTTTTTACCTACTTAGACCTCGACCTTAACGAGACTTGTGACTTGATTTGTAAAACTTAAAACTTATCGCCGCGACCGAAACGAGACAAAACCATATCTTCAATCTTTCTTGTCTGCTTCTTCTTGGCGTCTTTTGTATAAGCTTCAGATTGTTTTTCTTTCAGCTTTTCAAGGGCTTTTCGATCTTTATATAATTCCATATATACATGATGTTTCTGCTTAGTGATATGGGCTAGGCCTAGGATTTCTTGTTCTTTGTAATGAATCTTTGACTCAGTACCACGAATGATCTCGAGAATGTTAATGATTTCATGGATTTGTCCACTTTTCTCAAGTACCGCAATGTATTCTCGATATTTTTTGACATTTTCAATGCAGCTTTGCTTTTCTTTCTTGGCACTAGTTTCTCGTTCAAGTGCTTCTGCGTAGTCACGCTTCGCTTTATCTTCTTTCGAGGCTCGAAGTTTCAACACACTTTCATATTTGAACTTAAACTTTTTCATTCTTTAATTAACCCACTATTGAATCTAAAATCTGTACGCTATGCTCAAAGTCTGTAGACTCTCCCATACCCTGCTTTAAAAACTGAATGATACTAGGATATAAGTTGATTGCCTGATCAATTTGTGGATTGGTCCCCTGCTGGTAAGCACCTATGTTAATTAAGTCTTCGGCTTCCCGATAGGTAGCTAGCATCTCTTTCAGTCGCATTGCATTTTTCATATGTTGCGCATCGACTATATTGTTCATTACACGACTCGCACTCTGTAGTACATCAATCGCTGGAAAATGTGCTTTAGCTGCAAGCTTTCTATCTAAAACAATATGTCCATCAACAATACTTCTTACTGCATCCCCAATAGGGTCATCCATATCATCTTGTTCTACCAATACAGTGTATAAGCCTGTTACGCTTCCATTGGCAAAACGCCCCACTCTTTCTAGTAGCTTTGGAAGTAATGCGAATACAGAAGGAGTATAACCTTTTGTGGCAGGAGGCTCACCAGCGCTTAAACCAATTTCTCTTTGTGCCATTGCAAAGCGAGTTACAGAATCCATCGTTAAAAGGACATCATTCCCTTGTTTTGCAAAATATTCTGAGATAGCAGTAGCTAAAAAAGCACCTCGTTTTCTAAGTAGTGCATTTTGGTCACCAGTTACACAAACTACGATACTTCTTTTAAGCCCTTCTTCCCCAAGGACATTCTCAATGAATTCTTTCACCTCACGACCGCGCTCTCCAATCAAAGCAATCACATTGATATCGGCCGTGGTATTTTTTGCCATCATTCCTAAGAGAACTGATTTTCCTACTCCAGAACCAGCCATAATACCCACACGTTGGCCCTTACCTACAGTGATCGTTCCATCCAGTGCTCTTACACCGAGCTGTAGAGCTTCGTCAATTGGTGGTCTTTCTAGTGGATTCGTAAATGACTCATAAATTGGAAATTCATCCGTCGTTACAATCGGCCCTTTTCCATCAATTGGTGTGCCGGTCGCGTCTATCACACGTCCTAAAAGACCATCGCCCACTTGCACATTGGCGACAGATCTTTTCAATACAATACTAGAACCAAGTCGAATTCCTTGAACATCTCTAAATGGCATTAGCAAAACCTTTTGATCCGTTAAACCAATCACCTCAGCTTCTACTTTATCTCCATTACTCAAAGCAAGATCGGCAATAGAGCCAATGCTAGCACCCGGCAAATAGCCTTCTACTAAATAACCAATTACTCGAGTAACTTTGCCCGACTCTTTCAAAACTCGAGTGGATTTAGCGATTCTTTCATACTTTTCAAAATTAATGGCAATGCTCATCCGTGAGTTCCCTAAATATTAGTCTTCGTTGTTTTCATCATCAGAAGTGTTTTCTACACTCTCTTCTCTCTCTACCAAGTCCTCTACAGCATCTTTCATTGAAGCTTCAGAAGGAGCTGCTTGCATTGCATCTTCAAGGGAATCTTCCGATTTACTTTCTTCTTCACGATTTGGGATTTCATAGGTCTCATTAACAATAGGACCTAGTTCGGTTTTTGGAAAACTTTCTACTAAACGTCCCCATAGCTTTTCTACTCGATTCTCCAAGGTGGCATTTACAACCCCATGATTTGAATCGAAAATACATTCACCCTTCTGTAAGTTTTCTTCTTTGTACAATTTAATTTTACTGAACAATTCTTTATTTCTTAAATCACGATTTTTAAACTCTTCGATGAAGTCAAAATCGTCTAGCGATACTCTCAAGTTTACTTCCGTATCCATTTGCATTCCGTCAGCAACTTCTCTCACACAGTCAAAAATATATGCTGGGTCTTGCTTTATGTCTCTCAAAGCAATTCTAGAGCCTAATTTAAATGCTAATTCAACGATTCCAACTTCATTTAACTTATACATTTCCTCGCGAAGGCCTTGTAATGAATTAATGATCGTGTCTAATTCTTCCAATTTTGAATGAATTCGATCCTCGGCTAATTTCAAACCCTCTTCTTTTCCCTCTTCCATCCCTAAATTATAGGCTTTCTGATAAGCGTCTTGTTCAACTTCGGCTAGCTTTTCAATAACCTTAGACTCAACCTCTACCATCACTTCTTGCTGACGGCGTTCGCTTAAACCTGTTCGTTGCTTTAACAACTCATCCATGCGGAAGCTTCCCGCTTCCCCAGAAAACTCAGCCTGAAAGTGATTGCTCTTATTAATCTCTGTAGGCAATTCATGGGTGATTTTTTTTGCTTTGAACTCAGACACTGTGTTTTCAGCATCCAAGGACTTAATAATTTTTCGATTAAACGAGTGCATCGTCTGCTCCACCTCTTGCGATCAAGATCTTTCCTTCTGACTCCAGACGTCGGGCAACATTCACAATCTCTTGCTGTGCACCTTCCACATCAGAAAGTTTACTTGGTCCTAAGTTCTCCAAATCTTCACGTAACATATTTGCCGCACGACTAGAAAGATTCTTAAAGATCTTCTCTTTCACTTCTTCAGGCGCTGTCTTAAGCGCAAGTAGAAGTTTTTGATTATCCACTTCTTTAAGAAGCGCCTGAATCCCACGATCATCAATTTTGATAATGTCTTCAAATACGAACATCAACTTACGAATCTCTTCGGCTAAAATCGGATCTTTTTCTTCTAAGCGAGACATGATTGAAGTCTCTGTGTTTTTATCCATTACGTTCAACATCTCTGCCACTGGCTGAACACCACCCAAAGCAGACTGCTCTACATTACCCATTGTTTGCAACTCTTGCTTTAATACTGCGTCAACTTCAGTTAATAGCTCTGGAGCAATGTATTCTAAGTTACTTAAACGAAGAACCACTTCGGCCTGCAAAGATTCAGGTAGACGTTTCAAAACCTCCCCTTTCTTCTCTGGCTCTAAGTGAGCCAAAATCACAGAAATGGTCTGTGGATGCTCGTTCATTAAAAAGTTGGCCAAGGATTTTGCATCCACTAGCTCTAAACTTTCCAACTTATTATGGATACCACCTGCAATATTTAAGTGACCTAAAATTACACGAGCACGATCTTCTCCCACGGCAGATACGATCGTGTCTTTTTGCGTTGTAACATCCGAGAAGATATAGTCTTCAGACTCACTAATCATTTCGTAGAACTCTTCCAAAACTCTTTTGGTAATTCCCACCGGGATCACACGAAAACGAGCCATGATACTTATTAGCTTACGAATATCGCTATCTTCTAAGTGTTGAAATAAAAGTTGAGCCGCATTAGATCCTAAATAGTTAATTAGGATCGCTGCTTTCTCGAAACCTTTTAGATGTTCGAAACGAATGTTTTCAATTTTCGAAACATGAGCCGGGATCATTGTTTCTCCTTTTTCCTAAAGTTCTTTACGGATCAACCACATTCCAAGAGCAGATGCTGCTTTTTTGCCGTCGTCACCGATATATTTCATAATTCTTTCTTTTAATAATTCAGATTCCGCTTTATCTGGGTGTACGGAATCATTCAATGCTGGAAGCGCTCCTGCCATACCTGGAAGACTTCCCTCTACTGCTTGCAATTCTTCTAATTCTTCAATTGTTTTAGGTAACATATCATCCACCGATTCTTGGAAACTATCCGTAATCCAATGCATGAATGGTCTAACCACCAGGAAGAAAAATAAGGCCATACTAAGTGCAATCACTGCCCATCTTAGGATGTACGAAACCAATTTGCGCATTTCGATGTTATCCAATATTTCTTCTGAGCGAGTAAAGTCCTCTTCTTGGAATCGGATATTTTCTATCTTAATAGTATCACCGCGATTCGGACTAAATCCTATTGCATTCTGAACAAGCGACTCATATTTAGACAACTCTTCTTCAGTACGTGCTTTCCATTCTTCTAGAGGCTCTCCGTTTTCATCACTAGTATAAACTGTCTCACCATCTACCAACACTGCAATGCTTAAACGCTTGATTCCACCAGGAGCTTCTTTGGTTTTTCTCACTGTTTTTGGTACTTCATAGTTCGTCGTGCTAACCGCTGTGCTGGTATCTTGGTTGAAGCCAACCTGTCCACCTTGCTCTGCCCCTGGAACATTCGCTCTTGCTCCAGGAATTCCCACTGGGTTTGTTCGACTTCCTGCCATTTTTTCTTCGGAGGTCTGAGTACTTAATACAGCAGTTCTATCTGGATCAACAATCTCTTCTACACTATCAACAACTCTTGTGTCGATATCTGCATTTACTTTAGCAATGACTTTACCAGTACCTACTACTCTAGAAATGATCGACTCAATTCGACTTTCTAACTCAGATTCAATTCTAGTTTTAATCTCAGCCATCTCAGACGACATGCCTGCCGCACCACCACTTTGTTTGGATAAAACCTTACCCACAGAGTTTACGATGGTTACATTTTCAGTGTGTAGGTTTTCCACAGAAGCGGAAACTAGATTTGTAATACCGCGAATCTGATTTTTCGATAGAGCTTTACCAGGGTAAAGATCTAGTACGATGGATGCTTTTGGCTCGCCACCTTCCTCTAAGAAAGTTTTCTTAGGCGGTAAAGCAAGAATCACTTTTGATCTTCGAACCACTTCCAAAGAGTTAATGGCTCGCATTAACTCCCCTTGAAGAGCACGCTGATAGTTTATTCTTTGTGCGTAAGATGTTACACCAAAGTCTTGCTTTTCAAAAAGCTCTAATCCAATAGATCCAGCCTTACCAATCGTAGACTCAGACATGATGGCCATCTGCGTAGAATGTAGTAATTCAGGTGGAACCGTAATCGTTTCTCCACCACTTTCCACTTTATAAGGAATGTTCATTTGGCGTAATTGATTTACGATGATCGGTAATTGATCTGCAGGTATTTTCGTAAACAAAGGAACATGACTTCTTCCAGACATCAATATTCCAACTACCACAGTAGTCCCTGCAATCATGATCATACTCAAGATCAAGGACATCCTTTTTGTCGGTGATAGGTCTTTATAGAAACCTTTAAATTGTGCAATTAGTAAACTAATGTATTTGCTAAACATCTTTTCCCTATCCCCTTATCAAACCTGCATCTTCATTACTTCTTGATATGCATCAATCATCTTGTTTCTAACTTGCACCATTAATCTTAGTGCGATATCTGCCTTTTCCACAGCGATCATGGTTTCATGAAGGTTACTAGATTTACCAGTCGCTAAATCTTCAATCTTTTGATCTGCGGTTTTCTGCATTTGGTTCACTTTGGAGATGGCATCATCCATAGATTTGGCAAAGCTTTCTCCTGGAGCTTCCGTAGTCTTCCCCTGGGTTTGTGCACTTTTCTTCGCACTCATTCCCATAAGTTCTAGCTGTTGCTTGATGTTTACGTTTTTAATTCCGTCCATGGAATTCTCCTTTTATTTACCTACCAATTTCTAATGCCGTCATAGCCATATTCTTCGATGCCCCCAGTGCGGAAGCATTTGCCTCATAAGCACGGGTTGCTTGTATCATGCCAGCCATCTCTTCCATCAAATTGATATTAGGATAAGCTACATAACCTTGCTCATTTGCATCAATGTGGTTAGGGTCATAAACCAATCTTGGTGCTGTTTGATCAACCGCAATGTCAGTTACTTGCACACGGTTTAATTTCTTTTGGTTGGTATCTAAAATTTCGCCAAAAGACTTTGCATCAGGAATCGCTTCTAACACCACATCTTTACGTCGATAGGGACCGCCCTCTGGAGTTCTCGTAGTGTTCACATTAGCAATGTTCGAGGAAATGGTATTCATTCGTCGACGATTTGCTGTCATACCACTACTACTAATTCTCATAGAGCTAAGAAAATCCATTATCTACCTCCAGTAATCGCATACTTCAGCTTACCCAATTTTTTATTGATCAACTGAGTGGCTGCTTTGTAACGAATTGAGTTTTCATTTAAGGTGGCCATTTCTTTTTCCATGTCCACGGTATTGCCATCATTGTTCATAGCAACATCTGGGTTATCGTACACATCTGCAGTAATGGCATTTAAGTGATTATGTCCCACTGGAAAATGTCCACTTGCAGCAGACTTCATCTGGCTTGGGCCATTCATTTCTAAGGCAGAACTAAGCTTTTCTTCAAAGTCTACCTTCTTGGCTTTATAACCAGGAGTCTCGGCATTGGCTACGTTAGCAGAAACTACATTCTGCCTAAGTAGCATGAAGTCTAATGACTTCTCCAATGCTTTGGTAGTTTTATCGAACATGCTCATATCGCATTAACCTCACGGTATTCGTTTAATTTATTTCTTAAAGTACGAATGCTAATCCCTAACATTTTGGCTGCTTTCGTACGATTTTGATTTGTGTAGTCTAAGGTAGTTAAGATCAGTCTTCTTTCAGCCTCGTGAATTGTCATTCCCGCCTTTAGCTGACGATCATTGGCTTTGGAAGACGGAGCAGGGCTATTTAAATGCTCTGGTAAAATCACCGAAGTATTTGTTAAAAGCACTAAGCGCTCGATTAGATTTTCTAATTCTCTAACGTTCCCAGGCCAAGTCCATAATCTTAATTTTGCCAATGCCTCTTCGCTAATTTGAATTGGATTTTTCGCATTCATCAAACAGTAAACCGCAATAAAGTGCTTCGTTAAAAGATCGATATCTTTGGGACGGTTTCTTAAAGCTGGGATTTCTATTGGAATGATATTTAAACGATAGAAAAGATCTTCACGAAACTTTCCTTGAGCCACACATTCTCGTAGAGAAACTTTAGAGCTTGCGATTAAACGAATATTCACTTTATGAGTCGTCTTACCGCCGATTCTTTCCACTTCGCCCTCTTGTAAAACACGAAGAAGCTTTGCTTGTAAATGCAATGGAAGTTTCTCAATGTCTTTGATCAGTAACGTACTATCGTTCGCTCTTTCAATGGCACCTTGTTTTGTCGTACCATTACCAAAACCATTCGCTTCCACACCAAACATTTCGATTTCCAATTGCGACTCAGGGATCGCAGAGCAACTTACAGTGTGCATTCTACGTACAGTTCGTGAGGAATTTTGGTGGATGAATTTTGCAAACATCTCTTTTCCACAACCACTTTCCCCATACAACATTACAGACGCACGACTATTGGCAATGTTTCGCGCTACTTGTAAAATACGAAACATTTTTGGGTCTGCTGTTAAAAACTGTCCATTTTCCATCTGACTCATCGAAAACTCCTCCCTGAGTTACTGCTGACTAGCCGGTAGTCGGTTTAAATATTTTTCGTACTGTTCATTCCATTCTTTACTATCCATTTTCTCTTTGGCCAACTGATACCAAGACTCTCCATTTGCTCGGTTTTGTAAGTCAGTCCATATGTCTTTGGCCTTTTTCATTTGGCCTTGAGAAAAATAGATTTCTCCTAATTTGTAGCGAACATCATTTAAAGGCTGATTCTTCTCCGCAGCAGCGATGATCTGCTCGTAGATTTCTCCAGCCTCTTTCCCTTTACCCTGAGATAAATATATTTTCGCCATCATTTCACGAGTGTCCCGAAGAAGGTTTTCCTCGACCAATCCGGTGTCCTTATGTAGATTCAAAACCTTAGACAAAGGGTTAAGCGCCTGGACATTTTGTCCCGATTTTTCGAACAATTTTGCCATTCTAAATAAAGGCTTTTGGATTAGTTCTGGTTTTCCCTTCCAACTTTGTAGTAATTTTTTAATCCCATCCACGGCATCAGCATATCTTCCCTGATCCTCGTCGATATTAGATTTCACTAATACCGCTTCTACTTGTAGGTTTTGATTTAGTGCGGCCGTATTTTCCATAGTTCTATTGATGTATTTTCTGGCCTCACCCAACTCACCAAGCTGCTCATTTACATTGGCCAAGCGTAAATTCAATTGTGGAATACTTGGAAGATTCTCGAAAATTTTCTTTTCCTTTAAGTCTTCAGTACCTTCTAGAGCATAAAGTCGGTTCACTGTAGCACGGTAGATTTTATCCGCTTCTTTCAAAACGCCAGCCTCTTCAAATGACTTAGCCAAGGCGAAGCGAAGGTCAATTCTTTCAGAGTCTCGCAACCAAGTGCCAGCATATTTTCCATAGAACTGAATGGCTTCGACAAACTTCCCTTGTTCAACTTTTTGCTCTACCTGACGAGTTAAAGACTTAACAATACGATCTCTAAATAGGTCAAGTGTGGTGGCTGTAGAGTTATTTTTATAAAAATCTTCTAGTAAAAAGAGTGCCTTGTCTAACTCACCTCTTTGATAATAACCATCCGATAAAATGATCGTCGTAAAGTCTTTCATAAATGGAAGCTCAGACTTATTTACATAAGACTCAACTTCTCTATGCGCAGCCTCAACCGCTTTGCCTTTCATCTTCGGCATCATTTGACTGATAAAACGAATTCTCGCAATATCAGCACCTTGTGTAGAACGGAAACGGAACCAAGACTCTAGATAAGCTCCTTTGTACTTGGCTTCGTCTGCACCCAAGATCTCTAAAATTTCTCCGATTCGAGTAAGGGCAAATCCACCATGCTCAGATTTAGGGTAGTTTCTTACGTAAGCAATGTAAGAGTCCAAACTTTTACGATATTGACCTAACCAGAACTGACTTTCAGCAATATTGTAGAAAGCATTGGGAAAGTACTTTGCATGATTTGGAAACTCTTTAATTGCATCTTTATAAGAAGCGATCGAACGTTTGTAATCTTTTTTACGAGCGTATACATCACCCATCTTGTATTTCGCTTCGATCCTTTTATCACCAGCTTTATCATCTAAATAAATCACACGATAGGTATCTAAAGCATCATCGTACTTTGCTAAATCTCGGTAAGCATCACCGATACTAATTCTTAAATCATTTTTATAAGGAGTTTTAGGATCTGTATTGATCATCTGGATAAATGATTTCAAAGCACCAAAATTATCTCCTATATTCAAATATGAATAAGCAATCAATAACCTAGTTCTCTCTGCTAAAGGGCTCTTAGGATAATCACTCAAAAGGGATTGATAAAGAGCCAATGCTTTCTGAAGATCTACTCCTTCGTTATCTCTTTTCCAAAGTGCGTAGTAGGTATCAGCCTCAAGGTAGCGCACGATTTGATCGTATTTAGACTCAGGATACTTTTCTCTGAAAAACTTCAAAGTCGTAATAAATACTGAATGTCTTTTTTTATCGAATAGTTTCTTCAACAGTAAAACTTGCTTAGTTTCTTCTTTTTCGTGGAATTTTACTTCATATATAGGTGGTTTCTCTAAAACCTTATCCAAGATCTTATTTTTTTGAATAAGAAACGGATATTGAATATAGATATTTTTACGACTAGCGATGATTGCGGACTCTTTGATTTCATAATCTTCGATGGTAAATCTATCGAAATTAGGATCTCCGCCGTCAAAAGTTCCTTGGTTGTTTTGAGACAGGTCAGCCATTAGCCTATCCATCTCGGCTTTTTCTTTTGCTTTTTTTTCTGCAGCCAACTCTTCTGGCGTCTTTACTTTCTCTACCTTAGGAGATAACTCACTAGCAATACTACGCTTTGCCGCTTTCTCTTTTTTAAGTCTGGCTTGTTTTTTCTTTTCGTCTAAAAAGAAATCAATGATTAAGCGAGAAGGATCTTCCATTTGATAGTCAAAGCTATCAATGTCCTTCTTTACGTAAAACTTTACTCGTGTACGAGTCTCTGTATCTTTTTCTACAATTACTTTAGACAATACTGAGCTTTTATAAGAGGAAATTTTGTTTGCCGCTTTTGGATCGAGTACTGGAAGCACTAGCTCTACGTGATCTTTCTTTTCATTCAATTGATAGATCCAAGTTTTATGACCATCAAATTGAAACTGACTTGCACCGCCAACTTCATTGATTGTCACATTTGTTTGAGCAAATGCAGAAATCACAAATAGATTTATCAATAGTATTCGTAACAAACTAAAATTCCTTCTCCGGTCAGTTACTGCTCTTTTCTTCCTAGACCAAGTTTCCCTTCTAGGAAGCTTTTGCTTGGACCATCATCCTATTTCCAGGCAAAAATCACCCCTCACCCTTTTCTATAGCACAAAGAGTGCCAACTAGCCCTTCGAGCAAAAGGCCTTTCAATGCCATTTGAGCCCAAGACTAGACCAAGATTTTCTGACAAAGCGACGAATTCATGACATCTAGACTGACGCAGTTCTGACGAACTAAGTTTTTACCTAGACATACATCCAAACTGCTTAAGTAATGGGCGTGATTCCAGACCTTTTGTTAGTAGAAAACTTCCTCAAGACCAAGGTCTTGGTATGGCTTAAAAAGGAAAGTGTTAGAAAAAGCCTCTTTATGACTATGTAGCAGGCAAAAAAGACAATTTAAAAATTAGCCCTAGACCTCTGTAGAGAATCAGGTAAAAACTTTACATTGATTGAGTGGGATATTAATAAAACGGTGAAAGCTTCCGATAGATAAGTTAGTGATATTCCATAGTAATTTACAACAGGAAAAACTTCAAAATGGATTTAAAAAAACACATCCTTCTCTTAACATTTTGCTTCTCTGCAATGGGATGCGTGTCTATTGATGTAGCTCCTGAAACAGAAAGCGCTGAAGGCCTTGTCTACAAAGCACCAGGTGGAAGTTTTCAAAAACGTGACACCGATAATTTAGATGCTTATTTTGTCGATAAAAAATCTGGAAACTCTATCAGCTTGAAAAGCTCTTGTTACGACCCTGCTGATCCAAGCATTGAAAATTTAGAAAGCACTGCCTTTACGGGTATGAGTATAGAAAAAGAAATCTCTAAGGAAGAAATCATATTTAACTCTCGAGAAGCCTTAGACACAAAGAAATTAGTTAAGATTGATGGCGTACCGGTTTTGGTACGAATGCTTATTTTTAAAAAGAACAACTGCAACTATTTGATCAGTCATGTTGGAGTCGAGAAAAGCTTTGCCATTACAGAGGCTAATTTCAAAAATTTCCTCGATCAGCTGAGGGCACCTTAAGATGAAAGGGCTTCTTTTAAACTTAGGAAGTCTTCCCTTTGCCTTCTTCAATACCATTGGAGGCATCAGTCGCTTATTTGGACAAATGATTAACGAACTAAAAGTTCGCCCTTTTTACGGAAATCTTTTTATCGAACAGCTTTACCTACTTTGTATACGTTCCCAAAATTTGGTTTTTGTAACTGCAATTAGTACAGGTGCTGTGATGGCCATGCAATTTGGACTTGGTCTTGAAAAATTTGGTGGTAAGCCCTACATCCCCGGAATTGTTTCTACTTCTATTGTTCGTGAGCTAGGTCCCGTCTTTGCCTCGCTAGTAGTTGCAGGTCGCGTGGGTGCAGGTATCGCTTCAGAAATTGGTTCAATGGTTGTGACTCAACAAATTGACGCCATTCGTGCTTTAGGAACTTCACCCATTAAAAAAATTGTAATCCCAAGAGTTTTAGCTCTTTTCGTTGGTTTACCAATTTTAAGTTTGTTCGCAATCACCCTTGGAATTTTTGGTGGTTACTTAATTGGTATCACTCAATTAGGATTAGATGGTGGTTTCTATTATGCAAAAGTGGTAGAATTTTTAAAACTCCACGATTATTTAATGAGTATTGGCAAAACAGCCTTTTTTAGTTTTTGTATTTCAGTACCCGCTTGTTACTACGGATTAAATGTAAGTAACGGGACAAAAGGGGTTGGAATTGCCACTACGAAAGCGGTTGTTACAGGCTCCATTTTAATATTCTTATCAGACTTTGTATTAACCAAACTTTTCTTATTCTTTATTTATAAGGTGTAGTGATGAGCGATGCCGTTATTGAAATGAAAAATTTTAGAAAAAGCTTTGGCGATAAAGTCGTTCACAAGGACATTAATTTCTCTGTGAAAAAAGGAGAATGTCTAGGCCTACTCGGTGGATCTGGGATTGGTAAATCAGTGATTCTTAGGTCGTTAATTGGACTAGAAAAGCCTGATTCTGGGCAAATTCTTATCAATGGCGAGGACATTGCAAATTTCAAAGAGTCTGAGCTAGTTCGCATTCGTAAAAAGGTTGCCTATGTTTTTCAAGGTGGCGCATTGTTTGACTCCATGAGTGTTTATCAAAATTTAGCATACCCCTTAAAAGAACATACTGGCATGAATGAAACGGAAATCAGAAATCGAATCATTGAAACTCTTGATGAGCTTCATATGCCAAACACAGAACATCTTTATCCCGCCGATTTATCCGGCGGAATGCAAAAAAGAATTGGTCTTGCTAGGTCCATTATTATGGGGCCTGAAGTGATTTTATATGATGAACCTACCGCTGGTTTGGATCCCTTTAATACCATTCGTATTCAAGAGATCATCATGGAATTGAAAGCCAAGGGAGTTACATCAATGCTTGTAACTCATGATATCCCCACAGCGGCACGAGTTTGCGATCGTGCGGTAATTGTGGCCGATGGAATCGTTCAAGCTGGAGTCACACATGAAGAGATGAATTCTGGCAGTAACGATACCTATCGCAAATTCATTGAAGGAGAATTGCGCTAATGAAAGAAAATAAAATTAACGCAAAGGTTGGAGTATTCGTATTTTTAGGTGTGATGTTACTAGTAATATCTATCTTTGCTATTAGCGGTGACCAAGTTCTATTTGCAGATCAATATCGCTTGAAAACGAAATTCAAACATGTAACTGGCTTAGGCCCAGGAAGTGTGGTTCAAGTTTTAGGTTTTCCAGTTGGAAATGTAGAAGCCATTGAGTTTGATAAAGATTCTACGGATTTAGTTGTAACTCTACGTCTCTACTCTGAATTTCAAAACAAGATCACCCAAGGCTCCGTTGCTGATGTTAGAACTAAAGGTGCTTTGGGAGATAAGTACATTTACATTGAACCTGGAAAATCAGATATTGCTTTGAAGGAAGGCGAGTTCGTTGGAGCTACCACTGAGGAAGATTTTTTAAGCATGATTTCCTCACAAGCTTCTGAAATTGACCGAGTATTTAGCATTTTGAAGAAATTAGATCAAATTTTGACGGATGTAAACGGTGAAGGCCAAGTGAAAGAAATGATGACTGGCTTTAAAGATACGGCCGGAGAATTAAAATTAATCGCTAAAGATCTACGTTCAGTTACAAAGTCTTTTAACGAAAATAAAACTGGTGCAGAAATCAGCGTGGCTGCTAAACGTTTAAATAATGTTTTAGATAAAATTGATAAAGGTGAAGGTACATTAGGAGCTTTGATTAACGACTCCTCCCTGCATGATAGCCTGAAACGCTTATTAGGAGCAAAGAGCTACAACAATACATTAAAAGCAGTTATTAGGACAAGTATCCAAGAAAATGAAAAAGAGTAGGCACAAGCTTACTCTTTTTTTATTCCTAGTAAGTTGTGATATTTTAAATCTTAATATCTACACATAAACAAATCACGAAACAGCTAGAACCCAACCAGCATTGAACTAAAAAACTCCCCGGGAGAATCTATGAACAAGAAAGTTATAGTTTTTTTTGATGGGCACTGCAATCTATGCAACTGGGCTGTGGACTTCATAATGAAATTCGACAAAAAGGGTGTCTTCTATTTTGCTTCATTGCAAGGGCAAGTAGCAAAGTCTTATAATCTTGATGATCTAGATAGTGTCGTCTTCATTGATGAGTCTAAAAGAAAATACGATCAGTCCGATGCATTTATAGAAATTGTAGCGCGCCTATTTATTCTTGGAAAATGCTTTTATCTTCTTAAAATTATCCCTAGATCCCTTCGAGACATATTATATCAATTTGTTGCCAAAAATCGCTATAAAGTCTTTGGAAGAAAAGAAACCTGTAGAATTGCTACTAGCAAAGAAAAAGCCCATTTCCTAGATAAAAACTAGCTAATCAAAGAACGGAATTAAATACTACCCCCAGGTCTTGATTGAATTTGGGTTTAGCCAGCTTATCTATACATATTTTCTAATCTTTCCATGCAAATAAGCCCCTACAATTCCTGAAACAATGTTCGGAGATGAATAGCTTAGGCACCTAAAATCATTGTCATGTGAGAAAACCATGCACTTTAACAAGGCGCAAAACTCGACCGATGTCCTTCTTCTTTTCTGCCTGAGCCAATGTTAGACTACTATGGTGGGTGTATTTTCTAGTTTCATCGAAAATTTAGGGAAAAATATTCAGCGCTATCCAGTGACAGCCTATTTATGTACCTTATGCTTCTTTCTATGTTTCCCAGTAGTACACACGGCAAAGTTTCAGCTGGAAGATACTAAAAGCTACCTACAGCAAGAGCAGCTCTTCGGCGGAGAACTAATTCTGTTAAAAAAATCAGACACTCCCTATTTTTTAAATCATAAAGAGTTTTCCAAAATTCAAGATTCAGATTTAGAGATGGCGGTGGTTTCCGTTTACTCCCCTAACCCAATCTATATTTCTCAAGCAGAATCAAGTTATCCCGATTGGAGAGAAAGTCTGCGATCTTATTTTCGTTCAAAAACTCTTTCCTGGAAAAGGCAAAGGTTCAGCATTCAAAGAGAAGAACTGCAAGAAGCTAGAAGTCTTCGCTTACCAAGTTCAGTGAAAGACAAATTAAGTTCAGTGGAAGACCAACAAAAAAAACTAGAACGAAAAATTACCAAGGAAGTCTTAGGAAGAGTGAATGGACCTGTGGATTCTTTTTGTTATCAACTTCCTGTAGACTCCAAAAGAGTTTCCCCATACGGAAGAGCCCGAAGACTCCCTAGTGGAAAAACCTATTATCATACGGGTCTTGATTTAAGAGCATGGCTTGGTACACCCATTTATTCTATGGGCCCAGGAGAAGTGGCATATAGCGGCTTTATGACCAGCCCTGGAAACAATGTTATGCTAGATCATGGCGGTGGGCTATTTTCCAGATATATGCACTTTTCAAAGTTTGGCGATATACAGCCTGGCATAAGAATCCCAGCCAACTACAAAATCGGTAACAGCGGCTCAACTGGTAGAAGCCAAGCAGCTCACCTTCACTTTGAAATCATTTGGAAAGGCAATCATGCTTCACCAGAAAAATTCATCACTAAGTGGAGAGACAAAGTCTGCAATAAAAATTAAAGATTTGTAAATTAGGGGGGGCAAAAGGAAGAAGCCTTCCTAGCTACTTTAGATTCATTCTATCAAGTAAATTTAATAATACTATTAAACACAGCAATACAAATCGATCTTTCAGATACGAGCTGATTTTTTTTCAAACCACCAAGGACTCATTACATACGGCGCTTGACTCGTAACCGAAGATCATGGATCAATTGATTAATACTAGTATCGCTCATCACTTCCGAACTAAATGGATTGCTTTTTTGAAACTGTTTTCTCCAAGTCGAGCTAAGGTTTAAGGCATTTGCAGTACGAAGAGAATATTCTGGCAAAAGAGTATAGCCTATCTCAACACCATCTAAACTTTCTCTAAATCTTGGCTCATAAATAGCAACAGAAAGCTTCTTCCCTTGTTCTTTACTAAGGTAAGGAACTTCTCTAGTTCGCTTTACATAAGTACGAATCCATTTCTGGATATTCAGAGGCTCTTCAAGAAGAGGGTCTATTACTGTAAGCTCTCCCTCTACATTAACTACAACGGCCTTGTGACTGCCCCAAGAGATTTTTCCACGAACCCCCGTAGAAGCGTAAGTAGTACCAAAGGGTTTTACAAACTCATAACTAAATCGCATTCCCTCAAGGGCATAAAGGCTAATCATCAAACTTGGAGCAATTTTAGGTGTGGAAGTCTCAAGTTCTTTAGCCACTCTGTCCCCTTCTAAAAAACCGAATTCGGGCAAATGTTTTTTACCCGTGGCTAAAAAGTATCGAATGATATTTGCCTTGTCCGCGCATGGACCGTATGTCCCTCCAGGATTCCCCCAGGCAATACTCACAGGCTCATTAATAAATGCGGCTGTTAATTTAGTAAGTTGTCTATAAATGTTTTCAAGTTCCACCTTACTAATTGAAGGAAGACTCAAAACAACACCATCGGAGAGCTGGACATCTAAAGCTTTCGCGCCGGAAGTACTACTGCATTTTATTGGCCCTGAAGTGGCCTGAAGGGGTGAAACAAAAAGTATTAAAACCAATAAAGTACAAAGCTTAAATAAGCCTCGTTTTAAGAAAGTTAACTTTTCTCGCAAAATACAGACTTTCTTCGAAATCATGGAACTCATACAACTTAACAGTGCAAATCTAATGCCGTAACCATCGAATCGTTCATTCAGACTAAATCCATTTTGAGAGAAAAAATTATCACTCAAATAGCAAGCTAGTACATAACTAAGCAATAAACATTCACCTAACTAATTTAAAAGTACCCCAAGCCTATCAAGGCACTTTTTCCTAGCTTAGTATTTTATGTATTTTTTTTAACTGATCGACAATTAAGGGCCTAATCAAAGCCCATAGTACTACCTAATAACTTGATACGTAACCGATTTCTCTCTTACCGTTCGTTCTAAAGGAGCAGTTAAAAAAAGTATTGTACCCGCCAAATCACTATTTGCTTGGGATAATTCCAAACCAAGCATCTTTCCCTCTTCGTTTAATAAAATTTTCCATGAAACACTTTTACCATCATAGATGGCTGAAAAACTAATTAAATCACTCTCTATCAACAAAGATTTTGTTGAGCTTAAAAGCCATCTTCTAGTCTGAGAAGTAAAGCTTGCGTCGGTTAAGACTTTTTCAAATGCAAAATCCTCGCCTTTCTTATTCAAAAATATTGAATACCTAAAACCATCACTCTCAACCTGACTAGAAGTATAATCTCTACCATACATTAACTGCATTCGTTCTTCTGAAACCGAAGCTTTATTTTCTAAAAACTTCTGATAAGTTGTTTCTACTAAAGTCATCTCAAGGATACTTCCGTCCTCTAATACAACTTCATATTTTCCTTCTAAAGTTTTTAATTTGTTCTTAATACTTTTTAAGTGTTCTAGCTTGCATGCATTCTTGTCAGGCGCCTTTCGACAAGAAGTTAATGATTTTGCGGAACAAACTTCAATTAGAAATAACATTGAAAAAAACACGAAACAGGTATTCTTTAATAGTTTCAGCATAAGACTCTCCCTCATAAAAAATTTTATTTAAAAACACATCCCATAGTTCAAATTCAAGAACTATTCCTCAAGTAAGTCTTTGGACAATATTCTATTTCTACCATTTTTCTTTAAAAAAATGAGTCTTATGAAGATCTTCTATGTTTCCGTTTTGTATTCAGAAGAATCCGTTGAAAAGGAAAGCTATTTGGAGATAAAATCTTTCATCTCTTGAGAAGCGGTGGCCTGTTCAGGGACAGATTTTCGATCCATGGTAAATCGAATGCGCGAGACCCATTCTTTCCCAAGGTAGTTATTTACCTTTTGTACTAAAACCTTCTCCATAAAAGTCATTTCCTGAAGCCAAGTAGAGCTCTTTACCCAAACATACAAAGTACGGCGGTAGTAGCCCACAGGATCTGTATTTTTTCCAATGTTCTCCCCTACAACTTCCTTCCAGTGATGCCAGAGCTTCCATCTCAAAAACTGTTGTGATAGAGCTGTGTTATCTTTTTTAAAGAGGTTGTGGATTAGATCAGAGGCTTGGTTAAAACCCTTTGAGCGGTCTTTCTTCTTCATGTCCTAAGGAGTAGCATGGATACAGATAAAAATACAGTTCATATTGTTGGAGCCGGCCTAGCTGGAAGTGAGTGTGCGCTGCAACTAGCCAATTTGGGACATAAAGTAAAGCTATTTGAGATGCGTGGCAAAACCATGACTCCAGCCCATAAAACCAATAAATTTGCTGAGCTGGTATGCTCAAATTCATTTGGTTCTCAAGACCCAAGCTCTGCTCCTGGTCATATGAAATGGGAAGCTTCGCAGCTTAACTCTTACATTTTAAAAGCCGCAAAAGAAGCTTTCGTTCCAGCGGGACAAGCTTTAGGCATTGATCGTGAACGTTTTAGTGCAGCGATCACCGATCAAATTAAAGCGCATCCAAATATCGAGGTCGTAGAGCAAAAAGTAGACTCCATTGATGATGTACCCCGCCCTACTGTGATTGCTACCGGCCCTTTGACAGAAGACTCTTTAGCAAAAAGTATGATGAACCACTTTGGTGATGAATTTCTTTATTTCTTTGATGCCATCGCACCCATTGTTGATGCTGATTCTATCAATACTGATATCGCCTGGAAACAATCTCGTTGGGATAAAGGAACTGCAGATTATTACAACTGCCCTTTAAACAAAGAGCAATACTACGCCTTCATCGAAGAAATTAAAAAAGCTCGTAAAATCGAAGCCAAAGATTTTGAAAAAGACACTCCATACTTTGAAGCCTGTATGCCTATCGAAGAAATTGTAAATCGTGGTGATATGACTTTAGCTTTTGGTCCCATGAAACCAAAAGGCTTAACAAATCCAAATTCAGAAGAAAAGCCTTATGCGGTAGTTCAACTGAGACAGGAAAACAAAGAAGCAACGGCTTATAACTTAGTTGGTTTTCAGACTAAAATGGCCTACCCCGAGCAAAAACGAGTATTTAAAATGATTCCGGGATTAGAAAACGCTGAGTTTCTAAAACTTGGGAGTATTCACAGAAACCTATACATTAACTCTACCCTTAAACTAAATTCAGATTTCAGCTCCAAAAAAGACCCTATGTTATTTTTTGCAGGACAAGTAACAGGCTGTGAAGGATATTTTGACTCCACATGCATTGGTTTATTGGTAGCCCGTTTTGTTGATCAGAAATTAAAAGACAAATCTTTCAACCCACCTCCGAGAGAATCTGCTTTAGGCTCATTGTGTAACGCGATTAACTGGGAGGAAAAAGAACAATTCCAACCAACAAACATCAACTTTGGCCTGTTCCCTAAATACGAAGCACCAAGAAAGATGAACAAGAAAGACAAACGTGCAAAAATAGTAGCCAGGGCAAAAGATGCTTTCTCTGAATGGTTGCCAAGTTTAGATTAATTTATATTTCAATCCATAGAGCTGCTATATACTAGCAGCTCTTTTAATTTTAGAATTATAGATTATAGATTATAGATTATAGATTATAGATTA
>JAYZXX010000093.1:0-3789 GCA_036140815.1 Bdellovibrionota bacterium | reverse complement strand
CATGGCTTATAAACATCATCTGGTTCAATATTGTCAGTCCCCTCAATTAACTTTAATATTGAAATTTGGTCTGCTCTGGCCGTCGTATAGAAAAAACGTGCAATGCTAAAGTAAAGATCATCGATAGTGGCTTTACGCCCATTGTGAAAAACCAAGTCTTCTCTTAATTCTATTATGAAGGACAATTTTTTAAAATCCCAATATGCTGTTTTTAACAAGTCTGGTTTGACTTCCAAGGTTTCTGTGAGCTTCAAAAGTTTGCCTAAAACGGCATTGTAAAAAGAAATGTTTGCAAAGCCAGAGGTTTTAGTTGAGTAAGGTGGTCTGTTGTCAGATGTTATTCGAATAGAAATTTCCATATTCTTACTCTGCGAATCTGCATTTAGGACAAGGGATGTGAATATATAAATTAATATAAAATTAGCTTTTAAATAGATTTTCATGCGATTGTTTTCTTGATCAATGTAAAATAGCTGATGTCTTCAGGCTTGAACGAGATTCCTGTTATGTTGTTTAGATTTATGTTTTTTGTTTGATACACCAGTTCTTTTACAATCCTTTTTCCCAGGACCGTTTGTTTCGTGTTTTTTTTAATTAGTTTTAAGCTTATTTTTTGCATCTCCACTAGTTCGATAAATGTTTTCTCAAGAAATTTTTTTTCTAATAGAGAAGAGGCATTAGGATATAGGTGTTTAATAGCTTCAAGCATGTATGCATTGGCAACGCAAGCATGAAAACTCATAATTGCTCTTCTTGCACTTCTTCTAATTGGCGAGAATATAGGCTTATTTAGGTCTTCAGGTTCCAAAATTGTATCTACTTTTTGGTAAGTCAATAGTACGGTATGTCCAAGCTCATGCATTAGGTCGATAATTAGTAAGGGAAAAAAGATCTCCTCTGGTTGATCAAAGCGTTCTTCGATAGTTGTAAAAGTAAATCCCAGTAGTGTTTCAAGAGTGAAACCGCGCCTGTGGGGTTTACCTTTATGGTAGTGAGACACAGGTACGACAGCAAAGATTCTTTGGTTAAATAACTTAAAGTAACTGGGGAGGTATGTTTCGAAGAGTTCGAGGGTCTTTTCAATTCGTTTTTTAGTAACTGAGACGTCAATGTTTTTAGGAAATTGTACGGTTATATTAATGTCGCGCTCTAGTACTGCGCTTAATTCATAAGAGCCTGGCTCAGTTAACTTCTTTGAAAGGCTTCGTAAGGTTTGATCTTTGGATATAAATTTAGTGCCTGATCTTAGTTTGCCATCAATAAGCTTTGAGGCGTTACCCAAAATTTCGAATTTGTCATAAATTTTGTCCCCTAGAACGAAGGCCTGGGAATTTTCAGAAGAACTTAAAACCCACTCAAGAGGCTGTTTATTTTTAATGAGTGAGCTAAATTTCAAAAATATTTTTGGGAGCTTAAAGAACGGCACCATCACCACGGCATGCGTAGTTATCTTGGGGGGTACTATTGTCCACTAGGTTGTTTAAATCTTTAGATAGGCCAGTATCAGTACTCCCAAATAAATTAACTGCTGAAAGAAAAGTTACCATTAATATGATTAGTTTCATGAGTTTCCTCCTTTTGACTCCGTCGAACTTTACTATATTTAAAATTAATCAGAAAGTATTTATTCAAAATTGTATTATCTTTAAGTCTGACCATTAATAATATGGCATTAAAAATTGAGTGTTTTCAGGAGCATAGGAGAATTAGGTTATCACACTGGGAAAAATAGAACTAAGAAAAAAAGTAAAAACTTCCAATTTAAATTAGACTATCAATAGTTGAGCGGAGTTAGTTCGTCCACAGTCCTTTAAAAGGTGACATGCTAATGCCAATAAACCAATGCAACCTTGGAAGATAATGCATCATAGAGGCCTGTGCAAACTTAGTTGGATAGCTGAAGAAAAGTACCAAGCCAACATGACGCATGTGATTTGAAGTCGCATGTCGCCCTTTAGATTCTCGCCAAAAGTGATAAGTTATATTAGCATGTCCTAGACAGCAGGGATGTAAGATTGAATGAAATGTTGATGAATTGCTTTAAGCCGCAAGACAGAAAGAATGGTGAGGATCTCTATCGGAAAGGGAGTGTCAGGACAGGTAGTTCTTCGGATACGGAGGTACATAGCTACTTAAGCTCTCCTGGCTCTCACAGAGTAAGATTGAGCTCGGACGGTTTAACCAGCTCGGTGATTTACACAAATTGCAGTTGTAGTTCGGGAAAAAAAGGACGTTTGTGCAAACATGTTTGGGCGACTATTTTAGAACTTGATAGTCAGGGTGCTGACTTTTTAGCTGAAAAAACAGAAGTTGAGCCTGGAAGTGCTCAGCCAGAGTCCGAAGCCGTCCTAGCAGCAAAAGCAAGACAGCTTGCATACCAAAAGCAAATTCGCGAGAAGATTAAAGCTCAAAAAAAACAAAAACTAAAAAAACCTAAAAACGAAATTGATGCAAAGAAAGTGGTTTACCCAACGAAAATCGCAGAAGCCATTCAGTACTTTAAATCTAACGGAATAGATATAAAGGAAAACCTTGATGTAGAAAGCATCGGAGGAGCAAGGAAAAAGTTAGCAATGGTATTTCACCCCGATAAGGGCGGAACCCACGAAGAAATACTTCGTTTAAATAAATACTACGAAATTCTAACCAAATATTTTCGTTAGGCAAAAGGGAAAAAGGCGACACGCGACTTTTTCCTAGCAGCCGCGTAATTCAAGCTGGCATAGCTTCTACACCTATAGGGCTTTTCCAGGTTAGTTGATTAAAATCAGAATTTAAAATGAATGACGACGAAAGAACTCAATAAGGCTTTATTCGCACAGGCTTTGAATTAGCCCAAATCTGAAAGAAGAGTGCCATGGTGACATGACGCATGTGATTTGAAAAAGTCGCGTGTCGACATAATTCATTGCTATGATCTCGTTAAGTATTTCAGTTAAATCAGACTGTCAAAAAATCTGACGAAAGGAAAGTTTTTTCAATCGGCTTACCTTAAATCTGTGCATACGAGAAAATATGCTACGGTGATACTTAATATACATTATCGATCTTTTAGCAATGCATAACTAATGTTAACTCCTTGCAAGAACTGAGCTCTAGAAGATATTAAAAAAGGAATTTATGAAGAGTTTTAATTTTTATATCTTTTTGTTAAGTATTATTTTTTCTGTATATTCCTGGCCTTCAGATTCGAATAATGCCAGTGAGCCAAAGCTACTCTCTCCAGAAAGCCAAGAGATGCAGGTAATTGACCCTGAACTACATACAACAGAGAAAATGAAGTCAGAGTTCCTAGAGTCATTAATGAATGATGTAACAAATTTTCGGGGCCTCACAGAACAAAGAAAATCTGAAATCGAAGAGAAATATAAACTTAGCCCCAATAATTATTCGGTAGAAAATATTGATGAAGCTAGTATTAATTGGGGCCGAGAAAACTTAAAAAGATACCCTAGTATTAATGATCTTTTAGAAATTAATCTCCCACTAAGTTCCCACGGTAGACAGACTATAATGTATTTTGATAATTTGGTGGATAGCTACGACTTGAAACTTATGCTTTTTTTCGAAAATTTGATTAATGAGATAGAAGCTTCGCAGGCAGAATTGAATGAAAAGCTTAGTTCGAAATCCAATCGTGTTTCAATGAAAAACAATGCTTTGTCGGAAGCGACTGACCTTAGATTAAAAGATAGAACCAATAGTGACTACAGAGAAAGCTTGAAAGAGTATATTAAAAAAGAAATCACTACTTTCGATCTTTATTCTAGAGAAAAAACACTAAAAAGC
>JAYZXX010000092.1:0-11630 GCA_036140815.1 Bdellovibrionota bacterium | reverse complement strand
TAAAGTTTCTCGTATGGTGAAGCACAAGCGTTACGGTAAATACATTCGTCGTAGTACTGTTTTTAAAGCGCACGATGAGCAGAATTCTGCAAAAGCGGGCGATAAAGTTTTAATCACTGAATCTCGTCCTTTGAGCAAAACCAAGTCTTGGAAATTGTCTCAAGTGATTGAGAAGGCGAAAGTACTTTAGGAGATATCAAATGATTCAAATGCAAACGAAATTAAAAGTTGCTGATAACTCCGGTGCGAAACTAGTTCAATGTATCAAGGTTCTTGGTGGATCTAAGCGTAGAACGGCTTCTGTAGGTGACATTATTGTGGTTTCTATTAAAGAAGCTCTTCCTAATTCTAAAGTTAAGAAAGGTGATGTTGCAAAAGCTGTAATCGTGAGAACTACTCAAAAAGTTCGTCGCCCAGATGGAAGTTACATTCGCTTTGACGAAAACTCTGCGGTTTTGGTTAAAGGTGATAAAGAGCCAGTTGGAACACGTATTTTTGGACCAGTTGCGCGTGAATTAAGAGCGAAAAGTTTTACAAAAATCATTTCCCTAGCACCGGAAGTTCTTTAATTAGAACGTTTATTAAGAGGTAGATAGTGAACCGTTTAGAGAAAAAATATAAAGAAGATGTGATTCCAAGCCTAATGAAAGAATTAGGGATTGAGAATCCTATGAAGTTACCAAAACTAGAGAAAATCACAGTAAATATTTGCTGTGGTCGCGAGGCTACCGCGAACTCTAAAGTTGTTAACACTGCGGTTGAAGAATTAGCCACGATTTCAGGCCAAAAGCCAGTAATCACTCGTGCTAAAAAAGCAATCGCCAACTTCAAATTACGTGAAGGTATGCCGCTTGGTTGTGCTGTTACTCTTAGACAAGAGCGCATGTGGGCTTTCTTAGATCGTCTGATCAACATTGGTATGCCTCGAGTTAGAGACTTTAAAGGAGTTTCTCCTAAAGGTTTCGATGGACGTGGAAACTACAATATGGGTCTTAAAGAGCAAATTGTTTTTCCTGAGATTAACTATGACAAAGTAGATAAGCTTCGTGGTATGAATATTACTATTTGTACTAGTGCTGAAACTGATGAGCATAGTCGCGCTTTGTTAACTGGACTTGGTTTCCCATTCCGTAAAAACTAGAGGATAAAAGAAAATGGATACAGTTGCAGATTTTCTAACAAGAATAAGAAATGCAGGTAATGCAGGACATGAAAAAGTTGATATTCCTAGCTCTAAATTGAGAAAAGGAATTGCAGAAGTACTTAAAGGCGAAGGTTATATTCGTAACTTCAAAGTTGTTGAAGATGGTCGCCAAGGTATGATGCGTGTATATTTGAAGACAACAAAAACTGGTGACCCAGTGATTCAAAAGCTTATGCGTGTGAGTCGTCCTGGTCGTCGTGTATATGTTAAAGCCAAAGCGATTCCAAAAGTTCGTTCTGGTTATGGTTTAGCAATCTTAAGCACTTCCCAAGGTGTAATGAGCGGTTCTACTGCTACTGAAAAAAGTCTTGGTGGTGAGTACTTAGCGAAAGTTTGGTAGGTGTAATATGTCACGTATTGGAAAAGCGCCCGTAGTTATTAAAGACAAGGTTCAAGTGAGTGTATCTCCTGAGAATGTTGTTGAGGTAAAAGGTCCAAAGTACACTTTACAGGTTCCTGTCCGTACAGAAATCAATGTAAAAGTAGAAGATGGGCAAGTAGTATTGACTCGTAATGATGATAGTAAGTCTACTCGTAGTCTTCACGGATTATATAGATCATTAGTTCAAAACGCTGTAACAGGTGTTTCTGATGGTTTTCAGAAAACATTAGTATTGAATGGTGTTGGTTATAGATCAGCTGTTAAAGGTAAAGTTCTTGAAATGAACCTTGGTTACTCCCACCCAATTAATTTCGAAATCCCAGCGGGTATCGAAATTGAAGTGGAAAAAGCAACTACAGTTCATGTTAAAGGAGCTGACAAAGCTTTAGTTGGTCAAACTGCTGCAGAAATTAGAGAGTTTCGTCCACCTGAGCCATATCTTGGTAAAGGAATTCGTTACTCTGATGAACATATCCGCCGTAAAGCCGGTAAGTCAGCTGGTAAGTAATAGGGGTTTATTATGAAAATTAAATTCAAGAAAACAACAAGCCCGAAAGTAAAGAGTCGTTTAAAAGTAAAGGCTCGTATTCGTAGAAAAATTGATGGTACGCCAGAGCGTCCTCGTTTGTCGGTATACAAAAGTTTGACTCATGTATACGCTCAAATCATTGATGATCAAGGAAACACTACACTTGCTAGTGCTTCCAGCTTGAAATTCACTGAAAAAATGAGTGGTGTAGATAAGGCAAAAGCTGTTGGTAAAGCAGTTGCTGAAGCTGCACAAGCGAAAAACATCAAAAACGTAGTATTTGATCGTAATGGATTTATCTTCCACGGAAAAATTAAAGCCGTGGCTGAAGCTGCCCGTGAAGCTGGGCTTAATTTCTAGGGGAATTGGATGAGCGAACAACAACAAGTACCTGAATTTGAAGAAAGAGTAGTTGCAATTAACCGTGTAGCTAAAGTGGTAAAGGGTGGACGTAGATTCTCCTTCTCTGCTCTAGTGGTTATCGGTGATGGAAGCGGCCAAATTGGTTTTGGTTGTGGTAAGGCGAACGAAGTTCCTGCTGCAATTGGAAAAGCTGGTCGCGTAGCTAAAAGAGATTGTGAAAAAGTATATATTGAAGAAGGAACGATTTCTCACGAAGTAATCGGTCGCTTCGGAGCTGCAGAAGTAGTTCTTCGCCCAGCCTCTCCTGGTACAGGTGTGATAGCTGGTGGTGCGGTTCGTGCCGTGCTAGAGGCTGTTGGAGTTAAAAACGTACTTACAAAGTGTGTTGGAACTCGTAACCCTCATAATGCAGTTCGTGCTACTTTGGACGGTCTTCGTCAGTTACAAAGTCAAGCAATGGTTGATGAGAGATTAAAGTCGTAGGAGGCCAAAATGGCTAAAAGTTTTCGTGTTAAGTTAAAAAAGAGCACTATTGGCTGTACTGAAACTCAAAAAGAAACAGTTCGTTGCCTAGGGCTTCGTAAAATTGGTCAAGAGAAAGTTTTTGCTGATAATCCAGCTGTGCGTGGACAGATTTTTAAAATTCAGCATCTTCTAGATGTTACTGTGGAGAAATAATATGAGCTTGTTAAGTAACTTAGAAATTAAAGAAGGTTCGACAAAAACTCGTAAACGTGTTGGTCGTGGTCAGGGTTCTGGCTGGGGAAAACAAGCTGCGAAGGGTCATAAAGGACAAAAAGCTCGTTCTGGTGGAAAAAACGTTCCGGGTTTCGAAGGTGGTCAAATGCCTTTAATCCGTCGTATTCCTAAGTTTGGCTTCACTCCAGGTAGCAGAAACCGCTATACAATCATCAACTTGTCTAGATTGACAGCACTTGAAGGTGAGGTTACTCCAGAGAGTCTTTTAGAAAAAGGTTGGCTAAAGAAGGGCGAAAAGCTTAAAATCTTAGGCGACGGAGAAATCACTAAAGCAATCAACGTGAAAGCTCACAAGTTCAGTGCTTCTGCTAAAGAAGCTATTGAAAAAGCTGGTGGGTCTGTATCCGTTCTAGATTAATATTTTTTTGCAACAGGGGATCAAAGAGTGTCAGCAGTTGAGGGTATCGCAAAGAACGAAGAATTAAGAAAACGCATTGGTTTTACTTTATTTGTATTGGTTATTTATAGATTAGGAGTTCATATTCCAACACCAGGTGTTGATGGAAATGCAGTAATGAACTTCTTCCAATCCCAAGGTGGATTCTTCAATGTTTTTAATCTCTTTTCTGGTGGCGCTTTAGAGCGATTCTCTGTTTTGGCTCTAGGGATCATGCCTTACATCTCTAGTTCTATTATTTTTCAGTTATTGACTTCTGTTATTCCTCAGCTTGAACAGTTGAAGAAAGAAGGTGAGTCAGGGCGAAAAAAGATCAATCAGTATACTCGATACGGTACTATTGTTTTGGCAATAGTACAGGGTTACGGGATCAGTACCTTTTTGAAAAACCCACCTGGGGGAGAGGCTCTTGTTCTTTCAAACTCAGTGGGGTTTCTTCCTTTTGAATTGATGACTATTATTACTCTAACAGCAGGGACTTGTTTCTTGATGTGGTTAGGGGAGCAAATTACTGAGCGTGGTATTGGTAATGGAGCAAGTTTGATTATCTTTGCCGGTATTGCTGCTAATATCCCTGCAGGAATCAGTCAAACATACAATCTAGTTGCAGACTCTACAATCAACCCATTGATGGCTTTGGTTCTGGCTGCGTTTATGATTATTACTATAGGTTTGGTGATTTTCTTGGAAGTTGGGCAAAGAAGAATCCCGATTCAGTACTCTGCTAGAGGGCAAGGCCGTCAGGCGATGTCTGCTCCTCAGTCTCATCTTCCGCTTAAAATTAATTTTTCTGGTGTGATCCCACCTATTTTTGCTTCAAGTTTACTATTGTTCCCGGCTACAATTACTCAATTCGTACAGGCCCCTTGGTTACAAAGTATTCAAGATTCACTTGCTCCAAATGGAACTTTGTACAATGTTCTTTTTGTTGGGCTTATTGTATTCTTTTGTTTCTTCTATACTCAGATTGTTTTTAATCCATCAGAGGTAGCGGAAAACTTAAAAAAATCAGGTGGATTTGTACCAGGGATTCGAGCTGGTAAAGCTACATCTGATTATATCATGAGAATTTTAGATAGAATTAATGTTGGTGGTGCTATTTATTTAAGTGCTATCTGTATTTTGCCTGGATTGTTGATTGCTACCCTGGGAGTTCCATTTTATTTTGGTGGAACAAGCTTGTTGATTTTGGTTGGTGTTGCACTTGATACAACTCAACAGATCCAATCTCACATGTTGAACCAAAAGTATGATGCTTTCTCTCGTGGCCCTAAGGTTAAGATGAAAAGCAGAAGGGTACAGTTCTAATGAATATTCTACTTTTTGGCCCTCCTGGGGCAGGTAAAGGTACTCAGTCAGCGCTCCTTAAGGAGCGCTTAAATATGTTACACATTAGCACTGGAGACTTATTCAGAGCTAATATTAAAGGTCAGACAGAGCTTGGTATGAAAGCCAAGGCGATCATTGACCGTGGTGATTTGGTTCCTGATGAGATCACTATTGGTATGGTTGAGCAAGAATTTCAGAAAATGTCTGGTCAAAGTTTTATTTTAGATGGCTTTCCGCGAACAGTTGCGCAAGCGGAAGCTTTAGATAGGCTGCTGGCAACAAACAACATGGATTTAGGTAAGGCAATCTTCATTGATGTGTCACACGATTACCTAGTGAAGCGTTTAACAGGTCGCCGAGTGTGTTCTGATTGTGGTGCTACTTTTCACGTGGATGCAATGCCTCCAAAAGCAGAGGGAGTTTGCGATAACTGCGGTGGGGAGCTTAAGCAACGCAAAGATGACCATGAGTCAGTAATTTCTACGAGATTAAAGACTTATGAAGAAAATACACTTCCGGTACTTGAGTACTACAAGAAGGCTGGAAAGTACGTTGAGGTTGATGGGCTTGGTGAAACAGAGGATGTTTACAAGCGAATCACAGCGGAACTAGCTTAGTTTCTGGCATTTTTCACCAACTCCTGGACGGAGTTTTGCTGGGAATAAAAAAAGTAAAAAATTGGTTGAAATTAGTGGACAGCTATATTCGCGGGTGTTAGAGTCCGGCGTCTATAAATTGTCTATTGCTATGAGGCGTTAAGTCCTTAGGAGTTAAAAATGAAGGTTCGTGCTTCCGTAAAGAAGATTTGCAACAAATGCAAAGTAATTAAACGTAAAGGTATTGTTCGCGTAATTTGTGAAAACCCAAAACACAAACAGCGTCAGGGGTAGTAAGATATGGCTCGTATTGCAGGTGTTGATTTACCAAAAAACAAAAGAATGGAAATTGCTTTGACCTACGTATATGGAATCGGTCAAGTGACAGCGAGAAAAATCTGTGACGATCTAAAGATTGATCGTGGGATGAAGGCTCATGAGCTAACTGATGCTCACGTAAATGATTTACGTCAGGCTTTAGAGGGAGATTATACTGTAGAAGGTGATCTTCGTCGTGAAGTTTCGATGAATATCAAGCGTTTGATGGATTTAGGTTGTTACCGTGGTTTACGTCATCGTCGTGGCTTGCCAGCTAATGGTCAAAATACACGTAACAACTCAAGAACTCGTAAAGGTCCTAAGAAGACTGTTGCTAACAAGAAAAAATAGGTCGAGGTAGATTGTAATGGCTGGAAAAAGAACTAGCACAAAAAAGAAAGTTAAAAAGAACATCCCGGTAGGGAATTGTTATATTCAATGTGGATTCGGTAACACTATCGTAACTATGACAGATGCAGATGGTGGCGCGGTTTCTTGGTCAAGTGCAGGTCACTTAGGCTTCAAAGGTAGTCGTAAAGGTACTCCTTTTGCTGCACAAATGGCTGCTGAAGACGCTGCTAAAAAAGCAATGGAACATGGAATGAAAACTGTGTCTGTATATTTAAAAGGCCCAGGTGCAGGTCGTGAACCTGCAGTTCGTGCAATTGCTGCTGCTGGATTAAAAGTAACTTCAATGAGAGATGTAACTCCAATTCCACATAATGGATGTCGTCCTCCAAAAAGAAGAAGAGTGTAAGGAGTAGGTCGTGAGTAAAATTATTGGTAGTGTTTGTAAATTATGTCGTCGTGAACACACGAAGCTTTTCCTTAAAGGAAGTCGTTGTTTTACTGATAAATGTTCTTTCGATCGTAGATCATACCCACCAGGACAACACGGTCAAAGCCGTATGAAGTTCTCTGAGTTTGCTCTTCAATTGCGTGAAAAACAAAAAGTTAGACGTTACTACGGTGTTTTTGAGAAGCAATTCCGTAAAATGTTTAAAATTGCTGATGGCCGTAAAGGTGAGACTGGTTTTAACTTGTTGCAAGCTTTAGAACTACGTCTTGATAGCGTTGTTTATAATATGGGCTTTGCCGAGAGTAGAAGACAGGCAAAACAATTAATTGCACATAAACATTTTGCAGTTAATGGAAAACGCGTTAGTATTCCATCTATGGCTCTAAAACAAGGTGATGTTATCGAAGTTTTAGAAAAAAGTACTGAAAAGACCCCAATCATGGCTGGTAAAGAGTTGGCTAAAACTCGCGAAGTTCCTGCTTGGGTTGAAGTAGATGGAAACAAGGGTACGATCAAGGATCTTCCAACTCGTGAGCAAATTAGCTTGCAAGTAGAAGAGAATATGATTGTTGAGTACTACTCTCGTTAATTTTAAGGAGTTAGAATGCAAGAGCAATATTTTAAAACATGGCGTGATCTTATCAAACCGAAATCTTATGAGGCTGATAATGATACTCTTAAAGACAGTTACGGTAAGTTTTCAATCAAACCTCTTGAAAGAGGATATGGTGTAACACTGGGTAACTCTCTGAGAAGGGTAATGCTTTCATCAATGATGGGAACAGGAATTCATGCTGTTCACTTCGATGGAGTGTTACACGAGTTTAGTACTATTCCAGAAGTTATGGAAGATGTTCAAGATATCATCCTTAACCTAAAAGAAGTTCGTTTTCGTCAGTATGATTCAGATGTAAAAACTCTTAGAATCTCTAAGCAAGGGCCAGGTGTAGTTACTGCAGCTGATATAATCCTGCCTGAAGGAATCGAAGTAATTAATAAAGATCAACATATTTGTACTCTAGGGAACAATGCTAACTTCAATGCTGAGTTGTTGACTCGCTTTCACAGAGGTTACGTTCAATCTGATGAGCATGGTATTGATCTTCCAGTAAATTACATCCCAGTAGATACTATTTTTAGTCCAGTTCGTAGAGTAAACTACACAGTTTCTCAGGCTCGTGTTGGGCAAAGAACTGACTACGATGCATTGGTCCTAGAGGTTTGGACAGATGGTTCAATTCGTCCAGATGAAGCGATTTCTATTGGTTCAAAAATTTTAAAAGAGCAACTTCAAGTTTTCATCAATTTTGATGAGGCTCTAGAGAAAACAGAAGAAGAAGTTAAAGAGTCTAAGCCTACGCTTAATGAAAACCTTTTCCGTTCTGTTGATGATCTAGAACTATCGGTTCGTAGTGCGAACTGTTTGAAGAATGCAAACATTCGTTATATAGGTGAATTAGTAACTCGTTCAGAAGGCGAAATGCTTAAAACTAAGAACTTCGGTCGTAAGTCTTTGAATGAGATTAAAGAATTATTAGGTGAAATGGGTCTGTCTCTTGGAATGAAGATTGACGGATGGCCACCAGCAGATTGGAATCCAGACGCACGTGCTGGGCAGTAATTAGAGGTTAAAAATGAGACATAGAGTTCAGAACAAAAGATTCGGTAGAAGTAACGGTCATCGTAAAGCCTTGATTCGTAATTTAGTAACTTCTTTGGTTGAGCACGAGCGTATTACTACGACTCTTCCAAAAGCGAAAGAATTACGTCGTCACGTTGAGCGCGCTATTACTGCTGGTAAAAAAGAAGATGTTGCAACGATTCGTACTTTGTTGGCTAAATATCCAAACAAAGACACTGTTAAAAAGATCGTTAGTGATTTGTCTCCTCGTTTCAAAGAGCGTCCAGGTGGATATACTCGTATTTTGAAACTTGGTGAACGTCCTGGTGATGCTGCTGAAATGGCAATCATTGAGTTTGTTGACTTCGCTCTTCCAGAAGTTGTTGAAGAAAAGAAGGAAGAAGAAGTTAAAGCAGCTAAGAAAACAGCTGCGAAACAAGCTGCGAAGAAAAAAACAGCTAAGAAAAAAGCTGCGACAGCTAACAAAAAGAAATCAGTAGCTAAGAAAAAGACAGCTGCGAAAAAGAAAACAGCTAAGAAGAAAGCGGCTAAGAAAACTGCTGCCAAGAAGAAGACAGCTAAGAAGAAAGCTTCTAAATAATTTCTTTTTAAAAAAAAGAATTAGTAGGCCCAGGCATTGTCTGGGCTTTTTTTGCTTTCAGGCTGATTGAAGTTATACTGATAGTTTGGTTGTTTTTTATCTCATTGAAAACATCAGTCTCTTATAAAAATAATTTTAAAATGCCACATTTAAAAAATACCCTCTATTTTTTATCTTCTAATTTTTTAATAGCCCTTCCATTTAAGGAGAAAATTTAAGTAAATTATCGTAAGCCTTGTTGAAGATCATTCCATTTGATCACTTTGAGACCTGGTGGTTCATGGAGTTCTAAAATCTAAAAATACTTCTGCAATTAAATGGGCCAGTTTTAAGATGCTTTTGTTGCTGGTTTTAGGCTATTTACTTATCATTAAATAAATATTATTTTTTTAGGATTTGGTCTCCTTGCTCTGGTTTTTTACATATACCTGGCAGTCTTGTGGGAGTGGCATGATTCGTATCTTTGTTTTGATAAGTTTATTTTGTATTTTAACTGTAGATGATGGATTAGCCCGTGAGGGATTGCCCAAGAAACTTAGGTTAAAGTCAATGCTAGCTGAAACTGTTCCGTTTGGTAAGGAGTTGAAGTTTAATTGGGTGGTTTTTTTGCCATCGGGGCTGAAATTGAACTTAAAAGCTTCTAATAGTCTTAGTTTTTTCGAAAAACAAGATGGTCGGTGGATAAAGCTTGAAGCTCTTAAGATCGGCGAATTGGTAGGGCTTCCGGGAATGAATCTAAAAATTGATGAAACGATTTCTCTTTCGAGTAGTGACTCTGAAATCGCACTCGATGCGAGTATTTTTCATTGTTCGTTCGATGGCAAGTCTGCATGTTATATCGATGAATTTCAGAAAACATTTAGCCGGGACTCAAGAAAAAGTGATAATTTTTCTGTAAATTTCTATCCTACTAAAAATTAGAACTTTTTCTTTTCTTAACTGGTAGGTTAAATTGGTTTTTATTTGGAGATTAAATATTGCAAAAATTCTCTTACGTTTGGTGAATCCCAATTTTCCGCGGTAGGAACTTTTCGAATTAATTTTTTGTTTTTGTCTAGAATGAATGTTTCGGGCAACTTTTCTGTTCCAACCTTGTCTGCGTAATCGTAGGACTCATCACGAATAATGAGAAAGTTCTCCATAGGCTTGATTTCTAAACTTTTTAAAAAAGCATCAAATTCTTTTTTATTTTCATCCAATGATATAGCCACGATGGTTAAATTTTCTGGAAAATCTTTGGCCAACTGAACTAGTGAGGGAAATTCATCAATGCATGGTGAACACCAAGATGCCCAAAAATGAACAAATGTTACTTTTGATTTGATATTTGAAAGTTTTGAATCGGTATTGATAACTCTATCGGGAAAACCGTCACCTGTAAGGGTGTTTATTTTTCCTACATAACTTGTTTCGTGGTTTTTTATATTAATGAAGTCTTTAAATAACTCCCAAACTCCATAACTTAATACTGCCGTAATAACTGCTGCGATACTTGCTTTTTTCCAATTCATTCTTCTCTCCAGACTGGATTCTACCTAGGTTTTTTATAAAAATCTAGTAGGATCGCTATGTAATTTTCTACTTATGTGGGGCTTGGAGTTCTTGGTATTAATTCGATTTTAGAGATTGAAGAAGATTTCTTAAAAGGTAGATTTTTTTAATTTAGCATAGGCAGTGAAGGTGAATTCATTATTTAAATGCCTGAGGTAGTTTCTTGTTAAGTGAATGGTGCTTGTGTGTTTTGAGTTATTAAGTAACATAGTGCTTAGAGAGGTTTTATGTGTTTTTTTAAAATTTTAATTTGTTTTTCGTGCTTAGTTCATTCTTTGTCTGCTTTTTCTTGGGGAGAGCTTGGTCATAGATTGGTAGGGGAAGTAGCGTTGGAAAACTTGACCGCGACATCGAGAAAGGAAATTGCTAAAATTTTGGCGAAAGATACTCTTGCTGATATATCCAGTTGGCCTGATCGGATAAAAAGTAAAAAGCAATATCGAAAATACTCAACTTGGCACTATTGTACGGTTAAGGATGGCGAAAAATATTCTGATACTCAGGGAGGCGGGAGTTTAGTTGTTCAATTAAAACTTACTATTGCGAAGTTGAAACAAGGGAGTTCCTTGCCTGGTTTTAGTAAAAGAGAAACTTTAGCCTGGCTTGTGCATTTGGTTGGTGATTTACATCAACCTCTACATGTGGGAAGGCCTGGCGATAAAGGTGGAAACAAGATTATTGTGTCTTGGTTCGGTAAAAAAATGAATCTGCATAGGCTATGGGACTCAGAGATTTTGAAGAAAGTTTCTAAAGATGAGAGCTCTCTTCTGAAAGAAATTGGGGAAACTTTTTTGAGTAAAGAATCATTTAAATCTTCATCTAAAATGCGTATACATGGATTTGAATCTTCTGGCGCGCCAGAAGATTGGGCTAATGAGTCTGTTAACTTAAGAAGTTATCCCTACGATATGATTGAAGGTAGTGAGTCAAGGAAGTTAAAGGAATTAGCTTCTTTGAGTGTTCATAACAAATATTTAAAAACAAAGGGAAGAAGAGTGGCAAAAGCGAAGCTTCCTAAACTAGGTATTTCCTATTTTGAGAGAAACAAGAAGGTGGTTATGAAAAGGATAGCTCAAGCAGGACTTCGGTTGGCGACATTGCTAAATGAAATTTACGATAGAAAGAAGGAGTAAAAAAAAATGTATTTTTATCTTGCTAAGTCATAGGTGCGGTAGAATTTT
>JAYZXX010000091.1:0-9633 GCA_036140815.1 Bdellovibrionota bacterium | reverse complement strand
TTGATAAGAAGAAAAATCTGTCAATTTGGGAAAGGCTCTCTAACTTAATGTAGTTCTACAAAGTTTTCTCTAGGGACTCTTTCACAAAGTCCGGAATCGGTGCTTTTTGAAAGCCGGCCTGGCTCACACAAACATGAATACTAGATGCCTTCGCACAGATTTTATCACCTAAATAAATGGTACTCTCTAGTTGAAAACTATTTTGTGAAACTTTCTTTTTTCTCAATACGATTTCGATTTCTTCGCCGGCCCTCATTGGTGCCGAATAGTCCGCCTCACTGTGTACAATAGGGAAGGCATAAGTTTTATGGCGAAACCAATCATCCCAAGAGTAGATTTTTCCTACCCAGTTTTCGTAAGCAATGTGGTGAAGCTCATAGACACGGGAGTAAAAAATAATGCCTGCTGGGTCACAGTGACTAAAATGTAACATATGTTTTTGGGTGTAAAGTTTGTCGTTCATAACTTTAGTTTAAAAACTTTTTTTCTTTCTGTAAAGAAGCTCGTAAAAGCGTATGCTTAAAAATCACTCATACAAACATGTGTTTAAAACAGAAAATGCTCTAAAAGCTTGAAATTTTTGATAAATAAATAACGATCAATTTGCTTTATTCTGCTTTAATCGTTGTCTTCTTAGGGGCTTTCGATTAGTGTCTAGGCCTTTAGGAGCCAATATTTTGCAAGACATCCAAATCTACCAATCTGAGGATTTTCCAAAAGATTTAGTAAAATTGAATGACCTATACCAGGATTTATTTTCTGGTGGAAAAGGTTTTCGTTCAAAAATGGTATCCATGGTCTGTAGTGCTAAAAAAGTGGCTCCAAAAACAGAACAGCTTCTATGTCAGACCATTGAGTTTATTCACAATTCATCCCTTCTGCATGATGATCTAATTGATCGAGCTCCCATGCGCAGAGGGAAAACATCAGCCTGGCTAAAGTACAACCCTGAGTATGCCGTATTGGCAGGGGATTATTTATTGGCCCGAGTGATGATGAATCTTTCTCGTTTTGGGAACATTCATTTGATTCAGTTCACCTCAAAAGTGATTTGTGATTTATTGGAAGGGGAGTGGTTGCAAGATAGTCTTCTACATGAAAGATCCCTTTCCCAGGAAAAATTGCATAGAGTTCACGAACTAAAAACCGCCTCTCTTTTTGAGTGGTGTATTAGATCACCGTTTATTGCGATTGAAGATTATTCTGAAGAACTTCACAAAACTTTAAGTAAAATAGGTAGAAACCTTGGTACTCTTTTTCAAAGGGGTGATGATCTTTTAGATTTCGACATTCGAAACTCTGAAAATAAAAAAATCCTCGGCGATTTAACAGGTGGTTATCTAAACAGCTTCGCTGCATTTTTGGTGAAAGGGATCGAAAGTGAAAGAGTAGATGCCTTTTTCAAATGTCGTTCCATGCCAGAGGTGAATGATCTTTTTGGTGAGAATTTTTTCAATGAAAAACTCGCTCAATTTGACGCTGAAAGTGAAAAAATGATGGAACAATATCAAGAGGATTTAAAATCACTGTCAAAATTCCTAAGTGAAGATGAAGCTAGTTTGATGGAAGAGTTTTTGCCTTTGGCCAAATTACTTTACTGGCGCTCATAAAAAATACCCACCGGAAAAATATAATATAAATGATATTAGTGTTAATTTTTTTGCATGTCTAACTGAGCTATGTCTGTGCCTCTATAAGTGCTTGTTTTTACTGTTAAAAATTAAGTAAAAAAGCCTGTAAAATCTAAACAAAACTAAGCCTATCTATATTGCTAAATTTGCCTTTTTCATGTATGGTGGCGGGACTTATAAATCCTTGAAATCACAAGACTTGGGACGAAGTTTAGGGAACGATGAAAATCTCGTACGTTGAAGATATTGAGCAATTTGCAAAAAGAAAGAAAGATCACATTGATCATTCTTTAGATATGGCTTCCCAAGCATCAGCTAGTAGTGACTTTGATCAACTAGATCTTATTTCTGATTCTATGCCAGACTTAGATTTTGACCAAATCGATTTAAAGGTTTCAAATTTTAAAGCTGAGAAAGTTTCTAGTTTTTATGTAGCTGCTATGACGGCTGGACATAAAGAAGCAGGTGGGATCAACCATCGCCTTGCCAAGGCATGTAGTGAGATGAATTGGGATATGATGATTGGTTCGCAAAGGCGTGAGCTTTTTGATGACCGAGCTTTTGAAGAATGGCAAAGCATTCGGTCTGAATTTCCTAATATACGTCTTATTGGAAACATCGGCATTTCACAAATCAATGAGCTTTCTGATGAAAAAATTGAAACATTAATCCACAGTACAGGTGGCTATGCACTGGCGATTCATTGCAATCCACTTCAGGAGGCCGTTCAAGAAGAAGGTACTAGAAATTTCAAGAATGGACTTTCTCGCTTAAAAGAAATCACAGAAAATTTTTCTACTCCTATTGTTTTAAAAGAAACAGGTAGTGGTTTTTCAAAAAGGACTCTTGAAAAAGTTAAAGACTTAAAACTTGCAGCGATTGATGTAAGTGGTTTAGGTGGCACCCACTGGGGACGTATTGAAGGCATGAGAGCAAAAGAAGGAAGTACTGCAAATTTGACCGCTAAGGCTTTTGCTAATTTTGGTGTTCCTACTTTGCGTAGCATTCAAAATGCCGTGGATTGTAATGTGAAAGCAGAAATTTGGGCTAGTGGTGGTGTTCGTAATGGCTTACATGCGGCAAAATGCATTAGCCTGGGCGCGACTAGGGTAGGAACTGCTGGTGGCGTTTTAAAGGCTGCAAATTCAAGTTATGAAGAAGTAATTCAGGTGATGAAAACATATGAGTATCAACTACGTGTGGCACTGTTTTGTACAGAATCAAAAAATGTGTCAGAACTAAAAGGGAAATATCAATGGATAAAAAACTAAATAGTCTACTAGGTGGTTTTTCAAAATTAAGTCGCAGTGAGCGTTTCGAAAAGTTAATCGAAATAGGAGCTTTGAGTAAAGACGACGTAAATTATCTTCGTTCCGGCGGGATCGCAGATATGGATTTAGCCGAGCATTGTATCGAAAACGTAATTGGATACTTTCAATTACCAATGGGTGTGGCAACGAATTTTCAAGTCAATGGCAAAGACTATGTGATTCCAATGGCTGTTGAAGAAACTTCTATCATTGCTGCGGCTTCAAAAAACGCAAAATGGATTCGTAGTTCTGGCGAAATCAAAGCAGAAGTGATTGGCGATCAGATTATCGGGCAAATTCAAATTGCAAAGCCGAAAGACATTGAGAGTACAAAAGCAATATTAAACGAAAATAAATCCCGCTTTATTGATTTGGCCAATGCTGTTTTAGAAAGTTTAGTTCGTCGTGGTGGTGGTGTAGATTCCATCCAAATTCGTGAAGTAAAAAGAGAAGACGGTGATGGCAGTATGTTGGTGATTCACGTCTTGTGTAATCCTTGTGAGGCCATGGGTGCAAATTTAATCAACCAAGCCTGTGAAGCCTTAAAACCACATATTGAAGACTTGACCGGTGAAACAGTAAATATGTGTATCTTATCTAATTTAGTAGATACAAAACTGACTAAGGCTACCGTAAGAATCAAAAATATTGATCGCGAATTGGCAAAAGGCATCGTTGAAGCTAGTGTGTTTGCAAATTCAGATCCTTACAGAGCCTGCACAAATAACAAAGGTGTGTTAAACGGAATCGATCCGATTTTGGTTGCAACTGGTAATGATTGGCGTGCTGTTGAGGCTGGAGTCCATGCTTATGCTGCTAGTAGTGGCCAATATAAATCGGTTACAAAATGGTATCTTGACGGCGCTGATCTTGTCGGTGAGCTAAAAGCTCCGATCATTGTTGGTACTGTGGGTGGAGTGACAAAGATTCACCCAACAGCTCAGTTAGGCCTTAAAATTTTGAACGTGGATTCAAGTAGTGAGCTATCGCAAGTGGCTGCAGCAGTAGGTTTGGTGCAAAACCTGGGGGCTCTTCGAGCTTTAAGTACTGTAGGTATTGTGAATGGTCATATGAAACTTCATGCAGCAAACCTAGCCATTGCGGCGGGTGCTGACTCTGAAGGGGAAATTGCTCATGTTAAACGTGAATTAGAAAATGTGTTAAATTCTCAGTCTCGAATCACACTACAAAATGCAAAAGATGCTTTAGATTTTTATCGTAAGGGAAAAGCAGGTAATAATGTATCAACTCAGTTGTCCCAGTAAGACTTTTTTGATTGGCGAGTATGCCGTTTTAGACGGAGGACATGGTGTTGTTGTTAGCACAGGTCCTCGTTTCCGTGTGGATTTTAAAGAAGTAGCCAAAGAAGAAGAGTCCTATGTGAAAGGCCTATCTCCGCAAGGCCCGCCAATGGATTTTTTAAAAGACAATCTAGATATATTCTCCCACTATGCAATGGATATGTTTGATCCTCATGAGCATAAAGGTGGTTTTGGTTGGTCCAGTGCTCAGTTTTTATTTCTTTATATGATTAAAGAGTGGGTACGACAGGGTAAGCCCGAAGAGATGCCTAAAATCGATCGTGCGGCTTTGCTTGAAGAGTTTCTTGCCTATTCTTGGGATGGTGATGGTTGGGCTCCTAGTGGTTTAGACGTACTTTCTCAACTAGAAGGAAATATTTTGTTTTTACAAAGCCCAAGAAAAGTGATTGATGGAAAGGTGGCTCCTATTGAGTTTTCCGAATATTTCCACATCAAAGAATGGCCTTTTGAAGACATCCAATTCGTACTTTTAAGAACAGGTAAAAAAGTAGCCACCCACTCACATCTATCTAACTTGCAAGGTATTCGAACGGCTAGCTTAGGAAAGTTGGCTGAGGAATCCGGTAAAAGTTTATTGAGTAAAGATGAAGAAGAATTTATCCGAACAATCAATCAATATAAAAATGACCTTCGAGAACAAGATTTGGTAGATCCTGGTTCTTGGAATACACAACAAGAACTAATGCAAAGACCGGAGGTCTTGGCCATTAAGGGCTGTGGTGCTTTAGGTGCAGATGTTTTATTGGTAGTAGTTGTTACAGAGCTCTTAGAAGACTTTTTGGAGTTTATTGAAGAAGAAGAGTTTTTAGTGGTTGGCACCAGCGAAACTATCACTGAAGGTTTAAACTTTTCAAAAATCGTAGATGAGACTAAGGATTTAGACGCATGATTAAAGAAACAGCGCCAAGTAATATTGCATTGATTAAATACATGGGTAAAGAAGCCGACAACATTCCTTCAAATCCCTCACTTTCATATAGTTTACCTCATTTGCTAACAAGCGTTCAGATTTCAAAGATTGAAGCTAGCGAGGATCAATGGCGGGCCTTAGAGTCTGAATATGCCATTGAGCTAAGTGAAAAAGGTAAGGCAAGGTATTTAAAGTTTTTTAAAAAGTTGAAAGATCAATTTGGACTTAAAAGCAGCTATTTGATTGAGTCGGCAAATAACTTTCCTTCTGATGCCGGTCTTGCCAGTTCAGCATCTTCCTTTGCAGCTTTAACGAAGGCTACTTACAGTCTTGCCAAGGCTGAATTAAGCACGGCGGATTTTCAGGCATTGGGATTTACTGGAGAGTTTGTAACAGACCGTGAAAAATTAAGTGCTCTTAGTCGCACAGGCTCAGGGTCAAGTTGTAGAAGTTTGTTTGATAAGTGGTCAGAGTGGCAAACGGATTTTGCTGTGGAGGAAAACTTTGCTTATGCTAATTTACTTCATTTAGCCATTATTGCTGAAGAGGATAAAAAAGAAGTAAGTAGCAGTGACGCTCACATAAAAGTAAAATCATCTCTGTTAATGGAAGGTCGCACGGCAAGGGCAAATAAACGCTTGGCAGATCTAAAGAATGCATTGAATGAAAAATCCTGGGAAGCTGCTTTTGAGATTTGTTGGGCAGAGTTTTGGGATATGCATGCCTTATTTGAAACGAGTGAACCAAGCTTTGGTTATATGACTTCAGATAGTTTAATGGTTTTAAACGAATGTCGTACTTATTGGAAGGCCAATCAAGATGGTCCATTGGTAACTATGGATGCGGGACCCAATGTACACCTTTTATTTAGGGATGATCAAAGGTCATGCTACGAGGATTTTGTTAAAATTTTTGAAAACAAATTTAAAATCTGGGGAAGTGAATCGTGAGCGAAAACTTCAGTATTCGCATTCCAGGTAAATGCATCCTAGCTGGGGAACATTCCGTTTTAAGGGGGGTTCCTGCTTTGGTATTGCCAGTGAATTCCAAATTTTTGAGTTTGGATTTTACGAGTACAGAAAATGATTTAGAGCTAGAGTGTGAAGGCAAACAGCAAGCCATTTGGGATGTACTTTTTTGGGGAGTGATTGAAAAGGCGCTTTCCAAGTTATCCTTAGAAAAGAAAGATTTGAAAGGCCATATTTTGTTACAAACAAATCTTAGCCTTGGTGCCGGAATGGGTGCTAGTGCTAGTTTGTGTGTGGCTGTGGCTAAGCTTTTTGTTTATTGGGGGCATTTAAAAGAATCCCATGTTTATGATTTTGCCCGTAGTTTAGAAGATCTTTTTCATGGCGAAAGTAGTGGGGTAGACATTGCCGTCGCTTTAGAGGCGAAGGGGATTCGTTTTACTCGGAATCAAGCTCGAAAAACCATTGATATGAAATGGCGTCCAAGACTTTATTTGAGCTATACAGGTGGTAAGGGAATCACCAGTGAATGCGTTAGCCAAGTGAAAGAAATGTTTGAACACCATTTCGAGCAGGCCAAAGACATCGATGATAAAATGGAGTCAGCTGTACTAAAAATGGAAGCAGCACTCGCCAAAGAAGAATCAGAACTAGCTCGATCCGAGTTTGCCGAAGCCATGAATCAAGCCGGCGAATGTTTTAAAGAATGGGGCCTTCTTGGCGGCGGTTTAAAAGAGCTTCAAGAAACATTGAATAAAAGTGGAGCTATTGCCACAAAACCAACTGGTTCTGGAAATGGAGGCTATCTTTTGTCCCTTTGGAACCAAGAGCCACCTAAGATTGATGGCGTAAGTTATATTTCTGTTCTGTAGCTAGGCTAAGCCACTTTGCTTCTTGAGAAAGTGTTTGATTTTTTGTGCGTTCTGAAGATGAAGGGCGCTTTAAAAGCTAGCCAGTTTTTGTAATCATTTAATAGTATAAAAGTCCACTGATGCTGGAGTATTGGTAAAACTTTTGGCCTATTTTCTAAATTCTCTCAGTTCTCTTTTTTAGTTTTAAAATGCTTTTTATGAAAAAAGTTTTGTTTTCTTCAATGAGTTTTTTACTGTCATTGGAAAGATGGCTAGAAGTCTCTATGAGTTTTAACCAAAGTTCATAGTGAGTTCTTCGCTTCGATAAAAAGAAGTCGAAGTAAGTTGTTTTATCGATAAATTTCCCGTCTTTTAATTTAAAAATAGTGATCCACTCAAAGGCTTGATTTAATTCTAAATTTAGTAGGCCGGGATGTTCATCTTCTACTGAGTTTGAGAATTCTAATATTTCAGGAATACCATCATTGTTAATATCTTTGATACTATAGTTTCTTTGTGGATTACCATTTAGGCCAGAAGCTTTGTTTGAGTGTGTTTTTATGAAGCGAGAAGCTAAACTTAAGTGCCTCATTTCATAAGCTAGGCTTTTTTGGGGCCCAATTACAATTAATAAGAATAAGAAGATTGAATTGATTTCGATTAAATTTTTTTCGATTTGAATTCTCCATAGGACTATAAGTTTACTTGATATTAATTCCTTAGACGATTATTACAACTTCTATTTTTAAATTACTAGGAGCTAGAGTTCCTTGGATTCTTAATATGCAAAAATTAAATTTAAAATGCAAAAAAACAGATACTTCGACAGATAGATCTATTAAGCTATCCAAATAAAAAAAAGAAGCCATGGCTAATGGCTTCTTTAAAAAAGAGATTCTATGAAAAACTTCTGCTTAACTCGCGCTTTTAAAGCGGTTGGCGCGCCATTTTCCAAGTTGTTTACGAAGCTCTTGGCATAGCTCAAGGCAGCTTACATCAGGCTCTAAAGCCTTGCTGATGCTCGCAACAAACTGACCTTGCTGAGAGTAAATTTTAATTATACTTACAGGACCTTCTGCTTCGTTCAAAAACTTAAATTTGATGCAAGAATCACTTGGCGCCTCGTCTAATAACAGGCTCAACTCATTGTGGATACTTTGATGTTGTCCACTGTGAGGCTCAACTCCTGACATAATAATTTTATCATCTAACATCTTTCCCCCTAAAACCACGCAACACGATACGCAGTATTCTATACTGAAACATTAAGTAAATATATTTAGTTTTAAGTAATTCAACCCATTACTGAAATATACTTTGGCCCCTTGCGAGTGAACATAAAGAGGGGCTTTACGAGATCCTTGAAAGATGGACTTCCAAGGTTCTGATACAAGTATACCTAAGGCAAAATGATTTACAAGGAAAAACTTAATTTTAACGAAATCGTAATAAGAATTTGTTATAGAAGCTATTCTAAAGACACTAATTTCGTTAATTTAGTGTTCATTTTAGGTCTAAAACAGAACAAAAACTTATGATCAATTTAATTTATTTCTTTTTGTAAAATGGCGAATGGAGCTATTAAAAGCCTATCAATCGGCAGTTTAGTTTACATGCAAGATTGTTTGTAACGAGCTAGACGCATATCATAGGCGCAGTATCGGTTTAACTCATCATCTTGTAATGCGCTGCAAAGCAATTGATTTACTTCCTCGGCTGAGCTGCCTTCGAAAACCATTTTACCTGTGTCACAGCCGTTTTCTTTGTATTGGTAAGAGTCGCAATAGTTGGAGCTACTGCTTTCAGAACTGCAATTGCATAACAGGAATAGGCTTATTAATAGAAATATGGCTTTCATTGGCTTCATTGCTTTACTCCGGTTTAGTTTGAAAAAAACAGTAAGCATCTTTTAAGATGCTTTTAGCTTTATAGCTGTGAATAAGCTAGAATCAAATTTAAAAGTGTAGAATTCATAAAGTCCTATCCGGACGATTATGAAATATTTTATGATCAGTGGATATTTCATAATAAGAGGCTTGTTTATAAAGGTGAAAGAGAAATGTTTGCAAAAATTATGGGGAAAATTAGTAGTTCTATATCGGCAAGTGCCTTAGCTAGGGCTTGGAGTCTTTGGGCGCCATTTCGCGGAGCAAAGATATCGGTAGATTTTATTTCTGAGGATTATAAGCAAGTGGATGTGTCTATGAAACTTGGAATTAAAAACAGAAATATTGTGGGCACACACTTTGGCGGCTCGCTCTATTCAATGACAGATCCATTTTATATGGTAATGCTAATGAAAATCTTAGGGAATGAATTTATTGTTTGGGATAAGTCTGCCAATATTAAATTTAAGAAGCCAGGAAAATCAAAAGTAAGGGCTCATTATCGATTGAGTGATGAGGACATTTCTTTCATTCTTAATGAAATTGAATCCGATGAGAGAGGCACTTGCTTGTGGAAGAAAAAAGTTGATATACTAGATGAGCAAGATGAAGTGGTCGCTGAGGTAGATAAGGTTGTTTATATAAAGAAAAAACCGAGGAAGTAGCTTTAGTCACCAGACGGGCTTCAATATGGCTTGCGAGACTGCCTAGTCTTTCAAACCGGTCCAGTTAAATGCGGATGATCCTTGCTAAGC
>JAYZXX010000090.1:0-2978 GCA_036140815.1 Bdellovibrionota bacterium | reverse complement strand
GACATTGAATACCTCCAACGCAATTTACTACACTGTTGCATTAGATTCTAGCCACCACACAGCCACCCTTTTGGAAATTCATCCGGAAAATCGGAAAACTCCCTGAGCAGGTTTGCCTTATTTTGTTCAAAGCACCTTGAAGAGCAAAGCGACTTCAACAGCCGTCGGCGGCAAAGCCGCCCCCTACCCCCGCGCCAGAAAACAAAGAAAAGAACGACGAGGTTTAGTGAAGAAGAAATGAGAAAGAGGCCGTATGAGAAATGTATTTTTTCAGAGTTTTGAATCCCATGGATGGGATTCAACAAGCCCCAAGGACGGCAGGGAGCAGCGAAGGCTGCGACCGGAACAGCGCCTCTGAAAAAATACATTTCTCAGAAGGCCGGATCAAATGAAGAACTAAACCGAGAAGTCCTCCCCAAAAAAACCACAAAAAAAAGAGATCTCAAAGAGACCTCTTTCAAAAAAATCTAAACCAAAAAAACTACATCCGCGAAGCCTTCACCTCTAAAATCCCAACATCTTTCAATTGCTCCCGGGCCTTACTGGGCCCCAAAACCAAAATTTTCAAATGATCAGGATGCATATATTTTTTAATGGCTTCATTTACTTCAGAAAGACTGATTGCTTCCACGTTATCCACAAAATCATAAAGATAGTCGTCACTAATTCCATAAAAACGTAGACCTGCTAAATTCCCTGCAAGCTTGCCCTTAGTTTCGATGGCATTAGGATAGTTTGATAGGAGTACATTTTTTCCCTTACGAAGCTCTTCTTCCGTAAGACCATTTTCAACGAAGTCTTTAAAAACATTTAAAGTGCTAGTTACCAACTCCCCTACTTTATCATTTCGAGTAAAACTACGAATCTGAAAACTTCCATTTTCTAAATTGTGATCAAAGCCTGAGTAGATACCGTAAGTAAGTCCACGTTTTACTCTTACCTCTTGCATTAATCTAGCAGCAAAGTTTCCACCAAGAATCGTATTGGCAATTCGAATGGCCAAATAATCCTTTATATCTCTTTTAGGCCCTAAATCTACAAAACGAACTTGAGTTTGCTTTAAACTTTCTTTCGTTACTAATCGAATTTGCAAATGCTTCGCAGGCTCAAGATTTGGCATTACCGGAGCCGTTGGTTCTTCCGCTTTCCATGAAGAAAATTCCTTGATGATTTTTTGCTGGAAGTCCGACGAGTATCTCCCCACAACAGTTAAGACTGCATCTTTCGGGGACAAAAGTTTTTTATATTGCTCTTTTACGTCTTTAGCATCAATGCTTTGTACATCTCTGATTTTCCCAGCACCGATTCTTGCCAAAGGATGATTGCCGAATAGAAATTCTTTTGAATAGAGATCTGCTAAACTAGATGGGTCATCACCAATTTTCTTAAGCCCCGCCACCACTTGTTTTTTAATTCGTGCAACTTCATCTTTAGAAAAAGATGGCTCAAAAATGAGCTCTTTATAATTATTTAAAATTTCATCTTCAAACTTACTTAAACCATTGATACTGAAAGTGCTTAACTCTAAATCAATAGCAGAACTGAAATCTAAGCCAAGATAATCTAGGTCTTCCGCAATCTGCGTTGCCTTTCTATTTTTTGTTCCTTTACGAAGAATCGCAACAGAAATTTGACTCAATCCAGATTTTCCAACGGGGTCATAAATATATCCTTTTGGAATACTTAAACCTAGAGACAAAAAAGGAATTTCTTGATCTTCCAAAAACAATACAGTTAAGCCGTTGTCTAATTTAATCTCTTTAAACTCAGGTAACTTATAATCCGCTGGAACTATGTCCTGCGTACTTGCACAAGAAGCTAAAAACAAGCTAAAACTAATCAATAAAAACAAAACCTTTTTCATTATCTTTTTCCTTTCACAGGAAGAGCTTGTACTTTTACCTGACTCTCTTTTTGTAAATATCGGTTTGCAACCTTCTGTACATCTTCTTTTGTAACACTAGAATACCTAGTTAAATCACTGAATAAAAATTCATAATCCCCAAGAAGCATTTCGTTCAGTACCAGAGCTTTGGTCTTTGCACCTATGGTCTGAAGTCCCCTAACATAATCCGTCTGAATTCGGTTCACGGCTTTTTCTAATTCTTTCTGTGTAATTCCCTTTTTTTGAATGTCAGAAATATGTTTTTCAAGATTTGCTTTCACTCTTGAAATTTTCTGCCCCGGCCTTAGGTTTGCAAAAATAGCAAACATGCCATCGTCCATCATAGAGTTAAAAAAGGCATAAACTTCAGTTACAGACTGTTTTTTATACACAAGGTCTTTATAGAGCCTAGAAGAGGCCCCCTCTCCCAAGACACTAGCCAATACATCCATAGCATAAGCATCCGCCTCACCCACTTTAGGACCACGGTAAGACAATGCCAGTTTCGATGAAGAAATATCTAACTTAATATTTGAACTTCTTGGACGAGTTTGCTCAGGCTCTGAGGCCAAATCTTTTTTCTCTAACGGAAAGGCTTTGATTGGAGCATAGTATTTTTCAAGCAATTTTTTCGTTTTCGCTAGATCGATGTCTCCACCAATTACAAGTATGGCATTATTGGGGGCGTAATACTTATCATAAAACTTTTGGCAATCTTCTACGGTCAAAGCATCTAGATCTTTCATATAACCAATCACTGGCCATCGGTAAGGGCTTACTTTGTAGGTAGTAGAAATCATGCGCTCATAAATTTGTCCATCTGGATTATTATCAACACGCATCCTTCTTTCTTCTTTTACCACCTCAATTTCTTTGCGAAGCATCTCTTCGTTAATAATGAGGTTTCTCATGCGGTCACTTTCAATGGCCATTACGATTTCAAGTTTTGTACTAGGTAGCTTCTCGTAATAAGCCGTATAGTCTCTTGTGGTAAAGGCATTATTTGTGATCCCGTTTTGCAAAAGAATTTGCTCAAAGGCATTGCCCTGAAAGTTTTTTGATCCTTTAAACATCATGTGCTCAAATAAATGAG
>JAYZXX010000089.1:0-10736 GCA_036140815.1 Bdellovibrionota bacterium | reverse complement strand
GGATCGACGACTAAGTCATTAATAATATCTTCGCTAGATTTTCCTCGAAAGGCTTTACTGCTATAGAGCTTTGAGGCTGAACTTAGCATATCTTCTTGAATACCAAGAGCTTTTCCCACAGATCTTAAAGCACCTTTTCTGCGAAAGCGAATTACATTTGCAACCATGGCTGCTCGCTTTTTTCCGTAATGACGGTAAATGTATTGAATTACTTCTTCTCTACGTTCGTGTTCAAAATCTACGTCAATATCAGGTGGATCGCCTCTTTCCTTACTCATAAAGCGTTCGAACAATAGATCAAAATGATTTGGATCTACAGAAGTAACTCCTAAAACAAAGCAGACCGAAGAGTTTGCGGCCGAGCCACGGCCTTGGCATAAAATTCCCTGGGATCGTGCCCAGCGAACAATATCCCAAACGGTTAGGAAGTAGTCAGCAAAACCAAGGTGATCAATCATATCTAATTCTTTGTGTAGGATTTGCCGCATTTTTTCGGTGATGTTTAGGCCAAACCTATCTTTAGCAGCTTGCCAGCATAAGTGGGCTAAATAGCTTTGTGCTGTGAAGCCTTCGGGAATCATTTCTTTAGGGTATTGGTACTTTAGCTCATGAAAGCTAAAATCAATTTGTTCAGTGAGTTCTTTGGATAATAGTAATGACTTCTCAAAGTCAGGAAGTTCAGAGTAAATTTTTGCAATGGCCTCTAGGGAATGAGGGTAGCGTTCTGCATTGGGGAAAAAATGCTCACTATTACTGAACACATCTCTATTAGTACGAATGCAGTGGAGAATGTCACTGAGTGGTTTTTGAGATGGATGGTGCATGAAGACATCTTGGCTATAGAGAACATCAAGCTTTAGTTCTTTGGATAGTTTTAGTTGTTCTTTGATCCAATAGTCTTCTGCAGGGTGTAGATGGCGACTTACACACAAATAGTAATCGGAAAAAAGCTCTTTTACTTCCTTGTAAAGAGAGCTGGCAGATCCTTTACGTATTCTTCCCCTCATTGGCTGTAGGCAGATTAAGTTTTCTGTAGAAAAATCTTTTAAGTCTTCAAGACACAAAGAGGTTTCTTTGTTTTCTGTTTTTCTAGAGGTATTAATGATTTGATTTAACGTTTTGTAGCCAGACTTATTCTTGGGAACAACTACCAAACTATCCTGCAATAACAAAGGTTCTTCTTTGTTGTGCTTGATACGTAACTCACTAGAGTGTATTAGCTTAGCCTTGGCGGCGGATTTAATCTGGTCTAAATGACAACGAGCTAAGCCATAAACACCATCGTAGTCATTTACGGCATAGGCTCGGTAGTTCTCCATTTCAAAGCGATGAATCAAATCGATTGGATGAGAGGCTCCAGACAAAAAGCTATAATTGGTTTTTACTAACCACTCGGTCCAGCCGATTTTTTTAATCAAATCGACCGAGTTCATAAGTTTCTCCAAAGCTATTTTTTACAACCCAGTGCCAGTTTCGTTGGTAGTGACTTTTGTAGAAATCCCAGTTGTAGTCTTCAGAGTGTTCTTCTTTCCACCAATCGCTAGAGTTTCTTTCAAGAAAAAAACTTCGATAGGGGAGATTGCGCAATTTTTTTTGTGTGGTTTTGTAATAAAGAGGGCGATGACTAGCTGTCTTTGTCCATAGGCCGTCTTTTTGAGTAAAAAATCCTTGGGTTTTCTCTTTTATCTCATGAGCATTAATGGCAAAGCCTTTTTTTAATCGGTAGTGTTCAAGAGCTTTTGGGAGTTTATTTTCTAGGTCCAGAATTTTATAATAGTTCGTTATAGAACTGGCTACATCTAAGCTCTGTTCGGATTGCTGTAGGTAAATATGTTTATTCACTTCTAGTTTCCAAGAAACAATCTTGTAGGCCTCTAGATAGTCGTGAAAGCTTTTTTCTTCGGTTAAGCTCTTTTGCCAAGCTTCAAACTGATACCTTGCTTGTGTTAAAGCTGTGTTAAAAACCGGTGCATCTTCAAAGATAGCATATGGATTTCTAAAATCAATTTTTAGAGAAAAGCTTTGGCCACCATATAACTCTAGGGACCATTCGATTTGGCAAATAGATATTTTTTTCTGTCTTAAAAAAGATTTTTCGATATAGGCGATATCTTCTTGTAGAAAAGGCTCCAGCTGATCCCATTGATCCACAGAATAATCTAGGGCACGAATTCTTAAAGCTACTTGTTTCGGTTTTTCACAGGTCCAAGGAAACTCATTTAAATCTTGCAGACCTTGCATCAAGGGTAGATCACTTCTCTTGTTGGGAAAAGTCCACTCCCAGAGTTTTCCCATCCAAAAACCAAAGCGCTTTTGCATAGAGGAAGTGTCTGCCTGTTCCAGGTCATAAACCTCTTCTAAGCCTAAGCGATCCATAGCTCTAAGAAGCTGCGAGCGTTTTGAAGAAAACTGATTTAGGCTGCTTTGTTTTACGAGTTTTTGTAGATGATTGTAAAGAGTCTCTGACTCCTTTAGCCAAGACTCCCAGCATACAGAACGTGCTAGGTTTTGGCAGTAGTCTTCTTCAAAATAGTAAAGTCGTTGAGACTCGGATAATAAGGGTAAAAGTATAAGTCCCTGCCAGGGGTGTTTGCAATTTATCCATTGAAAGTCTTCAAGGAAATTACTGACTTGTTCTTTTAAAGCATCTTCTAAGCTTTGATCTTTCTGTAAGCTAGTTGCATACCAATACCTTTTAGTGGAATTTAAATCAATGATCCATAAGTCATCTCGCCAATGCATGATTTCAGGACTAATTGAAAAGCGTAAGTCTGAGTCTTTATCTATTTTTGCCTTTAATACAAGGTAACGACAGACTTCATTTTTGGGTTTACTTTGATTAAAGGAAAGAACTTGAGCGCTCATGTAGAACGACCTCCTCCATCGCTAGATGTAAGTTGGTTTGCTCGCCGATGCCTTTTTGTTTCTTTAAAATATATCCATTTGCCTCTTCTTTAAAAACATTGATACGGTATTGGGCGTAGGCATTGCCCAATTTATTGCTCAGGTAATATGGTCTTAATAAAAAATAATGTTGTTTTAAGGCTCTGCATTGTTGATTTAAAAATGCAAGATCACCTAGGCTGACAAATTGAGGTGAGTCTAAAATGATGAGACGAAACACATTGTCTAAGAAACAAGATTTTAAATCACTAACAGGGCGATCGCTCTCTATAAAATAAGCTCGGTTTAAATCGATTTGACTGGCCCAGCTTGCTGGGTAGGGTGCGCCCATTTTGGGAGAGTAGACCCACAGAAAGTCACAATTTGCTTTTTTTAAAAAGTGTAAAAGTAACTTTCGAGTATCGCTACCAAGAGGCATTCCCCATTCAGAGAACTTGCCCCAGGCAAGGCCACCATCTAACCACTGGTCTAATGAGGCGATGCCTGAGCCAAAAGGAAGCGCAGGAGCCACTTGCTTTTTTAGCAAGTTTTCAGGAAGGCTCGAATGTAGAAATGATAATTTACTACTCATTAATTTAGTACCCTTGGGCAGTTAGCCCTTTATGCAATTGAGAAAAATCTCTTTTAATGAGTTCTAAAAAACTCTAGTCAAAGTCACAAGGGAAGCGCATTGCCTAGAGTTTTTGAGAAAACATCGTCTGGAGAATGAATCCGCCCAGCTTAAAAGACAAAAAGATCCCGGCCTCTTTGCATGCAAAAAGGAAAAAGCTTTTAGTCTAGTTGGATTCACTCTCGTGCTTTGACAAGATTTAAAGAAACACTTAAAAGGGGTGTGTCTCTTTTGAAAACCATCGTCATCGACAAGAATAATCTTATGTGTAAGTAATGTGTAAGTCTACAAGAATTTTGTGGGCTCTGGACTATTTTTTTATAAGCCCTTAAAATGACTTAGTTTTAGCTTTGCGTTATGAGTCTTGGCTGCTTGGCTCAGAGTGGTTTACAAATAATGCGCTGTAATTGCGGATGAGATTAACTACTTGATCGGAATACTGAGATAAGCAATAACAACGCGGTTTTCAAGCCGGAACAATTCCAATAATGCTGTATTTATAGTGGCCTCTGTTTTTAGCGGCATGAAAAGGGCTTTTTATAAGAGCTTTTACTAGCTAGTTTCTATAAATTAAATAGGGGTAGTCCAAGCCCTGTTCTTTTAGCCAAGCTTTTTCATAGTTTAAAACTTTTTGATGATTGGCGGAGCCTTTTGGCCAAAAGTAATCAGGGGCTATCACCTTAGAAAGACTTTGTCTTGTCCATTGATTGCAAAAGTTCTTGTTAGAAGAAATTAAATTTGATTTAAACTCTTTGTTAAAATCTTGTGATTCTATAATGTTTTTTTCAGCTAAATCTTTAAAAATCTCACAAGAAATTAGTCTTGGTAGTAGTTCTTTATAGTAAACCAGGTAGATGTTTTTTAAAAAAAGGTAATAGTTATAGTCTATTTGATAGTATGTATCTAACTCATTACGAGCCTGATGTAAAAATGGATCCAAGGAATGAACCATCTCGTGAACCACAGGTACTATGTTTTCGGCAAAAGGACGTAAGCTAAGGTAGGCGTTTCCAGTACTAGCTTCATAGGCGCCTCTACCATGACGTTGATATAAAAGCTTATTCATCCATAGTAAACTATTTGTATCTCTATTTTTTACTTTCACTAGAAGCTGATCAGAAATTTTTTGCGCCCAAGGGTGCGAAGAATGAGTAATTAGCTTTGCTAGTTCGTGGAAATAGACTTCTTTAAAATTGGCATCTAGTTTTTTTAGCCAATAAGAATAAGTTTTTGGATAGAGTTTTTTTAAGAGTAAAAGAATTTTATTTCTTGATTGGGTATAGGAGTCATAGGATGTGTTTAATTTGTTTTTTAAAAAAGAACTTGCCTCTGTCAATATCGCTTCATTCCATTCTGCGTGGAAAGCTTTTAGCTCTTGTGCATTAACACAAAAGCTAAAAGATAGAATAAATAAAATTGTACAAAGTTTTCTAATCATTTAAACATTCCAAATCGCTATATTTAACTCTCAGAAGGGAAAATAGTCCGTTAAAGTGCTCAAAGATTGTTTTTAAGAGTTCCGCTGGAGAGTTAAGGCTATGGGTCTCAAGGTCGAATTGAAGAATAGCGTTTTGCTCCCAACGACAAAAAGCTGTTTTTAAGTTACTCTCTGAAAAGTCCAAGAGAAAGGCATTTTTTAGACTTTGCCATTGTTTCGATCCAGGAGCCACTCGTAAAGCTTGTTCTCCATATTGCATACTTCTTTCATAGAAAGGAAATTCTAGAGCGATTTGATCTTCATAAACATCTAAACCTTGAGTTTTTTCAAAGCCAAACTTAGCGATGTCTAATGCCTGAAGGAGAAATTCATCAAAGCCTTCTAGGAAATCGACAATACTATCCCTATAGGATTGTTTAAAGAATAACTTCATTGCCTCATCTATGTCTTGATAAAGAGTCGGAAGGATGGGCTTGCTGTCCGTTTTAGGAGATTGATAGCTTGGTCTGAAATAGAAAAAGTTTTTCCAGCTATTGTAAACATTAACGTCTATTAGAAGTTGTTCGGCTAAATTTTTACCGTGTGTTTCAACATAGGTTAGGGCTAAAATCTCGTTTACTATTTTAGATGGGTCTTTATACTTGCTTGCGCCAGTTTCATAGAGAAATTCTGTTTCAGCAAATGTGAATAAATACCTTTGTGCAACTTTTTGAAAGTAGTTCGACACAGTAGTTAGGAAAACATCACGATCAATTTCTCCTAGCTTTTGCGAGCATACTATTTTGTTTTCAATATCAATTTTTTTAATGAGATTAAAGTTTAACTTATTGCTCGCTGTAGGGCTTTTGCTAAAAAAGAGCCTTGTGTAGGGAGAGTCTGTAAAAAACAATAGAACTTCTGTATTGGCCGGGATAGAGTTCTCATAATCTTTACAGACTCTTTTTATTTTTTTAAATCTTCTACTGGTGCTAGCTATATTTAATTTCTTGTAGATACTATACTCTGAATCGTATATTGGGAACTCATGGAATTCCAATTCTAAAACTTGAAGTTTATTCTTTGTGTTTAGAATCTCAAGCTTTAAACGACCGGGAGCCTCAGAGAAAATGGGAGCTGATATATTTCCATCAGTTCCATCGGTATGTTGGCCACCAGCCATTAGATTAAAGCTAGAAAAAAAACAGCTTAAAATAAATATAGTCTTAAAGGTCATTTTTGACTCCTTTTTCTTTTTTGTTTTTTTCGTTTTCTAAAGTCGTCATAGGAAATAAGCAGACTCCTAGATGGTATACCTGATCTAGCTCGCCTTCTTGGAGAAACTCGCAGAGTTCTTCTCGAAAACTGGCAATCCGCGCTTTCGCGTCGGCAATTTTTTTAGAGTTTATTGCCATGCTTACTCCAGAATGACTTCTTTTAGTTACATCAATATTATCAATGGCTTCTAATGCCATCGTAAAAACTTGTTTTTGGTATTTCTTTTTAGCAGCAGTGGTGGAGTTGTGGGTGCAGCTATTTGTCCCATCTTGTGAATTTAAGTGCCACTGACCTGTATCGGATTTTTCAATTAAATTTAAACGTTGTAGTGTCTCAATTGCCAATTGGGCCTGGATGCCTTTAATGCCAAGACGTTTGGCAAAAAAACTGCTATCTTCTTCAGGCTCTATTCTAATTAGTTCTAAAAGCGCTAGGTAGTACCACTCACTTATGTAGCGAAATTCGTCGGCACTAAGTTGTAGAGACTTTTTTAGACTCTGTGGATTCGTTTTTTTGGATTTAAAGGATTCAATTTCATTTGGAGCTAGTTCAAGTTGTTCCGCTAATTTTTGAATCATATTTTCTGATAAAGCTCTTTTCCCACTAAGTATCCTAGAGAGACTGGAGTGATTGATGGACAGTTGCCTAGCAAAGGAACGAAGGCTGTAGGCTTTGTTGTTTCGACAACGCCTAACAAACTCTTCTTGCAAATAGGTTTTAAAGCAATCTGTAGTCATCAATTTTTTCCCTCTGAAAGGGGTTGTAGCAGCAGAGTGAGCATAGGCAAAGGATTTACGCACCAAAGTGGTGCAATTGCCCGCACCATGGAAAAGATACAATTTTATTTTCTACTCTGGTGTTTTATCTGAGTTTGGCTCCTCAGAGGTCGATGGCTAAATTAGGGCTAACTTAAAAAGTTGGAGAGATTCTATGTTCGTTAAGTCTTATTTCGTCGAAATTTAACTACTCTTCTAAAGATTAATGAGCGCCTATCTTTTTTAAGGTGTTAAAGAAAAGCGTATTGAAATGGTCCCCAAGTGAGCGAGTTAGAGTGTTTAAATGATCAGTGCCTTCAGAGCTGTAATTCGCAAACTGTGGGTGTTCAAATAGTTTTAGGTACGGTTCATGATGCTATATTTGGGTTTTATAATCATTGTGGAAGCTGAAGAGCTGCACCAGTCGCTATAGAGGGAGTGAAGAAATTTTTAAGGCCCTGGAAATGTCTCCGTAGTTTTGAGCCTTGTTTTCTTGAGAGGTTTTTAGGCAAGCCTGCCTAAATCAGGGGAGCTTCTAAAAATAGAACATGGAAAATATTTGAATTAAGCCTGATTGAATGACTTTTATGAAGCCTAAATTGCATTTAATTAGGTTTTACTATAAGATCGCGGCATCAACCTAGGGGGCTAAAATTTCTAAAAAGTTAGCAGATAAAATTTGGATGAATGGTGAGATTATTGACTGGGAAAAGGCCACTGTACATGTGATGGCCCACGCTCTACATTACGGCTCTTCTGTTTTTGAAGGAATTCGTGCATACAATACACCTCATAAAGGTACTTGTGTGTTTCGTTTAAGAGAGCATAGTCAGAGACTTTTTGATTCCGCAAAAATCTATCGTATGGGAATTGCTCATAGCATTGAAGACATTGATGAAGCTATTAAGCAGACTATAAAAGTGAACGGTCTAAAAGAAGCCTACATTCGACCATTGGTTTTTTATGGAAAAGTAGGAATGGGAATCGCTGTTCCTTTCGATACAGAAACGGATGTAATTGTTGCGGCCTTTCCATGGGGGACTTACCTAGGAGAGGGTGCTCTTGAAAATGGAGTGGACGCAGGTGTTTCTTCTTGGAGTCGATTGGCGCCAAACACGATGCCTACCGGGGCCAAAGCGGGTGGAAATTACCTGTCTTCCCAATTGATTTCTATGGAAGCCAGACGCCATGGTTACAAAGAAGGAATTGCTCTTGATGTGAATGGTTATGTTAGTGAGGGTTCTGGTGAAAACTTATTTATAGTCAAAGGTTCAAAGGTTTATACACCACCAAAAACTTCAAGTATTCTTCCTGGAATTACCCGTGATACCATTATGACTTTACTAAAAGACAAATCCATTGAAGTGGTAGAAGAAAATATAACTCGTGAGAGTTTGTATTTAGCGGATGAAGTGATTATGTGTGGAACCGCTGCGGAAATTACTCCTGTAAGATCTGTGGATGGAATAAAAGTTGGTTCGGGCACACGTGGTGACTTAACAGCAGATCTGCAAAAGCAATTTTTCGGTTTATTTTCTGGAGAAACAGAGGATAAATACGGATGGTTAACGCCAATTCAATAATTAAAAGATTCCACTGGGCCCTAGATCGGGCTCAGTTTCTAAATTTTTGGTAGCGGTATAGCTTCCAATTAAATAATCTCCATCCCAAACCTGAATGATCAACAAAACTTGAGTTTGTCCTCGATGTAGTACTTCTATAATTAGGTCTATGTATTGAAGATCTTCTTCATTGATGACGGATTGCTCGATCAAAGCAAGCAAGCTATCCTCACAAACTTCTTCTTCTAATAGCCATTCCTTTTCCGATGGATCTTCATAGATGATCTCACAAGAATTTGCCGTTTTGGGATGAAGTAGAACTATAAAAAAGCTTAAAGCAAAAAGATACTTTGTCATGCTTTCAGTATAAAACTTTAAGGCTTACAATGCGAAGATTGCTTGAAACTAGCTTTTAACTAAGAATACTTCGTAAAATTGACGTTTCAATTTGATTTTAGCTTAATGCTACTTTTAGAGCGAGCAAGATAAAGATGCTACCAACAAAGCGCAGATACCAGGGGTGTTTTTGAATGGCCGTAATTTTTTTACTTACTCCCACAAGCATCCCCAAGCCAAAAAACCACAAAAAGGATACCCCACAAATAACAAGTATCACCATAACATAGTCAAGTAGGCCACTGTCTTGTTTTAAAAAGGCAGGTAATATACTAAAAAAGTAGAGAAAGGCTTTGGGATTACTTAAGAAGGTGATTAAGGCTTTTAAAAAAAGTCGATTTGATTTTTTTTCTTCAAAGGAGTTGTCCAGCTTTTGGAAGCTAGCTTTAATTGCTGAATAACCAATATAGACCAGGTAAGCGGCTCCTAGAAATTGTAGGCTGCGAAATAAGATAGGATGATTACTAAAATAACTTCCTACACCTGCTATTACCAGAAAGCTATGAATGAAAATCCCTAGTGTAAGACCACTGGCCATTTTTAAAGAATTTTTCCAGTCTCCGTGGCTATAGGAAAGCACAAGTAAATTGTCAGGCCCAGGGGAGGCTACAGCAGCGAGATGGATTAAAAGGAGTTGTCCTAAGTATAAAAGCATAGACTGGAATGATAGCGATTAAAAGAAGAAGGTAAATTAAATATTTAAAAATTATAAAAAATATCGAGTTTTATAAACTTAAGTAATTCATATTAACTTCTTTAGACATCGTTTAGATGAAACAAACTCTCTAGATACTGTGGTATTTATCGTTAATACTTTCGAGTTGATATATGAGGGGCTGTCTGGCACCAAGCTTAAAACAGAGAAAAATTTTGGGAACTAGGACTATCAGGGGAAATCGATATTATTCATAATGCAAGGCCTAGGTTTGAGTTTGTTAGAATTATTTTCATCCTATGCTTCATAAGGCTGTGACTGCAAGAGAAGCTAAAAAGATTGCCAATGTGGGGAGATAGCGATGCATTTAAATAGCGTCAATGGCTTTGGGCTTATTTTCTAATTTATTTGCAATCAGATTTTCTTTAAAAAAGTTTGGATAGTCCTTTAAGTTTAATTCACTGTTAAGATATTCCAAAGCGGCATTTTTATTTAAACAGATTGGAGATCGATCGTGGCCAGCCTCGAGTACTTCGGGCCTCGGAGGCATGGTTATGATGGAAAGACCACTTAAAGGGGATTCAGGAGCTAGGCTTTCACTGTAAATGGCAGGGAAGTATAGAAGCTGGTCCTTTAAGAAAAATTCGATGGGCATATGTTTGTTGCCTGAATTCATTTTTTTATTTTTGTAGTAGTCATCGATCAGGACGCTTTCTTCGAATGCTTTGGCAACGATGACGGCTCGGTTTTTTGGGAAAAGCTTTTGCAGGTAACTAAATTCGCTAGGGTCAATTTTATTGAGGTAGTTTTCTTCAAGGCTATATTTTTTTAGAAAGCTTTGGACGACCTTAATTTTACTCGAAGTAAAAAATCCCCTCGCGTTTTGATAATCGGAGAGATTTTGTTTAGCTTGCCGAAGTCTTTGGTTTTTGCTTTTAAACAATTGCATTTGAACTTTGCTTTGATATTCAGGGCTTAAGCTCTCTATGCGAGTATTGTAAAGACCGTAGGCCTTGCGACTCGGGGAGTGGTTTGTGTGAAATAAAATATCGTCTAAAGGATTTCCTGTCTCTCGAAAATGTCCATACTCGAAACTGCTAACTTGAAAATTTCCATCTTTTTCATACACAGCAAAAAGGTTTTGGTGTGGATAGGTGAAACC
>JAYZXX010000088.1:0-12986 GCA_036140815.1 Bdellovibrionota bacterium | reverse complement strand
AAAAGTTATTTAGTTATGCAGACCAAGAAAAACGATTAGAAGATTTTGGGGTTGATTTTTTTGTTCGTCAGCCTTTTTCTAGAGACTTATCTGATTTGTCGGCTGAGCGTTTTTTGAATGAAATTGTGATTAAGCCATTAAACCCTAGTATGTTAGTGGTTGGCTATGATTTTGCTTTCGGTGCAAATCGTGAAGGGACCATTGAGTATTTGAAAGAATATTGTAGTACCAATGAAATTGAGCTTCATGTACAGAGTCCGGTACGGATTGAAGGGGAAATTGTATCTTCAAGTCTATTGCGTAGCCTAATTGCTGAAGGGCGAATGGCTCTAGCTTCAAATTGTCTTGGGAGAAACTTTTATCTGCAAGGCGTGGTAGAAAAAGGGGCTGGGAGAGGTCGGAAAATTGGTTTTCCTACGGCAAATATTTTTACTAGTGCAGAATGCTTTCCTAAAAATGGAGTTTACACCTCAAAGGTTCAATTGAATGGAAGGGCATATGCTTCCATTACAAATGTTGGTGAGAATCCAACTTTTGAAGATAAAACGAGGAGGCCGGTTCAAGTGGAGACGCATATTCTTGACTTTGATAAGGACATTTATGGTGATATTCTTAGGGTAGAGTTTGTCGAGTTCTTGAGGAGTGAAAAGAAATTTTCAGGTATAGAAGAACTTGTGGGGCAAATTAAAGAAGACGTAGTAAGGGCTAGGGAGTATCATGAAAAAATGGGGAGTGATTTCTAAATTCGATTATTTCCCTCGTTTTGAATTTCTATCGGATTATTTAAAATCCACCCATTCTTTTGAAAATGAATTTAAGGCCTTAAATTGTGAGGTGGAAAGTTTTTTCGAGTCTCTGGAAGAGTGGAAAAAAGAGTTTGACCAGTTTCGTGTAGGCGCTCCTTTTGGAAGTGTATTGGCGGAAAGCTTAGACCTTTCCAATGCGGTGACTCTCACTTTGAAGACAGCAGATTGTTTGCATCATCTAGACTCAAGATGGTGGCCAAGGTCTTTGATGGATGAGTGTTTGTTGCGATCGATTATTAAAAAAGAACTAAGTATCGATATTCACAATAGCGCAATGATCATTGGGACTGGTGCTGCTGCGAAAGCTTGTGTGATGTCATTGATTAAGCTTGGCTTTAAAGAAATCTCTTTTACAGATACTAATACTGAGGCTGGTTATGAGTTTGTATCTCAATTGAAGGGCAGGGTTTTTGGGGCAAATTTTAATTTTATTGAACAGCGAGACATTGCTTTGTTGCCGGGTGTTTTTAGTTTAGCAATCAATACCACTCCTGATATGAGTGAAAATACTTTGGTGGATGATTTGTCTTTTTTTAATTATCTGAGGCATGAGGGGATTGTTGTCGACCTAAGTGTTAATACCTCTAAAACAAAGTTTATAAAACAAGCAGAATTAGTTACTAGTCAGGTTCTTCATGGAGTTGATGTTGCTAGTTTTGTAGACGCCCATTGGGTTGAGATGTGCTTTGATATTGAGCTAAACGAATCTGAGTATAAAACAGAATTGACCAAGTTTTTGAGTGCTCATTAAAAAACCGGACTGTCGGCTAGTTACAATTTTCGTCACCCCATATTAAGCTAATGATAATAGATGTTTGTAGAGGGGGGACTTTGGCTGCGAAACGTCTTGGCGAGCTGCTCGTAACAAAAGAATTAATCAATATTGATCAATTGAATCAAGCAAAGATTGAGCAAAAGAATCATGGTGGAAGACTTGGAACTGCCTTGGTGAAACTTGGATTTATGAATGAATCTGAGCTTACCGAGTTTTTGGCAGAGCAGTATTCGGTTCCTGCAATTGATCTTGAGACTTTCGAAATTGACCCCAAGGCTTTAGAAAAGATTCCGAAGCAAATTTGTGATAAGTATGTATGTATCCCTATTTCTTTATCGGGAAATACTTTAGTGGTTGCTATGAGTGACCCATCTAATATTTTTGTGATTGACGATTTAACTTATATTACAAAATGTAAAATTCAAACTGTGGTTGCTTCAGAAACGGCAATCGCTAAGGCAATTGAGTTTTATCTAACCAAAGCCATCTCCTATGAAAAAGTAATGTCAGAGATGGAGAATGAAACGGTTGTTACCGAAGGCCCTAGCACAGATGAGGGTGGCGAGATCGTCGATCTGGAGGCGTCTGGAGATGATGCGCCAGTGGTGCAATTTATTAATTTACTACTCGCAGAAGCTATTCGTTTGAAAGCTTCTGATATTCATATTGAGCCTTACGAAAAAAAATTTCGAGTTCGCTTTCGTGTGGATGGGACTTTGTCTGAAAGAATTCAACCTCCAGCAGGGATGGCCTTGGCTATCACTTCGCGTATTAAGATTATGAGTAAGTTGGATATTTCGGAGCGAAGAAAGCCTCAAGATGGTCGATTGAAACTTCGTTTGAAAAATGGTCAAGAGGTGGATTTTCGTGTTAGTTGTTTGCCAGTGATTTTTGGTGAAAAAATCGTTCTTCGTTTGCTTGATAAATCAAACTTACAACTGGACATGACGAAGCTTGGATTTGAACCAGGTCAGCTATCTATTTTTAAAGACAACATTCATCGTCCTTATGGAATGGTTTTAATCACAGGTCCTACCGGCTCGGGTAAATCAACCACAATTTATTCGGCACTTTCAGAGTTAAATAGTGTGGATGTAAATATATCGACGGCGGAAGATCCCGTTGAGTTTAACCTTGAAGGAATCAACCAGGTGCAAATGAACGCCGATGTTGGCTTGACGTTTGCGACGGCGCTTAGATCTTTTCTAAGGCAAGATCCTGATGTGATTTTGGTGGGGGAGATTCGTGACCTTGAGACAGCTAATGTTGGTTTTAAGGCTGCGCTTACGGGGCACTTAGTGGTAAGCACCCTTCATACCAATGATGCGCCTGGTACAGTAAATCGTCTAATTAATATGGACGTTGAACCTTTTATGATTACTTCTGCTATTAACTGTGTTGTTGCTCAGAGGTTAGCAAGAAGAATTTGCTCAAATTGTGCAAGACCCTACAAAGTGACTCATGAGCAGTTAAAGGATCTTGGTGTTCCTGAAGAGCTCATTGAAGGGGCTGAGGTCTTAAAAGGGGAAGGTTGTGATCGTTGTAACCAATCAGGTTATAAAGGACGTATAGCTGTGCATGAAGTCATGACTTTTACAGATCCTTTAAAGCAGGGGGTTTTTGATCGCTTAAGTCCGGTAGAGTTTAAGGCTTTGGCTATTCGCGAGGGTATGCAGACGATGCGTATGAGTGCGATTCGCAAGATGCTTCGTGGTGAAACTACGATGGAAGAAGTGTTTAATGTTTCAGTGGGATAGGGTATGGGTGTAAGTTTAAATCAGTTGTTAAAAGCGGTAGTGGATCAGAGTGCCTCGGATTTACACTTGGTTGTGGGAAGTGTTCCTTGTATTCGAGTGTCTGGGCGAGTGGTCCGCGTTAAAACTGAAAAGCTCGATTCTAAGACAATCAAAGAAATGTGTTACAGCCTTTTATCGGATCGACAGAAGGCGATTTTTGAAGAAAACAAAGAATTGGATTTCTCTTTTGGAGTAAAAAAGTTAGCCCGTTTTCGTTGTAATTTAAGCTATCATATGGGAACGGTTACTGGAGTGTTTCGAAAGATTGCCCATAAAGTTCCAAGTTTTGAGGAGTTAGACTTACCGCCAAGTATTCGAGATTTAACTAAGGTGCAAAATGGTTTGATTCTTGTAACCGGTGCGACTGGTTCTGGTAAGAGTACGACTTTGGCGGCTCTTGTGGATAAAATCAATCAAGAAGAGCATGGTACTATCTTCACCATTGAGGATCCTGTAGAGTATGTTCATCCTCATAAAAATTGTATTGTTCGTCAGAGGGAGCTAGGCGCTGATACTAAAGGCTTTGGGCCTGCAATGAAAGCTCTTTTACGACAAGATCCTGATTATTGTCTGGTTGGGGAGATGCGTGACTTAGAGACTATTGAGGCGGCAATGACAGTAGCAGAGACAGGTCACTTGGTTTTTGGAACCCTTCATACGAACTCGGCAATTCAAACTATGAACCGTATTATCACCGTATTTCCAGCGGCTCAGCAGGATCGTGTAAGAGCTCAATTAAGTTTCGTTTTACAGGCGGTGATTGCTCAGCAATTGATTCCAAAAATTAATGGTGGGGTTGCCTTAGCTGTAGAAATATTAATCCCCAATCAAGGGATTCGAAATTTGATTCGTGAAAATAAGTTGCATCAGGTTAAATCTTTGATGCAGACGGGGCAGTCTAGTTCTGGGATGATTACAATGAATCAAAGTATCTTAAATTTATTGGTAAAGCGTAAGATTGATTTAAATAATGCATTCAAGGCGAGTCCAGACCCCGATGAGCTTGATGGAATGCTAAGAAAGGCTGGGGTTTAATGGCTATCTATTTATACCAAGCGAAGCAACCTGGTGGAAAAGTGGTTCGAGGAGAAGTGCAAGCTTCATCGGAAGTAGAAGCTCGCGTAAAGATCCGTTCTCAGCAATTAATTCCAATTCGAGTGATGCCTAAAAGCGGTGCTAAGGGCACTAAGAAAACGGGAATTGGAAAAATTAAGCCCAAGGAACTACAAGTTTTTACCAGGCAGTTTGCTACGATGATTGATTCGGGGATTCCTATATCTCAGGCATTGCAAATATTAGCAGATGGTACACAATCTCCTCCGCTAAAAAAAGTATTAAATGGTGTAAAAGAAGACCTAAATTCTGGAAAGCGCTTGGCAGAGTCTATGCAATCCTTTCCGGGGGCTTTCGATAAACTTTATGTAAATCTAGTTAGAGCTGGCGAAGAGGGTGGTGTACTCGATACCATTTTAGATCGTTTGGCAATGTACATTGAGAAGGCGGCAAAGATTAAGGGTCAGATCAAAAGTGCAATGACTTACCCGGCGATTATTTTATTGGTATCGGCATTGGTGATTGGTGTGATTTTAGGATTTGTAATTCCCAAATTTATGGAATTGTTCCAAAGCACTGGCCAAGAATTACCTGAAATCACACAAATGGTGGTGGACTGGTCAGATTTTCTTCGGGAAAAATGGTATGTGGTTTTGATAGGCGGAGCCGCTGTTTTTACAAGTATTAAAGTCTTTGTGGGTACTCCCTTGGGTAAGGCTTATTTGGATAATCTTGTGATACGAATTCCTGTTTTGGGGACTCTTGTGCAAAAGGCAGAAATTGCTAGGTTTTCAAGAACCATGTCAACATTGATCGCCTCAGGTGTACCTTTATTGGATGGATTAGATATTTGTGCACAGACCATTGGTAACCAAGTGATTGCTGAATCTATAGTTGAGGCTAGAGCTACCGTAGCAGAGGGTAAATCTATTATTAGTCCTTTAGCTAAAAACCCATTCATTCCAGATATGGTTGTGCAGATGATTGGTGTTGGTGAGCAGACGGGTGCTTTGGATACCATGTTAGAAAAGATCGCTGATTTCTACGAGGATGAAGTGGATGAAGCCGTAGGTGCTTTAACAAGTATTATGGAGCCTCTAATGATGGTGTTTTTAGGTGGTATCATTGCCTTCCTAGTGATCGCCATGTATATGCCTATTTTCAATATGGCCGGAGGAGTTGCTTGAGTCTGGCCCGCGAAATTAAAAAGAGATTGATGATGGCTGAGGCATTTAAGTTACTGTGCCTCAGTGTAATCTTAGCTCTATTAATGTTTTCAAGGTTGTTTCAATCTCAGTTTGTCCATAGGGACTTATTGTTACCAAGCTTAATTGTTTTGAGTGTTGGCTTTGTTTTTCATTTGGTATTTATACTTCAATGTAAATTTAGAAAGCCAAGTGAGATCTCAGTTTATACCTCTTTTATTTTTGATGCGGTTTTGATTACGGCTTTAATTTACTTTATTGGAAATACTCAATCTTTGATGGTGATTTTATATTTAATTAACATCATGTTGACGGGATGGTTACTAGATAAAAGAGCTGCCTACTATATGGCTCTGTTTAGCTCTATATGCTTTAGTTTTCTTTTAGCGATAAGTCCACAGGTTGGGGGAAATGGCTTAGTTCTAGCCTTTGTTTGGAATAATTTTGGTTTTTTTGCCGTAGCAGCTTTTAGTGCATATGTAGGAGACTATGCCAAGCAGGTACAGGAAAAACTAGAGGAAACTAAAGAAGATTTAGGCTTATTGAAGGATCTAAATCATTTGATCATTGAAAGCATGCCTAGTGGTTTTATTTCAGTAGATATGCTAGGCAGAGTCTTGGTGATGAATCATGCTGCGCAAAAACTTGTTGGAATGTTGGACTATGTTGGTCTTCGATTTGAAGAATTACTTCCTGGGGTAGAGAAGAAGTATAAAAACTTAAAGGATGAATTAGAAGCTGAAAATTATAGTGCTGAAGTCGTTCAATTTGATTATGAAGTAAACGATGATGAAGACTTCAAACTATTTCGTGTTGTGGGCTCTGAAATTTATGGAAAAAATGGTATGCAGATTGGTACAATGTACCTTCTTGCTGACCAAACCAGAGAGCGTGAGTTGGAGAATCAAGCGCGAAGAAAAGAGAAGCTTGCCGCTGTTGGGCAGCTGGCGGCAGGTATTGCTCACGAAATTAGAAACCCTTTGGCTAGTATGTCTGGAAGTATCCAGTTTATGAAAGAAAGCCTTCCTAGTTTAGATGAAGATAGTCAAAAGTTAATGGAAATCGTTTTGAAGGAAACGGATCGGTTAAATGATTTGATTAGTGACTTTATGGATTATGTAAAAGAAGAGCCAAGGGTTAACGATAAAATAGATATTGAAGCCTTGATCGAAGAATGTGTTGAGCAGCTTCGCTTCAATAAAGACTTGAAAAAAGCAGTAGAGATTCATTTGGATTTGTCTGCTGGCAAAGAAATTTGGGGAAGTGAATCTAAGTTAAGACAGGTCTTGTTGAACTTAATCATTAATGCCCATCATGCATTAGAGAAGGTGAATCCCGCTCATCTTTATATTTCAACGAAATACGAGATCGGTCATTTGTACTTGAGCATTAAAGACAATGGCTGCGGAATGGATGAAAAGACCAGGGAAAAACTTTTTGAACCATTTCATACAACAAAAGTAAAAGGCACCGGCTTAGGTTTAGCGACGGTACATAAGATATTAGAAACTCATCAAGCTGCAGTGACAGTTCACTCGATAAAAGATGAGGGTACAGAGTTTATTATCGATTTTACACGATTGGTATAGGAGAAGGGGAGCGATATGAAACCGAAAATTTTGGTTGTTGACGATGAAGAGAGCATTCGCGAGTTTTTAAACATTATGCTAAAAAAGGAAGGCTATGAGATTAGTCTTGCTGAAGATGGAGAACAAGCAAAAGAGCTTTTAAAGAACAAGAGTTTTCATATGGTAATCTCTGATTTACAAATGCCCAATGTAACGGGCATGGAGCTATTAGAGCATGTAAAAGCAAATTACCCTGAAACTACTTTTATGATGATTACGGCATTCGGCTCTACCGAGAATGCGGTTGAAGCTATGAAGCTAGGTGCTTACGACTACCTTACTAAGCCATTTAAAATTGATGAAGTAAGAATTTTAATTAACAATGCTTTAAAGGCTAAGTCTCTAGAGAGAGAAAATAAACAGTTAAAGCGTGAACTAGGTGTAAGTAATAGCTTTCAAAACATTATAGGTAATTCAGATGCCATGCACCAAATCTTTCATTTGATAGAGAGGGTATCACAGTCTCCTACAAACGTATTGGTAACCGGGGAGAGTGGTACTGGTAAAGAGGTGGTTGCTAAGGCCATTCATTATAATGGACCAATCAAAGAAAAGCCTTTTGTTACGGTAAACTGTGGTGCCATTCCTGAAAATTTAATGGAATCAGAAATGTTTGGGCATAAAAAAGGCTCCTTTACTGGTGCTGTAGCTGACAAAGTTGGTTTGTTCGAAGCGGCTGATGAAGGTACTTTATTTTTAGATGAGGTTGGTGAGCTTCCCCTGAATATACAGGTTAAATTGCTACGTGCCATTCAAGAGCGGATTATTCGTAAGGTGGGTGCTACTGAAGATCAGAAGGTGAATGTAAGGATCATTGCTGCTACTAACAGAGACCTACAAACAATGGTAAATGAAGGTTCGTTTCGGGAAGACTTATTTTACCGTTTGAACGTGATTAATATTAAAACCCCTGCTCTTCGTGAGAGAACAGATGATATTCCATTGCTTGCAAAGCATTTTTTAAAAAAGTACTCGGAGCGTATGGGTAAGGGAATTGGCGCGATTAGCGATGAAGCTATGGAAATATTAAAGGGATATAACTACCCAGGGAACGTGAGAGAGCTTGAAAATATCATTGAGCGTACTGTGGCTTTAGAGGCTGGCGGAAGTATTTTACCAGAAAGTTTACCACCTCTGGTTTCTGTGAATAGAGCTGGAACAGCGGAGAGGCGCCTAGCAAGTGCCCATGAGATCGAAATTACGGATGATGGAGTGGATTTAGATAAAATTCTTGGACAAATTGAAAAAGAATTGATCGTTAAGGCTATCCATCACACTGACGGTGTTAAGAAAAAAGCGGCAAAATTATTAGGAATTACATTTCGTTCGAGGAGATACCGAGTAGACAAATATGGACTGGGATCTTCTGATGAGGATGAAGATTAGACTTAAGAGGACTTAAAGTAATACTTTAAGTGTTCTTAAAATGAGAATAATTACCTAGCCTCTTCGGTAGTGTTTTGTTTGAATATGATACTTTTTTTAAATTTTACTTAAATAACATTTATACAAGGTATACACTTTCCGATAAGGGTACAGGTTTAAGAAAGTTTTGACTAAGTTTTAATTATTAAATTTAGTTAACAATATTGAAGAACGTTAATCACTGGAGGGAAAGAATGAAACGTCTTTTAACAAAAAACAATAAGGGTTTTTCCCTAATTGAGCTAATGATCGTTGTTGCGATTATTGGTATTCTTGCTGCGATCGCAGTACCGAACTACCAAAAATTTACTCGTAAAGCTAAGCAAGCTGGTGGTAAATCACTTCTTAGTGGGTACTACACTTCAGCAAAAGCTACTATGGCAGAAATGGGTATCCATAAAGGTAACTTTGCTGTTGTAGGTTTTAAACCAGAGGGAGAGTTGATCTATCGCCTAGATGTACATGATAATGGTGCGACTTTGCCAAGTACTTATGCTGGTGTGCTTGATATTCCAGCTTGCGTTACTACAACCGGTTCAACAGCTTGTGCATCAAGTAGTTATAAAACTTGGTCTGATCACCCAGTTTCAACTGCAACAGCTGTGGGGGGAACTGTTTCTTCAACGAACAGAACTTTTTTATCTTTCGCAGCTGCTGATTTAGATGGTGCTCAGCCTGATAGATGGTCAATTAATCAAAATAAAGATCTTCGTTTAGTGCAAGATGGTACTGACTGATAAAGGTAACATTTTAATCGCTATAAAGCCTCGATCTTTGATCGAGGTTTTTTTTTGAATCGGTCCTTGTAGTTCTACTTGATCCTATGATTTTTGATGTGATGTGTTGGCTATTTGGTCTCGTTAGATAGATTGCTTGAATTTTTTTAAATAGGAACTTATTGAATTACGAAGGTGGGGAAAAACTTTTTCTCGCCAGTCCAATTGGTAATCAAGTTTTCTGGGATGTCTGGGATCCATTGTAATTCAATATTTTCCTTTGTTTTTATCTTATAGGTATCAGGTGCTAATTCTAAAATCGAACCTTGTTTAACGAGGATATTATTGATATGGACCTTTGCTTTAGTTTTGCCAATAAGACGGTAAATTCCTGCTTTCAATATTTGGAGCTCCGTCTGTTCTTTATTAACCTGGTAAGAGCGGGTGTAAAGAGAGCCATTAAAGTGTTTAAAATTAGTTTTTAAATAATCTAAAAACTCTGGTCTTAAATTTAAAGCAAGACGTTTGTCGTAGATTAATAGATAAGGGGATTTGGAATCGATGAGCTTGATATAGTCATCAACTTGGTCAGTACTCCAGCTTCTAGTTTTTTCATAAAAAACATCGTCGATCCAAGCGATGGGGAAGGCGTTTTCATTATTGAACAATAAAAAAAACGAGGAAAGATAGCTGTGATCCCTTCCAACTATTGCTTCTGCTAATTGTATTTCTGAGATTTGCTCTTTGTTTCTTTGTTTGAAAAAATCTTTTAGAACACCTAGATGTGTTGAGGAAAACAGGAGGGAGCAGCTTGTAAGGATGACTTTGGTACTAATTTTGTATTTTGAGAAGTAGTTTTCAATAAACCAAGGTATTAAAATAAAAGCCACCGGTAAAAAATTCGCAAAGTTATAAGGCCACAGCGATTTATAAAAACAAAGGTTGATGATTAAGAAGCTAGAGAAGTAGAGGATGAGTTTTTTACTTTTATCAATTTTATTGAACTCTAAAAAAGAGTTTCCAGTGGCCCAAAAAAGAAGGAATGTGAAAACACTGTAGTCATAGAATACATCTGCCCATACTTTCTTAGTCATGGGTAGGTAATTTGCTTTAAAACCCATTTCTGCCGCGCTTTTTATTCCTGAATGGTACAATTTATGGGGGTCGCCAATTAAAAACCAAAAAAGAAAATAAAAGCCAAGTGGTACGAGCATTACAATGGATAGCTTTATAAGTTCAAAAGAGTTTGGTTTTAATTTTTTTTTATCCAATATAAGTTGTGACAGAAGGAAGGCGGGGTAAAAAGAAAATACATAAAAAGCAGCTTTCTGGGAAGCTAGGAAGGCTATGGAAATTAGTAGGCAGGCCTTTAAGTTTTCATTTCGCAGGAAGAAACGTAAAATCAAAAAAAGAAGCCCAGATGAAAGAGTGTCTATTCTTAGATTTGCTAGGTTTACAATTGAGAAGACTAATGTCATATAGAGAAAAGACACAAATAAGATGCTTATTGGGTGGAAGTGTTTTTTTAACTCCATAATAAAACAGCTAAAGCAGAGAATGAAAAAGCTAATTAGGAAAAGCCGCATACCCAGTATTGTCTCGCTGATTTCGGTAAAAATTGAAAATAGAGGAGTTAGGAAATAGTAAGCGAGTACGTTTTTGTAAGGATTGAAATCAAGATAGGGTACTAATCCATCTCGAAAATGCGTCAAAGTTTTTGCGACCTGAAATTCATCTGGAATAAATGGACTTGTTAGAGATGCTTGAATAAGCAAAAGTGCATAGATGGAGATCGCAAAAATAAGGGCATAGTTATATACCTTTTGATTTCTATTCATATTTTTCCTTTGCTAGCCGATATTTTTATAAAAATGTCTGAGTCTGTCAAATTAAAGCTTCACTGAAGGCGATGAATGGAAGACAATAATTTGAGCTGTTTTTCTGAAGGGGGGAGGTAGAGTGAAATTCATTGTGGTCTTGTTATGCGTTTTTAGCATAATTGTGTTTTCAACAACTAGTCGGAACCAAGAAAAACCAACTGTTGTTCCTAAACTATATCCGTTAGAAAACCAATCAAAGTTTTCTTTAGGATTCTCGAATTTTGTCGCAGATTTGTATTGGCTTAGGGTAATTCAAAACCTTGACTATTGCGAAAGCTCTGGCGAGAAGAGTGTGAATTCTGGTTTGGGTGTGGATAAGATTTTAGCGGAAACTTTAGGACCAAGTCGGTGCAATAAAGGCTGGGTGTTTCAAATGCTTGATCTTATTACGGATCTTGCTCCAAAGTTTAGGCGGGTTTATAGGGTTGGGGCAGAGATGCTAAGTGTGGCTGTAGATGATCGCGAGGGAGCTAGAATTATCTTTGAAAAAGGCTTGAAGCGCTTTCCTGAATATTGGGAACTTGCATATTCTGCCTCCTATCATTACTTATTTGAATATCAAAATCCTCAACGTGCGGGTGAGTTATTGGAGCAGGCTGCATATTCAGGTGGTCCGTTTTGGTTTTTACAAATGGCCGGCACAATGTATTCTCGTGCAGGGAAATTATTATTGGCAGAAGTCACATTGAGGTCTTATGTGGATAAGTATAAGGGGCAAAGAGGGGAAGAGGCCGCGAAGAAACGTCTAGAAGAGGTTTTGGTGATGAAGAAGAAAATGTTGGATGAGAAGGAGTCTGAATAAGTTATTTCAATTCAAAAATTCCAAGTACCAAATTCTTGCTAATACGAAACAGGGACTTATTGACTATTTTGTCTGAGCTTAACATTTGATCCATTAAGGCTCGCTTGGAGTTGCAAATTACATATTTGGCATCGAGTTTTTCTCGGATATCAGTATGCCAATTTGGGTTTCTTCCTCGTTTGGTTTGATAGGAGAGCTCAAAGAGTTCTGGTTGCGCCATTAACAGGGATGGGTCAAGGACGTCTAGTACTTTAAATTTGGAATACCAAAGAGCATATTGTCCTTCCCACCAGTCACAGTTATAAATCCTGTGATTTTCGCTTTTTGGTGGGAGTGCAAGCAGGCTTTTATAAGTAACTTCTTGTTTTTTAAAGTATTCAATGTTTTCTAGGTACCTATTATGGTTAAAGCTCGCTAAACAAAAAAGACCAGCGGCTATTGAGCTGTATCTGATGTATTTTAAATTTATGCTGGAAAAAGCTGTAAAGCTTAGGCAGAAAAGAATGACAGCTGGTGCGTATTCTAAAAAACGGATAGAGACGAAGAGTGATAAGGCGGCGAGTGAGCAAGCTAAGGATAATATTTTATGTTTTTCAGATTTTCTATGTTTCCAGCAGCTGAGTAAGTTAAAAAGTGCTAAGATAAAAAATGGTGTAAAGAGAATGAGAGTTCTTAGCGGGGATTGCATTGCTAATTCTGGGCCGTAAGCTAAATCATTTTGTTTCAGTTGCTCAAAGGCTATCCATAAATGTTTTAGGCCCATCTTGAGGTTCCCAGGGAAGTAGGGGTTAAGTAATAGTCCTGTAAAAAGGCCGCTTAGGCCGTAAAAAAGAGGTTTGAAATCCCACTTTCTGGAGTCGGCAAAATGGAAAAAAAGTAAGAAAAAATTGAAGACCAAGG
>JAYZXX010000087.1:0-4622 GCA_036140815.1 Bdellovibrionota bacterium | reverse complement strand
CAAAAAAAGGGGAAGTTCTAGTAAAAATGATCGCCACAGGAGTATGTCACACGGATGCCTACACTCTTTCAGGTGCCGATCCAGAAGGTTTGTTTCCAGTAATTTTAGGCCATGAAGGTGGTGGTATCGTTACTGAAATCGGTGAAGGTGTAACAAGTGTTGCTGTTGGTGATCATGTGATCCCACTTTATACTCCGGAGTGTGGAACTTGTAAGTTTTGTACTTCTGGAAAAACAAATCTTTGCCAACGCATCCGTGAAACCCAAGGAAAAGGCTTAATGCCAGATGGAACTTCTCGTTTTTCAAAAGATGGAAAACCAATTTATCACTATATGGGAACATCCACCTTTGCTGAGTACACAGTTCTTCCAGAAATTTCTGTAGCAAAAGTTAGTAAAGAAGCACCTTTAGATAAAGTATGTCTTTTAGGTTGTGGTGTTACCACTGGTATTGGTGCTGTATTTAACACGGCAAAAGTAGAAGAAGGTGCGAGCATTGCAGTGTTTGGGCTTGGTGGAATTGGATTGTCAGTAATCCAAGGTGCTAAGATGGCAAAAGCTGGAAAGATCATTGCCGTTGATATTAACGAAGACAAATTTGAAATGGCCAAGGCTTTCGGCGCTACTGATTTCGTAAACCCGAAAAACTTTGATAAACCCGTACAAGAAGTGATTGTTGAGATGACAGAAGGTGGAGTGGACTACTCTTTTGAGTGTGTTGGTAACGTTAATCTAATGCGTTCTGCCCTAGAGTGTTGCCACAAAGGTTGGGGTGAATCCATCATTATCGGCGTTGCTGGTGCCGGCGAAGAAATTAGCACTCGCCCATTTCAATTGGTAACCGGTCGTGTATGGCGTGGTAGCGCTTTCGGTGGCGTTAAAGGCAAAACAGAATTACCGGGCTATGTGGATAAGTATATGAGCGGAGAAATCAAATTGGATGAATTGGTTACTTTTAAAATGCCTTTAGAAGAAATCAATAAAGCCTTTGATTTAATGCACGAAGGAAAAGCCATTCGCTCCGTAATTGAGTATTCACACGAGGGATAATATGAGTTTTGAAGTAATCAAAAAACACAAAACATTTGGTGGTGAGACGGTTTTTGCCTCTCACCAATCCCAAGCTACAAATACAGAGATGAAATTTTCATACTTTCTACCAAAACAAAAAGTAGATTCTGCCATCATCTGGCTATCAGGCTTAACTTGCACGGAAGAAAATTTTATCACAAAAGCTGGCGCGCAATTTCATTTAAAAGATTCTAGTACTATGATCATTTGCCCTGACACCTCTCCTAGAGGTTTAGACTTGCCAAATGAGCATGAGTCTTATGATTTTGGTTCAGGAGCGGGATTTTACTTAAACGCTACCACCGAAGGCTATAAAGAAAATTACAATATGTACGATTATATTGTGAATGACTTAGTGTCTTTGCTTAGGGACTCTTTTAATGTGAATAAGATATCTATCTCTGGACACTCTATGGGTGGGCATGGAGCTCTAGTCATTGGCTTAAGAAACCCAGATGTGTTTTCTAAAATCAGTGCCTTCTCCCCTATCGTAAATCCGAGCCAATGCGCCTGGGGACAAAAAGCTTTCACTGGCTACCTTGGTGAAAACAAAGAAACTTGGAAAGAATTTGATGCTTGTGAATTAATCCAATCCGGAAAACTTCATCCCGCAAAAATTTTCATCGACCAAGGCTTAAATGATGAGTTTTATCCAAACCAGCTTCTAAGTGAAAATTTAGAGAAGGCTTGTAAAGATAAAGACCAAGAACTAGAGCTAAGATACCAGGATGGATATGATCATAGTTATTACTTTATTAGTAGTTTCATAAAAGACCATATCGAGTTTCATCTAGATTAGTAGCAAAGACATACGCTTTTTCTTGGAGAGTCTTCATCGATAGGCGTATGTTTTTCCTTAAAAATTCCATAATACCTAGAACTCAATACCGCCCCCCAAATAATAGCATTCCACTTTAAATTGGCTTGGAAATTGGGGGATCAACTGGAAACCCAGAAGAATTAAGCATGGCCATTTTGTAGCCCACCAACCGATTTACCTAAGCATCTACTTCCTTCTAAAAAGTATGCCTACTCAAGGCCTATCTGCCAGTTTGGCCTTAAAACAACAAAAGACTCATTTAAAGCCCCCCCCCAATAGAGGTAAAATCTATAAATTCTATATGCTTTTGTAGAAACTACCTGTTGTAAATTAGACTTCAACACTTTGTAGTAACTCGCCTTTGATTTACTACACACAACTGTTATCTAAAGACCATGGATTTACAGGCACTAAAAGAACATATTGAACAAGATTTTCTCCAACGAAAAAGTCGTAATGCGCACTATAGTTTGCGTTCGCATGCTAGGTATTTGGAAGTCGACCCAGGTGCATTGAGTAAGTTTTTTCGCGGGGAAAAAGTTTTTAGTTCAAAAAAACTATTGGGAATCAGTAAAAGAATTAACATTTCTAGCCCTAAGATAAAATCTCTTTTTAAAGATAAAGAGTTTGAAATTTTAGAAGCAGAAAAATTTGAATTTGTCGCTCAATGGTACTACTTCGCGATACTTGAATGTTTTCAGTTAAAAGATTTTCAAAGCAGTCCGAAGTGGGTGGCCAATAAATTGGGGCTGTCGGTCCCAGTGGTTCAATTGGCTATCAATCAACTTCTGCGTTTGGGAATAATTGAACTAGACGAAAATGGGCAATGGGTACAAAGAATTGATCAACTTAGTACTTTACCACATGAAAATGTGGATGATTTGTCTTTGAGAAAATTGCAAGAACAATTATTGGGACTAGCCAATCAGTCAATTCACTATGCCCCTTCAGAAACAAAAAGTCACAGCTCTTTAACAGTAGCAGTTGATCCAAAATTAATACCGCAAATCAAAGAAGAAATTAAAAATTTTAGAAGAAAATTGAACCACTGGATTGAGGATAATTCGACATACAAAAAAGATGTCTATTGCTTGCAGATCAATTGGTTTGAATGTTTGGAAAACAGGAGAAAAAAATGAGGCTACTTAATATTTATTTGCTAATTTTATTTTTAGCTTTACCGAACTTACTTAAGGCAAAGGGACAAGAAGCTGGAAATGAAACTCTAGACCCGATTACAAAGAGACCCACCAGTATAAGTATCGAGTATTGTACTGAACTTTTGGATTTTGATGAATTCATTCAAAAATACATTGGAGGAGACTTTGATCAATACATGACCTATGTTGAACAAATCAGCCGACGGTTTTATATAGAACGAAAATCAGCAGCCAAAAACACAGAAGTATGTGTAACTGATTTGAGAATAGAAGAAATTATTCTAGAATTGCCAGCGACATCTAGAGAAAGGGTTGCTGGTTGGAAAACAAAATTCTCAGGAATAAAGAACCGTCTAGCCATTAAAAGATCCTACGTCGAAGATCAAGCTGTGCCTGCTATAGAAAAAGTCGCAACCGTATTCAAAGAACTACTTCATAAAGAGTTTGATGAGTCTAGTGATCCTTATTGGCAAATTAGAAAGAACGAAGTGGCTAAAGCAATATTTGATTCGTTCACTACAAACAGCCCTTCTCAAGAAAAGGTGCTTGAAATGATTTTAGAACGAAAAATGATCTCTGAACCGAAGGCAATGTGGGTCATTAACGGTTGTCGAGATAATGAACTTATGTGCCCCTACCTTTTTCGTGAGTATAAATCCTATTATAAGCTTTTTTATGGAGGTCACTGGGAGATAAGACGATTTTTCGGCCAATACCAAACGTTTACGATATATTCAGCAACATCCTGTCAGGACTCAGCAGATTTGTGTAAGCAAGCTTATGATATTTTACATGAGCTTTGGTTGGCTCTCGGGGAAAAAGAAAGTAAATTTTTTGAAGAAGCTTATGATTTTTCTAGTTATTTAATTAGCCTAGCATTGGCATCTACTGATGAACAAGAAAAGAAAAAATACTATGATCTTTATCTCTGGATCAAGTCTCAAGGTAACTATAAACACCTAGAAGTTAGGTTAGCTGAAGATTATGATTTAGGAGACGAGACTGGTAAAATTGAATATCGGAAACGCCGGGACTATAGGGTGTGGTCCAATGAATATTATTTAGAGGTCTCCGCAGGAAAAAGCTTCAAAAATGGTTTAGAAGTATTGGATGAACTATTAGGTTACTCTGTAATAAATGTTGATGATGTGATTACATTTTTTCCAGCCCCTGCGAGTTTTATGGCCTTAAGTTTAGACGAGAAAAAACACAGGTATTTAAACCAAAAAATTTGGTCTAAGACTGAGGATATATTGGTTAATGCCTCTTTAGAGAATTTCCCTAAAAATCGAACTGAAATAAAACGACTAACAGGTTTTGATAACGTTCTTTTCATAGCCTTTTTGGTGGAACAAGGGGAAGTCACTAAAAACTTAAAAGTTCCAAATAGTAAATATAGAATTAAGGATGTATTTAAAAGGTATAAACAAACAAAAAAGGCGTATGATATTTTGAATTCGAAGTAGATACTAGTCAAAAGGATATGAGCTGGAGATGACTTAGCCTTTGTGGTTTTTCGTAAGAGTGTTACAAAAAAAACGGCTCCTCAAATCTGAGAAGCCGTTCAAAAAC
>JAYZXX010000086.1:0-5867 GCA_036140815.1 Bdellovibrionota bacterium | reverse complement strand
TTAAAAGGCATCTCATGAGGATACATATAGCTTAGGTTTTGAAAACTTTCGATCTCATTCGTCAGCTGTATATGCAATAGGTGATTCTTCATCAAGTTATGGTATTGCTTTAATGTATGACTGTTTTCAATCAATGAAAGAACTTCTTTGCTATCTAATATCTCTTCCGTTTTTTCAACCATGTTTTGGAAAGATAAATCCTGTTGATTTGGATTTCCCTGGCGAATCGCAGCCTCCGCTTGTAGAGCCCTTGCGTTTAAAAAGCGTGTCAGTTGAGAACGATGCGAGGACAAAGATTGTGACTGCTGAGCAATTAGATTTACCGAAAAAAGTAGACTTAGCATTATTAAATAGCGCATGAATTCCTTCTTATTTTTTTGCTATACTAGCAGAATCTAACTCTTTTAGGTTAGGTAAAGACTACAAAAATTTAACTAAATACGGCACCTAGGAGTCCCTTTCTCAGTTCTGTGCTAGTACCTAAAAACAGATAGGAGTAAATTTATAGCGTGAATAGGCTTTACTAGGGTTTTAATAGAGAAATTGAGACTTCTAAGAAGCCCGGATTCACTGAAAATTTTTTTCTAAAGCCTCTTGACCCACCGGTGCGGCCAATCTCTATTCCAGAAGGCTAATTGAGAACTGTACATTTCCCCCATCCTCGAAAGATACTTTCTAAAAGGACTCTATCGTAAAAACTACCTATTGCTTTCGCCCCTCTCGCTTAATACAAACATTCCACCTTAGTCGGCTCTGAAAATGCTAATTAGAATTTTTAGGGAATCGATCTCTCTAACAAGCATTGGCCCTCCAAAAAAATCAATTTAAAGCGCTATAGAGATTGGTTCAAAGAATATTAGGGAAAGTTACTAGGATACTTCCCTTTAGTTTTTTAAAAAAAGGAGTTAAAGCTTACGAAAATCAATAATCCTCTCAGCTGGAATATGTCGACGGATGAAAAGCTCTGTGTTATCGATTTTATCATTTTTGATTATAAGATTGCTAAAATGTAACTCTTCTTGGTTTAACAGGTTTTTCTCAGGGCTTATGTACTTGATTAAGTGAGAAAATCGAATCAGGTAAAAATCTGAAATCTCTAATTGAAAAAGATATATATCTTTCCCGCTGGATTGATAAAGCCTGGCAATTTCAATAGCAATTGGTTCAATCATAGATACAGAAATAACATTAGATTTATTACCCACAACTTGATCTTCAATATCTCTGATAAAGTCACCAAAACCCAATTCTGGACCGGAAAGACTGGCTGGTGCCTTCTTTGACTTTTCTCGCTCTAGGCTAGAATAAAATCCTTCTCTTCGTATGCCATCTAGCTGAACTCGGTCAAGTGATACTGCTCGGTAGACTGTCTTTAATGGAAAGCTAGAAATATAGTTTTTAAGTAGCTGAGATGAACTGATCCAAGGATCCCTTGCCAGCTCACTCAAATAGAACACTAAGAAGCTGTCCATTCTCAATCGTATTTCAGGAATATCCCTTAACCATTGATCTTGATCACGTAATTCGATCTCCTGCCTACCACTAACATCACAACTGGTTCTTGCTAAATTTGCAAAAACAGTAGGTAAATTAAATAGATAGGCAATAGCCATTGGGATCAAAAGTTTTTTCATCAGGGGATGAACCTTATCACAAAAAGCCTCTACGGAGTTCATAATTGAACTTTACTGTAAATTGGATAGTGTTTTTTAGGCCTTTTACATTAGGAATTCCTAGATTTGGTTTAGTTTTTCATTTCCCCTTGCCCCTTAGATATAGAGCTAGACCCAAAATATTAATTTCTTTTCTTGCCAATAAAAATAATTAAAGCTATTTCCCATAGCGCCGAAAGTTGGAGGTAGTTTCCTACTCGCGGTAACAACTTTTCGAAGCCATGCTTCAGGAAAAAAATGAAAGATTTAAAGTTTGATATTACTTTAAACCCACAGCCAACGGATACCAGCTGTGGCCCAACTTGTCTTCACGGAATCTACCGATACCTTGAAATTCCCAAAAGTCACGAAGACCTCATAGACACCATCACCTACACCGAAGGTGGCGGCACACTTGGTGTAAATCTGGGGCTGCATGCCATTGGGCAAGGACTAGAAGTTCGAATTTACACACACAACCTAAAGGTATTTGACCCCAGTTGGTTTGCTTTGGACCAAAAGCAAATGGCAGAAAAACTTCGTGCGCAGGCTAAATTTAAAAAGGGAACAAAGACGGCAGAAGCTTCCTTAAAATATGCCGAGTTTATTGATCTAGGTGGTGAGATTTCATTTGCAGATTTAGACGAAAAGTTTTTATATAAAATCATGGAAAATAACGGACCAGTCATTTGTGGACTGAGCGCCAGTTATCTATATATGTCAAAAAGAGAAATTAACGAGACCTGTGTCGAAGATGATGTAAAGGGATACCCTCAAGGCCACTTTGTGGTTTTAAGCGGTATTTCAGCACAGAGAGACAAAGTCGAAATCACCGATCCTTTAAAAACCAATCCATTAGACAAGGGTCAACAAAAGTATTGGATTCGCAGTAGGCATTTAATCAATTCCATTTTAATTGGAGTGATTACCTATGACGCCAATATCCTCAGTTTTAAAAAAGTATAAACAATGAAAAATTTAATTGTCGTAAGTAATAAAACCCAAATCCCCTTCTTTGCAGATTTAGGAGATGACTGTAAGGCCATAACGGCTGATGAGTATTTAAAAAATGAATCCGAAGAAAATGGTCAAATTCGAGTATTTAATCTTTGCAATGACTACTCTTATTGTAAGCGAGGTTACTATGTTTCCTTACTAGCAGAGGCACGTAAACAACGTCCTTTGCCAAGTGTATCGAGCATTTCCGACTTACAAAATAAAGACAGCTTAAAAATTCTCTCTGAATCCATTTCTAGTGCCCTACAAAAAGCGCTGAAAGATATCAAAGGCGAAGAATTTGAGATTAGTATCTATTTTGGGAAAAATATTGCAGCCAAATACAATAGCTTAGCTAAGCAGATCTTTAACTTTGTTCATGCTCCGCTGATTCGAGTGTTCTGCTACCGTAAAAACGATGAATGGCGAATAAAAAGTTTAAACGCCATTTCATTTAATGAAGTACCAAAGGCACATTACTCCTTTTTACAAGAGGCCATTCGAGAGTTTTTTGGTAGTTCACCAACTTTTAAAAAGCTAAAAACGAAAAGTGCCCGTTTCGACATTGCTATTCTAGTAAATGAAGAAGAGGAACTTCCCCCTTCTAACGCAGGTGCCATCAAGCTCTTCCTTAAAGCAGCAAAAGATTTAAGAATGAACGCCGAATTGATAGGTCCCAAAGACATAAGTTTGCTTAGTCGTTTTGACGCACTCTTTATTAGAGAGACAACCAGTGTTTTCGATCATACATATAAATTTGCCAAGAGAGCGGAACTCGAAGGCTTAGTGGTCATGGACGACCCCCAATCTATTTTGAGATGTTGTAATAAAGTTTACCTTCACGATATGTTGGCGAAGAAAAACCTCTCTACCCCGAAAACATGGATCATTCACAAAGATACAGAGCTAGATGAATTTAAAGATTTCCCTTTGATTATCAAGAAACCGGATAGCGCGTTTTCAGCCGGGGTTAAGAAAGTAAAATGCTTGGACGACTTAAAAAAGCAGGCTGCCGAATACTTCAAAAAATCGGACCTTTTAATCTTACAAGAGTTTTTACAAACGGATTTTGATTGGCGCATTGGAGTTGTAGATAATGAATTACTTTATGCTTGTCGATACCATATGGCCGAAGGCCACTGGCAAATCATTGATCGAGAAGGCGGAAAAACCAAAGAAGGTTCGGTGGATTGCTTACCACTATCCGAGGTTCCAAATGAAGTTCTTAAATTAGCGCAAAAAGCCTGTAAAGAAATTGGTAATAGCCTTTATGGGGTTGATATCAAAGAAAAAGATGGCCAATATTATATCATAGAAATTAACGATAACCCTTCCATCGAAAAATCCTACGAGGATAGAATCATAGGATACCAACTTTACTCAAAAATTATGTCGGTGTTTTTGCAACGCCTTGAAAGTAGATAAAAATGAATTATAAATTATTAGAAGTATTTGGCATTGAACTAGAATATATGATCGTGGATAAAGACAGCCTAATGGTTAAACCCATCGCTGACCAAGTCTTTGAGGAAATTAACTCTGGCTATACCAATGTGATTGAAAACCAAGTTGTGGACTGGTCCAATGAATTGGTTGCGCATGTCATTGAAGTAAAAAACAACAAGCCCGAGCCTGAAATTTGGCCACTTCTAGATGAATTCAAAAAGGAAGTTCGTCGCATCAACCAGGAGTTGGATATTTATAATGCCCAACTGATGCCAAGTGCTATGCATCCTTTGATGAATCCAGACATAGAAACAAGACTATGGCCTCATGAAAACAATGAGATCTATAGCTCTTACGACCGTATTTTTGGTTGTAAAGGACATGGATGGTCTAACCTTCAAAGTTTACACATTAACATTTCTTTTGATAGTGACGAGGAATTTAGAAAGCTTCATTCGGCAATTCGTTTTCTTCTGCCATTGGTTCCAGCTTTATCCTCAAGCTCCCCCATTGTTGAGGGGAAACTTCAAAAAAACAGTAGTAGTCGTCTAGGCTTTTATTTACAAAACCAAAGACGTATACCAAGCATTATTGGTAAAGCCATTCCCGAACTAATTAAATCAAAACAAGAGTATCAAGAGAAAGTCCTTGAGCCTATGTATGCCGATATTCGTCCATTGGACACTTTAGACGTACTGCAAGAGGAATGGTTAAACTCCAGAGGAGCAATTCCAAAGTTTGAAAGAGGATGTATTGAAATTCGTTTAGCTGATGTGCAAGAATGCCCGCAAATCGATTTAGCAATCGCATTGTTTTGGGTGAAAGCGATCAAGACTTTAGTGAATGAAGAGTGGATCGGCCTGGAAAAAATTGAAGCGATCAGCACAGATATTTTACGTGAGGCTCTTGAAGCCAATGTAAAAGAGGCTGAGTCTGCCAAAACTGTAAATTTAGAGTACCTGAGTTGTTTTGGCTTTACCGAAGAGGTCTCAGCGAAAGACTTGTTAAAGTCTCTGTTTGAGCGTCTGGACTATGCCGAAGATGAGTATGAAGCCAAAGAAAGTCTTAGTCATCTTCTTGAAATTGGAAGTCTTTCAACAAGAATCAAAAGCTCTCTTCAAAGAAGTGAAAGCATAGAGTCAATCTATCAGGAGCTATGTAAATGTTTAGCTGAAGGTAAGTTCTTTGAAAACTAAAATCATTTTAACTTGTGAACACGCCGGTTATGAAATTCCGGCATTTCTAAATAGAAAAATTAAAATCCCCAGAAAAAAACTTCATTCCCACGAGGGATGGGATGCTGGCGCTTTTGAAATTTGTGAATTCTTGAAGTCCAAATACAATGCAAAAGTTTTTTCGAACCATATCACCCGCTTGATCATTGACTATAATCGAAATTTAAATAATCAGGCGATGAAACCTACAATTAGAAAACTCTTAACTGAATCTGAGGTTTTCACTTTGATAAATGACTATCAAAAATACCGTAGTAAAATTGAAACTGAAGTAGAAAAATCGTTATCAAAAGGACAAAAAGTTATCATTCTCTCTATTCATAGTTTCTCGCCTATCTTTAACGATAAAACAAGGACTACTGAAATTGGGATTTTATTTAGAAAAGATATTCCGAAAGAATTGAGTCTAGCAAAAGACTTAAAAAAAATTTTGATAAAGTCTGGATACAAGACTCACTTTAACAAACCCTATCGTGGTAATACTGATTGCCTGCTTAATGACATCTTGGACAAATACAAAAATGAAGAAGAAATCACT
>JAYZXX010000085.1:0-5034 GCA_036140815.1 Bdellovibrionota bacterium | reverse complement strand
TTATCCACCAAGGCTTCTTTATCTTTAAACCGATAGAGATCACCATAAATTTCTTCTTTTTCTAAACCAAAATTTTCTTCTAATGGAGAAACAGCCGCTCGAAGCGATGCCTCTTGAGGATCCATACCATATTTAATGTAGTTTCCCTCGCTTCCCAAAATTTTAAACCTTGGACTTACTCCAGAAAAAGTACAGGCATGAAGGATTACTCGCATATCTTTATACTTTAAAACTAGATGAAAATAATCATCTACTCCGTGACCTTTCTGAGATTCAACGTCAGCGATTAAACTTTCAGGTCTTCCAAACAAATTAAGAGCTTGGTCGATCAAGTGAGGCCCTAGATCAAACAAGACTCCTGCTCCCGGGCCTGCTTTTTCACGCCATTGCCCTTCTGTCAAGGTGGGACGAAAACGATCAAAGTAAGATTCGAACTGCTTGATCTCTCCTAACTCACCTGCTTCTATCATTTTTTTTACCGTTAAAAAATCAGAGTCCCAACGGCGATTATGAAACACGCTTAAAAAACGATTGGCTTTTTGGGCTGCCAAAATTAGTTTCTCGCCATCCTCCATATTATTGACGAAGGGCTTTTCAACGACCACATGTTTTCCTGCCTCGAGAGCTGCCAAGCTATAGGAAAAATGAAACTCATTAGGAGCACAATTAATTATAAGATCAATATTAGAATCATCGATTGCTTCCTTCACATCGCTAATGCAAATTGCCCCTGGAAATAAACTAGCTACTTCTTCAGTACGGCTAGTTAAAACTTTTGTTACATTGAAGTCTTCAAGAGCTGCGATGAGTTGTCCATTTAATATTTTACCTGACAATCCAAAGCCTAGAATGGCTGTATTGATTTTTTTCATTTTTATCCTCTGGTTCAGTAAACCACTAAAGTTATCAATACTTGGAAACTAAGACAAGATTTTCCAAAGAAGATGAGTTTAATTCTGCCTATTAAGCTTTCAAAATAGCCCTGTCTGTCAATGACTTTAAGGCTTTTTCTAAGAAGTCGCTTCAATTCGAAGCCATATTCTGATTAATTTTCGTAGAGCATTGTAATATATAAAATACAGCGATATTGAGAAAATCAGCCTAGCCCTATGAATCATGATTTGTTAGCCTTAAGGCATTCAAATTTAAAGAAATTTTCGTGGAGGCAAACCATTTCTTTGCAAAACAATATCAATAAAAACGTCTTTTTCTCATCTGCCATTTTTATCTTTTTAATTACAATCACCGGTGCATTTTTCCCTGAAAGCCTATCGAACTTCTTTAATATGGTTCAATCATGGTTAATTCAAAAAGTTAGTTGGATCTACATTCTTTCTGTAGGCTCAATATTATTCTTTTGTATCTTTTTGATGATGAGTCGGTTGGGGGATATTAAACTAGGTCCCGACCACTCAGAGCCTGACTATTCATACACCTCTTGGTTTGCTATGTTGTTCTCTGCAGGTATGGGAATTGGTTTATTGTTCTTTGGAGTAGCAGAGCCAATGATGCACTTTAGTGCCCCTCCCATAGGTGAAGCTAATAGCATTGAAAGTGCCAAAGAAGCTATGAAGATCAGTTTCTTCCATTGGGGTTTACACGCTTGGGGAATTTACGCATTGCTCGCCGTTATTCTCGCTTACTTTAGCTACAGAAAAAACCTCCCATTACTTCCTCGTTCTGCCCTCTACCCTTTCATAGGTGAAAAAATTCACGGCCGAATCGGTGATGTGATCGATACATTTGCTGTTATTGGAACAATGTTTGGTGTAGCCACATCCTTAGGCTTCGGAGTTGCCCAGGTTAATGCCGGCTTAAACTATCTTTTCGAACTACCGCAAAGTTCAGTAGTACAAGTTATATTAATTGCTATCATTACAGCCTTTGCCACCGTATCCGTTGTTCTAGGACTTGATGGGGGGATTAAAAAACTATCCCAAATCAATGTTATACTGGCCGTATTTTTAATGGGCGCGATCCTTCTTTTAGGTAGTACGGTAGATATCATGCAGGCCTATGTACAAAACACAGGGGCATATTTATCCGATATCATCTATAAAACTTTTAATATGTATGCCTATGATAAAAAGGATTCATGGATTGGTGGTTGGACACTCCTATACTGGGGATGGTGGGTTTCTTGGTCTCCCTTTGTAGGGATGTTCATTGCGCGAATTTCAAAAGGGCGTAGCATTCGTGAATTCATGGTTGGTGTACTTTTTGTTCCAACTGGTTTTACATTTCTGTGGATGACAGTATTTGGAAATTCGGCCATAAAGTTCGCTCTAGAAGATAAGGCAAAAGATTTACTGATAGCCGTGAATAGCAATGTTCCGGTAGCTTTATTTAAGTTTTTAGAGCATTTCCCGTTTTCTTCCGCTCTCTCCCTTTTAGCCGTTCTTTTGGTAATCACATTTTTTGTTAGTTCCTCTGACTCTGGCTCTTTGGTAATTGATACCTTAACTTCTGGCGGTGCAGAAGAGCCTCCGGTATGGCAAAGAATTTTTTGGGCCGTAACAGAAGGTGTCGTGGCTGCTGTATTGCTTCTCGCCGGTGGTCTAGAAGCTTTACAAACTATGACCATTGCCTCTGCCTTTCCAATGATCATTATGATAGGCATAGGAACTATAGGCTTACTGAAAGCACTAAAAGAGGATCACTTACTCTTAAGTTCAGTACAAAACCATACAACCAGTGTGCAATACACTCAAGCGAATGCAAGCTGGAAAGAACGCTTATCTGCCATTATAAAATATCCATCTCAAAATTCAGCAGAAGTATTTTTAAAAGAAATCGTTTTCCCTGCTCTACAAGATGTTAAAAACGAGTTAATTAACAACGGAGTTCATGCAGAATTAGTGGACAAAGAAAACTTTGTTCGCCTACTTATTAGCAAAGGAGATGTAAATGACGACTTCATCTATGAAATCTCTTTGCGAAACTTTGAAACTCCAGAATATGCAGACCAAAATCAAAAAGAGTTTTTCAGAGCCGAAGTTTTTTTAAAGTCTGGTGGACAAGACTATGATGTATTTGGTTATACGAAAGAGCAGATAGTAGCTGATGCTGTTACGCAATACGAAAAGCATAGTCATTTCTTACATCTTCAATCTCAAAATTCTATTCGCTAATTTATCAAAGCCAGAGTAGTCACTAGATTGCTCTGGCAAGCATTGCCCCATCCATGCTCCCCCTACTTTCATCTGTATTTAGTTCTTAGTAATAAGCTTCAAAAAATACGCTAATATGAACAACTCGTTGAAAGTCCATAAGAGCTTTTTCCACCTAAGCCCAATTTATTAAAAGAACTTAATATTTTAAAATCTATTATAAAAATTTTTTTTATATGTACCGATACAAACACTATGAAAGCACCTCTGTTGCCCATAGACGAACTTGAACGACTAGACGAGCTAGAGTCATTTGAAATTCTTGATTCAGAGGCTCAAGTCGAATTTGACCAATTGACCGAATTGGCTCAAAAACTATTCAATATGCCTATCGTGCTAGTAAGTTTAATCGATGCCGAACGCCAATGGTTTAAAAGCAAGCAAGGCTTAGACGCCTGTGAAACAGGAAGGGATGTGTCCTTCTGCGGACATGCAATCCTAGGCGATGAAATTTTCGAAATAAAGAACTCGATGCAAGACGAACGTTTTGCAGACAATCCATTGGTTACCGGCGAACCTAAAGTCATATACTACATCGGTTGTCCTCTGAAAACTCCTACCGGCTACAAAGTGGGCACCCTGTGTATGATTGACCATAAACCAAATTCTTTGACCGATGAACAAAAACACATTTTCCAAATTTTGGCGAACCAAGTAATGTCGCAGATGATTCTTTTTCGTCAGAACAAACACTTAAAATACAAAATGGATACCATCGCAGCTCAATATGAAACCATAACCGAGAATAGAGCACGATTGATCAACAACGCTCGTCTAGCATCCCTAGGCAAAATGGCCGGTGGCATCGCTCATGAAGTAAATAATCCATTAGCTATCTTAAAGATGGCTTCAAGAAATTTACTAAGAGAAATAGATTCAGAGTCTCCAAATAGAGATAAAATATTAAAATCCACCAAAACAATTGATGATACAGTGATTCGAATCAACAAAACCATTCAATCCTTGAGAAGTCTATCAAGGCAGGCAACTTCGGACCCTGCTGTAGAGACTAGTTTGCACGAAATCATTGAAAATACTCTTTCTGTATGTGAGGAAAAATTTAAGAATCATCAAATTTTTTTCAATGTGAAAGAAAACTCGAATCCAAAGGTTTTATGTCGGCCAAATGAAATTTCACAAGTTCTCTTAAATTTATTGAATAACTCTTACGATGCTGTTGAAGAGCTTGAAGACAAATGGATACAAATTGTAAGCTCGATCAAAGAGGACAAAGTAATTTTATCAGTCATTGACTCAGGAAGCGGAATTCCAAAAGAAATATCCGATGAAATTATGCAGCCTTTTTATACCACAAAACCGATTGGCAAAGGAACAGGCCTAGGCCTATCCATATCAAAAAATCTTCTCGAAACTCAGCAAGGAGAATTGAGAATCGATCATAATCACCCAAACACAAAGTTTGATATTGTTTTGATGTTAGCTTCTGAAAAATAATTTCAAAATAAATAATAGGAATTCGGAACAGCTACATATACAAGAAAAGGCTTTCAACTAGGCATAGACTTAGCTACTTTTCTTCTACTCCCCCATTCGACCAATAGAATGGAAACAAAGCTACAACACAAATAACCAAAAACAAGTGGAAACACATCTCCAGAATAAAAACTACCAATCAAACTACCTACAAGTACAGAGACTCCTGTTTGAACAGCGCTAATTACAGAATTTGCCACTCCTGCAATATGCCCCAATGGCTGTAGTGCCAAGGCGTTAAAGTTTCCAAAAAGAATTCCTACACAAAAAAAGCTCAATGCCATATAAATTAAAAACATGCTTAAGCTGAGCCCTTCAGGCATCAAATAGTTAGCAACAAGTCCTAGGATGCTAAGAAAGAACAAAATTC
>JAYZXX010000084.1:0-23072 GCA_036140815.1 Bdellovibrionota bacterium | reverse complement strand
ATTAAGAAGCGTGCAGATCTTGCTGAGAATTGTATTTACTACCTAAAATTACATAGTTTATAAAGCTAGTGTCTTCAATCTGCAGATCTGAATGGGATGCAATGAATGACTTTGATAATCTACTGGCATGAAGTATTTTATAATCATTGTTTTGTTAGTCGTTCAGCTTAAGGCGGAAAGAATGCAGTTTCCAGATAATTTTCTATGGGGAGTGGCCACCTCAGCACATCAAATTGAAGGCTACAATGAAAATTCTGACTGGTGGTTTTGGGAGCACCAAGAGGGGAAAATCGCCAAGGATGAAGTTAGTGGGGCAGCTACCGATCATTGGAATCGATTAGAGCAAGACACCCAGCTGATCAAAGACCTTGGTGTTAGAATGTATCGATTTTCTATTGAATGGGCAAAGATAGAACCTCAAAGAGGAAAAATTGATTATCTCGCATTGAAGCATTATAAAAAGGAAATAGACCTTTTAATTGCAGCAGGAATCACTCCTATGCTTACCTTACATCACTTCACCCATCCTCAGTGGTTTATGGAAATGGGAGCTTGGGAAAATCCTGAATCTACTGAATTGTTTTTAAATTACACCAAGTTAGTCTATGAAAATTTAGGCGAGGAGCTTAACTGGATTATTACTTTTAATGAGCCTATGGTTTTTATAACTGTAGGATGGGGAGCTGGTTTGTTTCCTCCTGGAAAAACCGATACTCAGGCAACGATGGTTGCCGCCCATGGGGTTTTGAAAGCTCATGCCAAGGCATATCATTATTTAAAAGCAGCAGCAAAACAGAAAAATAGAACATTGAAAGTAGGTTTTGCCCATCATTTAAGAGTTTTCGAAGCTTATCGTTGGTGGCACCCGATTGATCATATAATTGCAAACGTGTCTCATCGTTTTTTTAATAATTCCTTTTTAAAAGCAATTGAAACTGGAGTTTATAGAGTAAATTTACCAATCATCGGAACTTACAAAGCAAAGGTTGATGGCCTGAAGTTTTCTCAAGATTTTTTGGGCCTAAATTATTATTCAAGAGACATGATTAAATTTAATGCTTCTGATCCTAATGGCTTCGAGCCAATTCCAAATCCTAAAGGGGATCACACCGATTTAGGCTGGGAAATTTATCCTGAGGGATTGTCTAAGGTCGCCAGGTCTTTGAATGAACGTTTTCCTGGACTACCAATGATTATAACTGAAAATGGTATTGCTGATCATAAAGATTTAAAAAGATCTGAGTTTATATATCTACATTTAAAAGAGATTTGGCAAATGATTCAAGAAGGGCTTCCAATTGAAGGTTATATGTATTGGTCTTTATTGGATAATTTTGAATGGATTGAAGGCTTTGAACCGCGATTTGGTCTCTATGAAGTGGACTATAAAAATTTTGAAAGAAAATTGAGACCAAGTGGGGAGTACTACAAAGCTATAGCAAGGCAAAATGCGCTCACCACTCCTAAATAGAAAAGTTTTTGACTGTTCTCGATACACTGTTAAGATCATGAAGTAGAATTTAATAGATTTAAGCTATCGAGGAAAGTATGCCTACCATTACTCAATTAGAGTACTTAGTTGCCGTAGAACAGGAAGGTCATTTTGGCAAAGCAGCAGAGCTGTGTCATGTCTCGCAACCAAGTCTTTCGACGCAAATTCAAAAGGTAGAGGAAGAGCTTGGTGTTGTGATTTTTGATCGCTCTATGAAACCGATTCTAACTACAGAAGTGGGTAAAGAAGTTTTAGCCCAAGCTCATAATGTACTACGCGAGCACAAAAAGGTTTTTGATATTGCAAATCAAGGTGTATTGGAGCCCAAAGGTGATTTTCACTTAGGAGTGATACCGACCCTCTCTCCTTATGTAATTCCTCTTTTTATTGAAGAGTTTTCCGAGAGTTTTCCAAAGGTAAATTTAAAGATTAATGAATTTAAGACTGAAGACATTGTGAAGCATTTATTAAATGATAAATTAGACGCAGGCCTCTTAGTTACGCCTTTAGGGAATGATCGCTTGATCGAGCGTCATTTATTTTTTGAGCCGTTCTATGCTTATGTTTCTCAATCCCACCCATTAGCAAATCGTAAATTAATATCAGAATCGGATCTATCCAGTGAAAATCTTTGGCTGCTAGAAGAAGGGCACTGCTTTAGAGATCAAGTTTTAAAGATATGCTCATTGGAGAGAAAAAGAAGCATTTTAGATAACGTAGAATTTGCTGGGGGAAATCTTGAGACCTTAAAAAATATCATTAAGCGGGGGTCTGGATACACCCTTTTGCCTGAATTAGCTGCGGCAGAGCTAAACCTTGATGAGAAAAATACTTACTTAAAAAAGTTTAAAAAACCTGTTCCTACAAGAGAAGTGAGCCTGATATATTCACGAAGCTTTTTAAAGGAAAGTATTATAGAGTCTTTAGAGAAAATAATAATAGAGAATCTACCTAAGTCAGTAAAATCCTTAAAGAGACAGGATATAGATATAATTGATGTAATGTAACTTTCCTATTTAGAAGGAGCTTGAAATGGGAGTAATTAATCACTTTGAAAAATCCTATAAGTCACTGCCTACTATTCTAAAGGTGGGAGATCACGCTCCTGAGTTTGAAGCTCTTCTGATGGATGGAAGAACTATACCTTTATCGCAAATTTTAGAGCGTGGTCCTTTGATGTTGAATTTCATTCGTGGGACTTGGTGTATGTTTTGTCGAAGTCATATGGGCTCAGTTCATCGTTGGCTGAAGGAAGTTCGTAAGAATGTTACGGTACTTGTGGTAACCAATGAAAGCTTAGAGAGGGTTCGTGAATGGAAAGCCAAGGAGCAGATGTCTTATCTGATGGCCAGTGATCCAGAGCAAGCAATTATTAAAAAGTTTGGTCTTGAATTAACCGATGAAGAATTTGCTAGGCCCGCTGTGTTTCTGATAGATAAAGATCATCAAATTCGAATGGCCCACTATGCAAGAAGGTCAAACGTGGTGCAAAAAACAGAAAAATTGTTAGAGGAATGAATAGATTTTTAAATAAGAAATTAAGTTGAAAAAGCTACTGTCTGTAAATACACATAGAGGAAATACATATGAAATTTGTAGCGGGTTTATGTAGTCTTTTAATTAGTATTGAATTGTTCGCTGGTAACTGGGGACATAGAGCAGGTGGTGATATTTTTACTCATTTACCTGAAAACTCAATCTCTTCCCTGAGAAGTCTTTGCCAGTCAGAGTACCAAAAGAGTTCAAAGTTAAAATATTTGGAATTTGACATAAGGGAAAGTTTAGATCATCAGTTATTTATCTTTCATGATCGTAAAACAAAGCGCAAAACACCAATAGCCAATCAGTCAAAGCAGACCATTGAGTATTTAGAGGAAAAGTACAATGGAAAGTATCAAAGCCTAGAAGTTTCGAAACTGGATATCGAGGACTTACTACTTTTAAATTTATACAACAGCATAGATGAAAAAATACCGATTTTTGAAAGCTTTCTTGATGAGGTTCTTGATTGTGGTTTTTATAAGCCGGTCGTTATAGAAGTAAAAGAGCTAGGTAGCACTCTTGCAAAAGAATATTTATTTCAGAAAACTAGTGATTTCAAAGCGAAGTTTATCAAAAAGGAAATAGTGTTTGAAGACTCATTTGACTTTTACGATGAGCAAGGGCTTGTGATTCCTGTCGCTATAATGGGCTTCAAAAGTAGTGTCGAAAAGAGTTTTGGAAAAATTGGCTCTGATGAGTTTCGCTATTGGTGCCAACGTTCTAAAGACTATGGCCTCTCCGGAATATACAAAGTTGGTAGCCACAAAAACTTATGTGAATGATGTCATTTTGCTGATTTCAGTCGGGCAGTGCGCCATTTCAACACTGCTAAGTTTTCAGGAAAAAGTAATGGCTTAACTTGGCCTATCTAGTGCCTCGTCTCATTTAAAAATTACGCATTGGGCTTTTGTCAGGTGCGCATAAAAATATTAAAATTGAGTTAATATAATAATTCCAGGTACTTATAACAACTATCGCCCAATCTTTAAGCGATAGTTTTATCCTATCAAATAATATTCCTTATGAATTAGCCCTAGCCTTGCTTATGCCTTAAAGTGGGTACATCCATTACAAACATATTAGGAGGAAAAATGGAAACTTTAGTAAATAGCCAATTAAAAGAATTTTCTGTAGAAGCTTACCACAAAGATGATTTCAAAACTGTAACACATGAAGATCTTCTTGGTAAGTGGTCAATTCTTTTCTTTTACCCAGCGGATTTCACATTTGTTTGTCCAACTGAACTAGGTGACATGGCCGACAAATATGAAGAGTTCCAAAAAATGGGTGTTGAAGTATATTCAGTTTCTACGGATACACACTTCACTCACAAAGCTTGGCACGATACTTCTGAGACAATCAAAAAGATCAACTACCCAATGCTTGCGGATCCAACTGGTAAATTAACTCGTGATTTCGGCGTTCATATCGAAGAAGCTGGTTTAGCTTACCGTGGTACTTTTTTAATTAATCCAGAAGGCCAAATCAAATTGGCTGAAGTAAACGATAACGGAATCGGCCGTAACGCTGATGAGTTACTTCGTAAAGTAAGAGCAGCTCAATACATCGCTAAAAACCCGAATGAAGTTTGCCCTGCAAAATGGGAAGAGGGTGCTGAGACTCTTAAACCAGGTTTAGACTTAGTAGGTAAAATCTAAGCCGCTGGTAATTAATTTAGTAGGGGTACATTAAGTGCCCCTATATTTCCCCGAGGAGGACTAAAATGTTAGATAATGCTATGTTAGAACAATTGAAATCAGTATATTCTGCTCTGGAAGGGAAGATTACCTTAGTTTATGATAACAGCTCTCACGCAAAGCAATCTGAGCTTGTAGAGATGTTAGAAGCTGTAGCTAGTACTTCCGATAAAATTGAAGCTCGTTCTTCTGGAAATAATTCTAAAAACCCACACTTTCATATAGAGCATAATGATAAGCCAAACGGGATTTCTTTTACAGGTATTCCAGGAGGACACGAATTTACTTCTTTGATCTTGGCGATTTTAAACTCTGATGGAAAAGGTAAGCAGCCTGACCAATTGATTTTAAATCGAGTGAAAGCCATCAAAGGGCCGGTAAAATTAAGAACCATTATGTCTTTAAGTTGTGAAAATTGTCCTGATGTCGTTCAGGCGCTAAACTTAATGGCGATTCATCACGAGAATTTTCAACATGAAACGGTTGATGGTGGATACATTCAAGAAGAAATAGATAAGCTTGGAGTACAAGGGGTACCTTCAGTAATAAAAGATGAAAGTATGATTCACTCTGGAAAAACCAATTTTGGTCAATTGCTAGAGAAATTAGAAAAAGAATATGGAGCAGGTGAACTTAATCAGGAGCCTATAGACCTGGGAGACTATGATGTAGTTGTTTTAGGGGCTGGTCCAGCAGGGGTTTCCTCAGCCATCTACACCGTAAGAAAAGGTTTGAAAACAGCAATCATAGGTGAAGTGGTTGGTGGACAAATGCAGGATACGAAAGGGATTGAAAATTTTATTTCTGTTCCATACACAGAAGGGCCTGAGTTATCGGCTGCATTAGCAAAGCACGTAGAGTCTTATGATATAGATTTGTATGAGCATCGCCTTGTTACAGAAGTAGTGAATGGAGATGTAAAAGAACTGAAATTAAATACAGGCGAAACGATTCGAACCAAAGGTTTAGTTGTAGCTACGGGTGCTAAATGGAGAGAGCTAGGTGTACCTGGTGAAAAAGATCATTTAGGTCGTGGGGTTGCATACTGTCCACATTGTGATGGCCCATATTATAAAGGAAAAGACATCGCTGTTGTAGGTGGTGGTAACTCTGGTGTGGAGGCTGCCATTGATTTGGCAGGTATTGTGAAATCTGTAACTGTTTTTGAATACAATGATACTTTAAAAGCAGATGCTGTTTTGGTGAAAAAATTAGAGTCTTTACCGAACGCTAAAATTATTAAAAATGCGAGAACTCATGAAGTAGTCGGGGATGGATCAAAAGTGTCAGCTCTTCGTTATGAAGACCGTGCAACGGGAGATCTAGTGACGCATGAGCTTGATGGTGTTTTTGTACAAATTGGATTGATTCCAAATTCATCTTTCTTAGGTGAATTGGTCGAGAAAAACCGTTTTGGTGAAATCGTCGTCGATGCGAAATGCAGAACAAATGTAAAAGGAATTTATGCCGCCGGTGATGTCACCACTGTGCCTTACAAACAAATTGTAATTGCAGTAGGTGAGGGAGCAAAAGCTGGTTTGAGTGCATTTGAAGATCAAATGATCTCTGGCTAAGGAATCATTTGAAATAAAAGTGACGTTTTAATTCTTCTCTACGCTCCTAGAAAAACCTCCTCCAAATGTTTGGTTTTTCTAGGAGTGATTTTTATTTCCTTGTTTAATCAAGTGAATATTGTTTGTAGGATTACCGCTTTGTACAAAGCGAATTTTTTAAAAGGTTTACTGGTAAACATTTGGTCCCAACTGAATAAAGGGCTTTACTACGCAGGTGGAGTCTTTTTTTCTATAAAATGGTAACCAAAGTCTTATGTCGTCACCGTTTGGTGGGTGATTCTCGCCTCTTTCGTAAATACGATTTCTGCCAACGGAAGTAATACCATCATGATTACAGGAGGCGTCTTTCACTGTATCTTGCTCGTTTTCATCGATTAAAAATACCTGCCCCCAGGCATCTCGTATTGGCCCCGACATACCTAAGGCATCGTAGTCTGCTAAATCAGCAGCCGTTAAAACCCAGGAGTCTGAGCTGCTTCCAACGGCTGCAAAATCACAACGTATACAATGACTGGAAGTAAGATCAAAAAGAACTTTGTCTTCTACCAGTCTTAAAGCATGAAGTGTTTTTGCTAACTGAGTTAACTGACTTATTGTGGTCTTCACTCTTACACGATACATGGCTTCCGTATAGTTTGGAACTGCCATTCCAGCGAGAACTCCGATAATCGCTACAGTAATCATCAATTCAACGAGATTAAATCCACCTTGATTATCAAACTGCTCTTTGAATTTATTAATTCTTGTCATAATTTTACGATAACAGGAATTGCAGTTTGAATTAATCTTTTTCGTTAGTTTTCAAAAACTATTTCAAAACTATGCAATGAAAAGTCATTCTTCATATAAAGCCGTTGCTTCCAAGGCTTAGATTAGCTATTTTTGCATATCTATTGAGGAGTTAATCATGAGAGACCCAGTTTTAAATCAGCTTGATAGTAACCTAAGACAGCTTACCTCCAGCCAAGCTGGTAGAAGAGCTTTTATCCAGAGTTTACCTTTATTGCTAGCCGCTTGTGCTACAGGAAACGCGGACCGATACAGAGAGGGTAGTAATGAAGGACAGGAAATTAGTTTAAGTCCAGCGGATGAGCGTAAATTAACCCAAGAAGTTTTACCGAAGATGAAACAAGATTATCCGGCGATCCCAAATCAAAAATTGCAAAATTATATGAGCAATTTAGGAAATCGAATCGTTGCCAGCAATGGTTTGGGTGGAAACCCTTACCGATATAGTTTTACCGTTGTTGATGTTCCTTATGTAAATGCTTTTGCCCTTCCTGCTGGTACTGTTTTCGTAACGGCTCCACTGATTGAAATGGCAGATTCTGAAGCGGAACTGGCAGGAGTAGTTGGCCATGAAGTTGGTCATATCGTTGCAAGACATTCTGCCGAAAGAATGGAGCTTGCAAAAAGGGAAGAAGACAAATCCATTTGGTATACACTTTTAGGTGGACTTGTTGGTGGCGCAGCTGGATATGGTTTGGGAAAATTGATGTGTAAGCCAAAGGACAATGAATGTTTACAAAATGCCGCTAAACTTGGGGCCATTGCGGGAACCACTGGTGGCTTATTAATTCAAAAATATGCATTTATGGCAAATAGCCGAGAAGATGAGATGGAAGCGGATCGGGTTGGCTTTAAAACTTCTAATCGAGCTGGTTACCATAAAGATCATGTGGGACGTTTCTATAATAAACTTTATGCTATGGAACAGAAGGCTAAGTCTTCTTCCAACAAAATTTTAGCAAGTTTAACCGATGCGATGAGTACTCACCCGCCAAGCAAAGAGAGGGTTATTCAAATGCAACAAATGTCCAGCACAGCAAATAACTCGAAGGGTTCGGTAGTTAGTACCAGAGAATTTAAAGAGGCCAAAGCAATTGCAAGTAAGTACGCAGAAAGAGCAAGGCAAAAGGCAAAAGCATAATGTTAAAAGAAGCAAAAGAGCAAATGCACCCAAGTTGGTGGAGCCATTTATCGAGCGAATTTGAAAAAGACTATATGCGAGATTTGAATCAAAAAATTGAGGATGATCGCAATAAGGGAATCAAGGTTTTTCCTCCCAAAGAGAAAATGTTCTCTGCTTTTTCAAATAACTCAATTGAGGATGTAAAAGTTGTCATTATCGGCCAAGATCCTTATCACGGTGAAGGCCAAGCTCATGGTTTAAGTTTTTCTGTTGAGAAAGGTCAAAAGATACCACCAAGTTTAAAGAACATTTATAAAGAGTTAAAAGAAGATGTAGGCTGTAGTATTCCAGATCATGGCTTTTTACAACATTGGGATGACCAAGGAGTACTTCTTTTGAACGCAGTTTTGAGTGTTCAGGAAAAGAATCCAGGAAGTCATCAAAAAATAGGTTGGGAAAAGTTCACTGACAAGCTTGTAGATACTTTGAATGAACAAGCCAGTGGCTTGGTATTTGTATTGTGGGGAGCTTACGCTCAGAAAAAAGGGCAAAACATCAATCGTGAAAAGCACCTTGTGCTTGAATCGGCGCACCCCTCACCATTTAGTGCAAGACGTGGATTTTTTGGCTCTAAAGTTTTTTCTAAGATCAATAAGCACCTTAAAAGTAAAAACCAAGCAGCGATTGATTGGCAAATATCCTAACAGTGATGAACCAAATTGGAATTTGATTTGTAAAGCTTCATCAAAAGGATCTGTACAAAATACATTCTAACTCGGATAGAAAAAATATAGGAATCTCTTGCTTAAGTATGTTTTTGTGAGCTGAAAACATGTAAAAAAGGCAAGGTGAAAAGCTTTCTCTGAAAGATCTTTAAAGCTATGGTAGCAAAGGTTTAAGGGAGATTTCTATGGGAAAGTTAAGAGTAATTTTACTTACTATATGTATTTTATCTAGCATCCATGCCGGTGCAATTGAAGAGTGTAAAACTTATGAAAGTGACTTGTTTGAAACTGGTGCGGTAATGCCAGACGGAGAGTATGCTGGCCAGTGTTTGGACTTTTCGTTTCGCAGAAACTTAGCCATTGTGGATGAAAAAGATCCTCGTTTAGAAAAATACAAAATGCCAGAGGGAGTTAGTCTTGATGATTTTTTTGTGGTGGCTAATTTTAAGCATAAATCTAATTATTGGTTAGCCTTTGTACCTAGAAAAAACAATTTAGTCATGGATGCTATTTTTCAAATTGAGCATTTTGCTCCCTTAGCGGCTCATACCCAAATGCGTTTTGATCTAGCTGATTTTATTTATCTTGTTGGTCAAAATGAAACCAATTGGGGACAAGAAGAAAAAACATCTAAGGTTGTAATCTCTTTTGAATCCACACAAATCCATGGCGAGTCATATGGTCTGATAAAAGGTCTTCAAGATAAATCAGCCTTATCTGCCAAGTTTGGATCATTGGAGGATACTTACGAGAAAATAGTAATTGATCAAAAGCATAAAAATCAGCAGTTGAAATTAAGTGGAGATTATTCATTTAAGTCCAAATTCTTTTTGGCTCTTCTGATCAGAGGGGATAAGAATAAAAATCAAACAGAGATGTACAATACCGCGAAAAAGAACTGCACCACTGAAATCTTTAAGGTTTTAGATAATCTACTTGGTGTTAAACGCCACCTATGGACACGCTTGAATGAGCTATTGCCAACTCGAGCAGATACAGTGCTAACAAAGCGAGGCTTAGTAGAAAAAGAAATTGATCCACTAGAAATTGAGTTTCCAACAATTGTAGGAACCAATGGAATATGGATTCGAGTTTATAATTAAGATTAGTCTTCAAAAAGTAAAGCCCCAACTTATTAAGATGGGGCTTTTTTGATTTCTAAATACAGCGCAAATGGAAAGGCCTTGGCCATAAATTTAATGTTTGTTCATTTGATCATTTTTACGACGAATCTGCGTGTTTAATTTTGCAATTACATCGTCGAAAGTTTTATATAAAGTTTCATTCTCAGCCCTTGCGTGAAAATTAATTTTTCCACTATGAGCATTCACTTCGCTAATGTGTCGATTGTCTTCCACGCTACACACCCAGTGAATATCTAGGTTACCATGAAAATATTTTTCTAGATGCTCAACTTTACTTTTAATTTTTTCCTCAATGGATGGAGTCGCTTCTAGGTGACGGTATGTGATGTTTAAATTCATATTTACTCCTTTGTTGATAGACAAAGCTAATTTTTAGCTTCGCCTCTTACGATTTCTATTAAGGCATTTAAGGCATCTGTTGAAGTAAAAATTCCCTCAAGCTCTCCAGAATTATTTACTACGAGTGCCGAACCAATTTTACGCTTAGACATTTCTAAAGCCACTTCTTCAATGGCTAGTCCTGCTTCCACTGTGTAGGGATCTTTAACCATTACGTCTTTTGCTAGTAGACTCATCGCTTCTGGTAGGTTTTTTAATAGGTATATGTCTCTTGAACTTAAAATTCCAATTGGTTTGTTTCCATCGGTGATAGGGATATGGCGCCAAGAGTTTTCTTCCATTAAATTATAGATTTCTTGAAGACTTGTCTCTGCATTTACAAAGTGGTCTATTGGACTGACAAATTCATCAACTGAAACAGAATTTCTATAAGCGCTCATATCTACCTCCTAATTTATTGATTAATAAACATTTACCAAATTATTAACGGCTTTTGCATTAGTGCTTCTAACGTGTAGTAGGTATCTACCTTTAGTTAGGCCTTCAACAGCAAAAGTCTTTTCGTAAGGAACCATTCTGTCGGCACAGGCTGCATCTTTTTGGATATTAGACACTGGCTGTACAACTATTACGTGGTTTTCCTTTTGGATATCTACTTGGATGGCTTTCATGCTCCAACAAGTGCTAGTAAAGCTACCTTTTAGAGTGATATAGCCTAAACCATTTTTGAAACTCCATGAAGCTTCTGATACAGGTGCATAGATGTAGTCATCTGGCTCTGAATTGGCGGCAACTCGAATTTTCAATTTTCCTAGTTGAGTAGTGTAAAGTCCTTTTTGAATTACATCATAGGTTCCAGCATTTAACAGTCCCAGGTTTATCTCTTGGCTGTATGGGTTTAATACCATGGCACACATCGCGCCTTGATATTCATAAGCTCTAGGATTGATGTGGATTTTTTTGTTTTGTTTATCAATTCTCACTGTGAAGTTTGCTGGTCTCATACAAGTATTTGAAAAAAGTCCTTCGCCGACAATTTGAACATTGTCGTTAGTATCAAAACCATCTGGTAAATATCCAGTATGATAATCAGCGCTAACTAGCTTCGGTTGGTTTTCTATTGCTTGTGCAAGCATGCCGTTTCCAATAAGTAATGCAATCATAACTAATGTTTTCATTTGTTCCCCCCATTATGTTGTCGCATTTATTAAATACAAAAGTTGTACCATTTATTTTTTCGCGTCTACATATATTTAAATTGATCTGGGGCATCTTAAACCATTTGTTTTTTATTTTTGAGACTCTCTGTCTTACTGTCTGCGTCTCGAAATGAGAAAAATTATCCCGCAAAGAACTTATCAAATTGTTTATCGAAAAAACCTGCAAATAAACCGCTTTAGGCATTTCATTTTTCTTAAGAATTAAATTGATTACTTGGTATCGCTTTTGCTTTTATAGTTTATGGGTGGGGGAAGTTATGAAAAAGTTCGAACGTATTTTGATTGGCGTCTTAGTTTTAGGGCTTGGTATCATTTATCTGAATACAAAGTATGATCTCCTTGGTAGGGAAGTGAATTTCAGAATGCCGTTTCATAAGGCTAAGCTCTCTATATCTGAACAAAAGCCTTACATCACAAAAATTGAAAGCTCCAGTGACTGGCTGGGCTTAAAAGCTGAGGATAGATATCTAATTAAACAAGGAGCTGTTTTAAGTTTACTGGTAAAGCCGGAATGTTTTTCACCTAGGTTAAGTGGTGAGTCTTTAAGTTTTGTTAAAAAGGATTGGAATAATAAGAGACAGAGTTTTCCAAGTGGCTATAAAAGCTTCCCTTATAAAATAGAGAAGGATGTTTTTTCAGAAGTCTTGGCGAAACAACTGGAAAAACAAGCCTGTGTCCTTGGAGTCTCAAATCGGAGAGAATTGTATCCCACTGCTATGTGGAAAGACCCCCTCAGGGATCGACAAACTCACCTGAAGTCTTTGAAACTTTTAAATAATCCACAGTTGGATAAACTGATAGGAATGCAAAGGCAAAAAGTTATTGTTGCCGTAATTGATACGGGAATTGATATGGATCACCCAGATTTGAAAGACTTTATTTGGGAAAATTCTATGGAGAAAAAGGGAAGACCTCATTTTGATGATGATGGAAATGGCTATGTGGATGACATCCATGGTTTTGACTTTGGAAGTAGAAATTCGGACCCTTCCCATAAAAACTCTTTTGATCATGGCACTCATGTTTCAGGTTTGATTGCAGCCAAAAGCAATAACAACTTTGGGATTGGCTCTCCCATTGGCCCGAATTTGGAACTAATGATCTTAAATGTTACTGGAAAATATAAAAGCGCAATGATTGAAGACATTGAAGAGGCAATTTATTATGCCATCAACAAGGGTGCACATATCATTAATATTTCTCTGGGTAGTCCAGGAAGAGCAGATACCTTGGCTTATGCAATCGGTGCGGCCGTCAAAAGAGGTGTCTTTGTTGTAAGCTCCGCTGGTAATCAGTCTGAATCCTTAGATGATAAATTTTATCTTCCAGCATCTTATGCTGCAGACATCCCTGGTTTTATGAGTGTAGGAGCCTATGAAGTTCAAACCAATGAACTTTGTAATAATTCAAACTTTTCCCCTAGTTTTGTAGAGATTGCAGCTCCTGGCTGTGACTATAACAATCCCAAGCAAGGTCTGTTTTCTACTAGAGCGGGAGGTGTCTTTGGATACTACAAGGGGACTTCAATGGCTGCGCCAATACTCACTTCGGCTGCCGCAGTCCTCTATGGATCTAGAGATCAATATGAAATCAAAGAGGACACAGCTTATTGGATCGAAAAATTCTTTAAGGATAGAGCCAAATACTCAAATAAATTGAATCAGAAAATCCAGGGCTCTAGGCATCTAGATTATGGAGTGTTTTTTGATAATATGCAGTAGAAACTGCCTTTGCATTTTCGAGCTGTGCGATTCCAAAGGTAGATCTATTTTTATACAGAATGTAGATTCCCATGAAGACTAGAAAAATCGCAAAAGCTTTTTTTAGTTTTTTCTGGGAAACAAATTGCACTAGATAAGTTCCGATGAAAATACCAACCGCTGATGCTGCGGTAAATTTAACTAGGAACTCCCATGGGATTTCTACCAAACCAATGTAACCGGCAAATCCAGCAAAGGACTTCAAAGAGATAATCAGGAGAGAGGTTCCCACAGCACGTTTCATGGGAAGACCGGTCATTAAAACTAGGGCAGGTACGATTAAAAATCCACCACCTACGCCAACCAAGCCAGTGATGATTCCAACAAAGACTCCCTCTGCGACAATTAACATATAATTTAGTTTCTTAAGTTCAGTATCATCATCGGATTCATCCTCATCTTTGCGCCCTTTCATCATAAATACGGCAGCGATTAGCATGATTCCAGCGAAAAGTAGAAGTTGCATTTGACCAGTTAAAAATTGGCTCAGTTTTGCCCCTAAAAAGGTACCAGCCATAGCAACGGGGCCAAAAATCAATGCGACTTTTAAGTCCACATTATTTTTTTTGTAATGCCCGTAAACCCCTAAAAGACTGGTGGCTCCGACGATAGCCAGGCTTAGAGCAATGGCGAGCTTTGCTTCCATTCCTAGAGCATATACTAAAATTGGTACTGTTAAAATGGAACCACCGCCACCGAGAAGACCAAGGCTTAAACCGATCAGTGACGCAAGAAAATAGGCAATCATAAGAAACTCCTTTTTTGATTCTTACTCAGTCTATAAGGTTTTCAAATAGAAAACCTTGATGCAGATCAATCTTGTTCAGAAATATAGTCCATCATCTTATTTTGATCCAAAATGTGAAAGTCTCTACCCTCTTTTTCAATAAGGCCGAGTTCGGCAAGTTGAGTCATGGCTCTGGCAACACTTTCAACGGTGGTTCCTGAAAACTCAGCGATTTCTTTTCTAGTCCAAGAGTAGTTAGGGTGTTTTAGTTTTAGGAAAATTAGAGTTTCCGATATTCTTGAAATGGCTGTTTTATCTTTTAAGCCAGCTATGCGAATTTCAGCATTTCCTAAGTCTAAGGCAATTCTTTTGAGAATTGGTCTTAAATCTTCTGGGTGATTTTTAAAGTGTTCGTCGATGTATTCTTTCGCTAAAAACGAGATTTTACAAGTTTGTAAACAAACAGCGGATGCATGGTATGATACTTCAGCAAAATAAGAACGATGTCCTAATATATTGTCTTTGGCGAAGATTCTAAAAAAACTTTCTTTTCCATTGGGAGCAATATGAAAAAGACCCATTAATCCTGATTGAATTAAATAAAAGCCTTTTGGATCATCGCCCATATGGTAGAGAATTTCTCCTCTTTTTAGTTCTTTACTGATAAGCTTCTCATTATGAGATGCAAATATGTCTAAGATTTTGGATTTCACAAAAAACTCCAAGTATTTGATCTAGATCAAAGTTTTTACTAGATAATGTTGGCATACTAAATAAGAATTGAAAACCTTTTTAGGGAGGAACAATGGGATACGAAGTAAAAGATTTTTATGATGAGGCAACAAATACCCTGACATATATCGTATTTAATAAACTACAAGAAGCTTTGGTGATTGACCCTGTTTTAGACTACGACCAAGCAGCATCAAAAATTCACACGGCATCCAATGATAAAGTTGAAGATTTCATTAAGGAAAAGGGCTTGAAAGTTTTAGCAATTTTAGAAACTCATGCTCATGCGGATCATTTGTCGGGTGCACAAGATTTAAAGAGAAGGTTTCCGCAAGCGAAACTTGCAATTGGTGAAAATATTCGCACGGTACAGGCTGTCTTTAAAGAAGTGTTCAATTTAAAAAATTTAAACGTTGATGGAACACAGTTTGATATTCTACTGGAAGAAGGATTGCATCGCTTTGGTGAAATTGAAATTGAAACCATTTTTACTCCAGGCCATACCCCGGCTTGTTCTAGCTACAAAATTGGTAATAATGTTTTTACAGGCGACGCCTTGTTTATGCCAGATTATGGAACTGGAAGATGTGATTTCCCAGGAGGCTCAGCCAGCTCGTTGTATAACTCTGTCCATAACAAACTTTACAGTCTACCAGACGATACCAATACCTTTACAGGACATGACTACCAACCAGGTGGTAGAGAAGTAAAATTTAAGGCTAGTATTGGTGAGCATAAAAAGGAAAATATTCACATAAAAGCGGAAACTACGGAAGAGGAATTTGTGGAGTTTAGAACTGCAAGAGATAAAACTTTAAATGCACCAAAGCTTCTATTGCCCAGTGTGCAGGTGAATGTAGATGGTGGAAAGTTACCAGAAGTTGAAGATAACGGTGTTAGCTATTTAAGAATTCCAATTAAGTAAAGGGATAGAAAATGACAGAAAGTATGATTTTAGCATTAATTGGCGGAATCCTAATCGGACTATCAAGTACAACGATGTTGGGTGGTATAGGACGAATCACAGGTATTAGTGGGATTTTAGGAATGAGTCTAGGTAAAATTCAGGCAGAGCACTTGTGGCGTTATGCCTTTCTTGGAGGTTTGATTGTTGGTGGTATAGGGATGTTAATTAGTAATCCACAGTATTTTGACTACCAGCTAGATTTACCACCAGCTCAATATATCATTGCCGGATTAATTGTTGGTTATGGAACAAGGTTGGGTAGCGGCTGTACCTCAGGCCATGGAGTTTGTGGAATCTCCAGAACCGCGAAACGCTCTATTGTAGCGACATTAGTTTTTATGCTATTCGGAATCATTACAGTAGCAGTGCAAAGGATTCTATTATGAAAAGTACATTAGTGGCATTTGTATCAGGAATTATTTTTAGTGTTGGCCTTGTAATCTCAGGAATGGTTAATCCACATAAGGTTATTGGCTTCTTAGATATTTTCGGAGAGTGGGACATTTCGCTTATGTTTGTGATGGGGGGAGCTGTAACATTTAATTTGATCGCATTCCGATTAGTAACAAAACGCAAAGAACCTTTTTTCTCGGCAGATTGGCATTTACCAACAAGCACTGATTTAGATAAAAAGTTACTAATCGGTTCAGCTCTTTTTGGTATCGGTTGGGGAATTGCAGGTATCTGTCCTGGCCCAGGAATCGTCAATTTAGTAACTCTAAAACCCGAAGCGATCTACTTTGTGGCTAGTTTAGTGGTGGGTATGATTTTATTTCATTTAACCAAATCTGTATGGGAGAAGTAATGAAAGCAATCAATTTAGAAAATGTAGAATCAAATGTAAGTTTAGATAGTTACTCTGGTTTAGGAAAATTGGGATGTCTTTTAATTGGGCCCAAAGTGGAGTCGGCAGACCAAGTTGAAATTTTAAAAAGAAATGGAATTACAAATGTAATCGATATGAAAACGGAAGGGGAGTTTTCTTTTAAAGATCAAGAAGAGTTCGAAAAGGCTGGAATTAACTATTTTCATTTTCCAGTAAGTTCTCCCTTTGATGTAGATATTGACCGCTTGCAAGAGCTTGAATCAAAGATTAGATGTTCAGAGGATGGTGACACCTATTTATATTGCATGTCAGGTAATCGAGTTTCTGTAATTTTAGGCCGACTCTTTTATGAAGTATGTGGTCATCCCAAAGACCGAGTTTTGGACACTCTACAAAAGCTTGGTTTGACTAGAACTGATTTATTAGATCGTATGAAAGTTGATTTTTCAAAGTCTTAAGATTCAACTCCATAAGGTCAAATATTGATCTCGCAAAAGCTATCAATTGGAGAAAAACTATTGGTATGCTTAAACTCAAAAAGCCCAGCTGAATTGCTGGGCTTTTTTCTTGTTAGCATTACAAAAAACAATGAAAACTTAGCGCTTTAATCGTGAAAATAAGGATTATTTTCACGATTAAAGTGATTCTATTGCTATTTAGCAGCAAAAACGTATTGTTCTACAAAAATCATCCCCCAACCCTAAATTTGGAGACGTTTTATGAATCGCTTCTTAAAACTCTGCGTTTTTGCAACTATATTCACTCTTTTCATTGGATGTAGTGGCGGAGGCGGAGACTCAAAGCCCAGCATTACCTATTTAAAAATTACTTCAGTGAAACCTGAAAATTTAGCCACAGATGTTTATTTTGATGAAGATATTGTTTTAAATTTTTCAGAAGGCATCAATACCGCCGCCTTTGTAAATTCAGATGCACTATTAGGTAATTTAATCTTATCTAAAAATTTAACTGTAGTTCTTTTAGAAGGTTTTGTTGAACTAAGTGATACAGAAATCAAGGCTCTAACTTATGCCGATATCCAAACGGGCGACTATATCCTAACTCTAGATGCAAGTGATGAGAGTTTCAAAGAGCCAATCACCTCCGCTGAGTTGAATGAAAGGTCTATGGATCGTACCTTGGTATTAAAATCAGCGACCCGTGAAATTGTATTTTCTCACAAAGAATTAAAAGACACAGGTCTGTTTGATCAAAATATGATTCAGTTAAAAGATTCTAGTGGTGCCTTGGTAAAAGGTCGATTGATTCAACAATCAGGTAATCGTATTCAATATGAACCTTACGAATATCTAGACTACGAACAAACTTATACTTTGAGCGTGAGTAGTTTATTAAAGTCTACTTTAAACCATAGTTTGCAATCTTCTTTCAGTTCTAGTTTTACCATTGAAGCGCAACCTCCGATTGTATATTCAGCAAATTTACCGTCAGGAATTGACAACAATCCATTGCAAGATGTTCGCGTGGAAGTGAGCTACGTTTTATATGATGATATTGATTTGAACGCTGCTATTAAGGTATTCGAAACGACTAAAAATCAAGATGGCGAAGATGTGGAAACCGAGTTGTTTGATTTAACTCGTAGATTCTCATCTGATAAAAAAGCGATTTTGGTTTCTAGAGAGAACTATTGGCAGCACAACAAGAACTACATTGTACGAGTCAATGGAAACGAATTATTAGGAAGTGTTGGAAACTCAGGAACTGTAAAAGTAGGAGAGGCTCTTGAATGGGATTTTGAAACTTCTGTACCAAAAGTGATTTTAGCCTCACCAACAGGAAGCAAGGAAAGCCCTGAAACGGTAGATATCAATGTAGTTATTGGTTTTAACTACCCAGTAAGTCATTCTGTAATAAAACAAAATGTAGTGATTACTGATGAGTGGGGAAATAGCTTTGATTACGATATCACCGACTCTAGTACTGTTGTTGGTAGATATATTTTAGAGCCTAAATATTTGTTTTTCTATTTAACGGATCACAAGGTAAAAATATCTAAGGAAACTTATAGCTCCATAGATGCATCAGTGAGTTTGTCTGAGGATTATTCATTCGATTTCTCGACGGAGCCAAAGAAGCTACTTTCTTTGAGTCCATATGATGATCAAACAGGGGTTTTAGAGGATCAGGAGATTGTTTTAAGATTTAACTTTCCTGTAGATACTGATCCACGGGAGCACATAAAAATTTACGAAGACACAAACTCTGAACCTAGTTCTTTTAGTTATCGTCTGTCAGGCGACAAGAAAACTCTGACATTATGGATGACAGATTTATCTGGAAGCTCGAGAGACTTTTTATTCAACACCGAAGTATTAGTGACTGTAGACAAAGAAATCGCCATTGGTGATTATGATTCAGACATAGGTGGACTTGAAGATTTTAGCTATAACTTCTCGGTGAAAAATCAAATTTTAAACATCATTTCCTCAGTTCCAGCTGATGGCGAGACCTTAGTTCCAGTGGATGAAGATTTAATCTCTGTTACTTTTAATCATGCTATCTATGTTCCTGAAAGTGTATCTAGCCCCTTTACTGTAAGCTACGATTGCAATGGTTACAGTGGAATTTTAGATGATAGTGATGGAGTGTTTACCATCGGTACTAGTACTATATATTTTGATCCTTTTGATTCAAGACTTCCTGATTCTGATTCTTATTGGCTTTCTGGATGTGTGCATGAAATTTTTATCGATGAAAGAATCGAGGGAACGAACCGCCAGCTATTTGAGACTAGCAGCAATATATACCTTTGGTTTGAAACGGACTTTTTGGATGTTGATGAAATCAGGGTGGAGTTTGCCTATAATGACCGTGTAAGAGTGGATAGTGAGTTTGAAGTAGATTTTTCTCACAACATTCGATCTAATTATTCTTTAGATGAAAGCTTTGAATTATTAAAATGGGGATATTCTACTACTTACTTTTATGATTCGAGTTATGGCGATGAAGTAACTATAAGACCTTCTTCGGATTTGGATTTTGGTGAAGACTATGAATTGTGGGTCTATAGACAGTCGTCTTATCCATCTCTTTACGCGCCAATTCGATCTACCGGCGGTGAAAGACTGCTAACAGACCATTACTATAGTTTCCGAACGGAAAACATGCCTCTCGAAGTAGTAGATTACTATCCTTATGGCGACTATGTTGATGTGTATAGTGATCTTTACCTTTCGACCAATTTCAAAGAATCTGATCAGGGTTACCCAGAAGATGTAGAGATTAGCATTGAAGCCTACTACTGGGATTCTGAATATGAAAGCTACCGTACCTATGACTACTCTTGGTATGATTACGATGTTTATATAAGTGCTTATGATATAGATGTAACTTTTGATGAGACCTTATTTTCTGATGCGGACTACGACATTGAAGTTCTATTTCGCTTTGAAGATGGTGAAGAGATTGTTTATAGTTGGGACTTCCATACAGAAGAATATACAGATGCTTATAGCTCTCTCATTGCACAAAGCGCTACCGAGTCGAAGACAACATCTAGTGAAAAGGCAAAGCAATCTTCTAGAGTTTCAAGAGAAAAAGCGAACGCAAGTTCTAGGCAAGCTATCCGTACTAAACTTAAAGCCAAAGACCTTTTTGCGAAGGCGAAGGATTCAAAGGCTTTCAAGAAAAAAGGCTCAAGCAGAAGTCTTAAGCGTTTAGAGTCGAAAGTTTCTTCAACAAGCAAAAGCTTTAGTAAATCTCGATCTGACAGTGTAAAGAAGAAAAGTAACAAAAGCTTACAATACATTCTTCAGCAGTCGCCAAGAACAGTTTTCAAGACAAAGCTTGGTTCGAATTAGATTGAATCGAATGACTTGATGAAAAGGGCAGTGGAAGCTGCCCTTTTTTTATTCCTCGTATAATAGAGGTGAGTCTACATGAATTGCCAAGTTTTGTTTGGCAGTTTTTAACAATTGGGAATCTTTGGCATCACAAAGTTTTTTTATGTTAATATCGCTAGTTGTTAGATCGTAGTTTAGCTCAGAGGCACAGTACTTATCTGTCTTCAATTTAACGAGCATTTGCGCTAGAGGCATATATAGTTTTTTGAGCTGAGCAATTAAAGTTTCTGCTTGATCAAAAGAAGCGGGCAGTTGGTCCTCAGAAAGTAGCTCATTACCAAGCAAACTTGCTAGTAGATCAAGACTAAAGACAGAGTTAATATTTTGCCATTCTTCTGCTGGACGGGATTTAAATTTTTCTAAAGCTCTTTCTAAAAACACGATAGCGTTAGTGAACTCTGCGACTTCCTCTAGGCGAATTCTTAAAATATCATTTTCTAGTTTTGTGCCGAGTAAAGCTCCTGCCGTTGATTCTCCAGATTTCAAACTGGTTCCATCCGCGTTAATAAAAAACAGAGAATCGGCAGCAATGTTTTTTAACTCCATCGTCGTAAAGCCTAGCGATAGAGAAGAGGCTTCAACTGGTAGAATTCCCGTTTGTGGATTTGAAATGTCTCCAAGTAAATAAGCTTCGGGTTTCACCCAAGATTCAGCGGGACTAGCAAAACGAAATGCTTGAATCATATTTCTAAAGAAATGAATTCGGGAGTTTAGAGTTTGAGCCTTGCCATTTGCTTTTAAACTAGTCGCCGGTGCAAGTAATGACATTTTGTTTTTAGCTGGATTGTAGTTTGCGATATCATCAGCACCCAAAACCATTGGTCCATTTTCATCCATGAAGGCTCCGAAGAAAGGAACCAAAGAGAAGTTGGGGTGTTCATCTGATAAAGCTTTTAAATGAGGAAAAGCCACTTCTTTATATTCAGGGCCCATATAGCCTTTAACACTCAAAAGTTGGGCGAACATTCGTTGGGCTAATACGCTGGCGCAATTTCTTTCAGAAGTTTCTTTGTTGTAGTAAAAATTTTGAATGAGGCTTGCATAGATTTGTTCATTTTCTTTTTGGATCTCTTTCCAACTATCTGAAGAAAATAGTGCCATATTATGGGTTAGGGCGCCGTAGTCTAAATTCATGCTATGGTCTAAATTGAACTGCAAGGCTTTGCGGTTGATATTGAAAAATAAAGAGTTTTTACTTTCACCCATTTTACCAAAGATGCCAGGGTAGTTTAAAGCGATTTCATCACTAACCGCAGAAAACATTAGGTCTCGGTACTTACTTGGCCAATAGGCATAGGCATTTTTTAGAAGTTTCCATTTCATCCATGATAGCTCACCTTTTTCATACTTGGATTTTGCCAATTGATAAAATTCTTCTTCTGTAGGCAAGCTTAAAACTTCTCCGATATAAAAAAGCATAAATGGAGAGTTGGCAATATTGCTTCTAAGCAAAAGGCTATCATTGGATTTTTCAAAACGATCAAATAGGCTAAAGCGCTTTATTTGGTTTTGATCATCGAGATTAATTCCCATCAATTGGCAGGCGGAGATATCACTCGAAGCTAGAGGATCTTGCATTTCACGATAAATTGGCTTTTGAAAAACCTCTTTGTTTTGATCAGCGATCATAGATCGGTCCAGCGGGGAAACCTTTTGATCAGAACAGGCTCCGAGTAAAATACATAGGCTAAATAGTTTTATTAATGTGACATTTTTCACTTTGCTTTCTCCCTTAGAAATATACCTTTGCATCAACACGAACATAGCTGGCTTTAGATGTGTTAGTTCCATTTATACGAGTATTGTAAAGAGCATCAATCTGCATAGGTGCAAAAAATTTCTTGGCAACAAAGGCAGGGATGGTTGAGTAGGTAAGACCTATCTCGGCATTTAATTCTTTGAACTCGGTTCCTTCAGAGAGACCTTCATAGTACAATTCTGGATCATTTTGAAAAGCGTCTTCAAACTGGTCTCTACCGCTTTGGTTGTATTGGTAGGCACCCCAGATCTCCCATTCTCCAGAATCAAAAGTATATGTTGTGGATATTTCTGATTCAAAATCAACAGCTTGCCTTCTGGTAACTTCTCTAACTTGACCGTCTTCCGCAAGTAGAGAGGGGAGGCTATCATCTTCATCAGAAGGGACAGCACGCTTTCTAGTATCTGGAATATTGTAAACCCCTTTTGCCATTAACCCGAATGTGATGTTCTTATTTAATTTATAATCGTGAAAAAACAAAGCACCTAAAGCCCAAGCTCCACCGCCTGTACCACCGTCAAATAGGTTGTCCATTTCTCCAGTGTTACCAGTGGGAAGACGTAACCCAACTTGGTAGCTCATGTCTCTGCTGGGACTTGAGTAAAATTTGTGTTTTAAACCAACTTCAACATCACCAAGATCGGTCTTGTCGAAGCTTTGAGGTCTTTGGTAGCCTTTTGATTCTAAGGCAGCGGCAGCAAAAAAATCACCATTAAAGTTGGTGGAGGCAACTTGATCCAAGCCCGCTTTTAATTCGGGCGAAATGTTTGAGCCTAATTTTTGCGAGAT
>JAYZXX010000083.1:0-29163 GCA_036140815.1 Bdellovibrionota bacterium | reverse complement strand
TTCCTTTCTTCCTTCCTTCCTTCCTTCATCTATATTTTATGTATGTATGTATGTATGTATGTATGTATGTATGTATGTATGTATGTATGTATGTATGTATGTATGTATGTATGTATGTTTTTGGGGGAGTGTATTGGGGGTGTACGATCGTGAAAAATGTTTATGGAGAGGAAAGGGGAATTAACTGTAAGTAAGTGTTGATTGGGCTTTGATTAAATTACTCTCTTTTTAGTGAGGATGTGTATGAAAGTTATGAAAAACCTAGTTTTTAGTTTGTCTGTATTGCTCTTCAGTGGGGCCGCTTGGGCGTCTTCTAGTGAACTCCAGTTATTACAAGCTAGTATCGCTAATAGTTGGCAACGTCATAGTTCTTGGACCTTAAATCAATTTGAGGATTGGAGAGCTAGTTCAGAGGAGATTTACCACAGTCTAGATCAAAGCACTCGGGAACATTATTTTGCTAAGTTTAAAAGTATTCATAAATATATGGATGAAGTCATTTCCTTCTTAGGGGAAGGAAACTACTATGCTTCTGAATTTTTTGTGAATCAATTTATTGCTTTATTGATGCATTCAGGAGATCTAGAACATCTGCAAAGTCAGTATCCCAAAAAATCAGATGTATATAAAAAAATATCAGGCTACTTCTCAAAGCAATCCTTAATTCTAAACTATTTCTCTCTGAATAAAATGGAACTCATTGAGGCAAATAGTCGTGTTGGTTATTTAATGATCTTATCTCTTGAGTCGAAGTATTTATCTTTAGGAAAACGCTATGCTTTATTACCTGAGAATCCTTTTTACAACGAAGTATTACAAGACATTCAAGATTTAAAATCCATTTATAAAGACAATGTTTCTGATGCGGATTCACAAAAATTTATAGCAAAGAAATTGATTAACCTTATTGATAAGTGGAATCATCCAATCCATCAGTCGGCCTTTGAGGAAATGTTAAGTATCTTAATTGAAGAGAATAATTCAGCTCTCTCCATTGAGTTTAAAATTGCTTTCGAGGGAATGAAACAAAATGTGCTTGGCCTAAATCAGATCTTTTCTTTGTCGGATAAGGTTTATCAGTTTCACTTACCTAAAACTTTGGGTCTTGTTAAGGAGGAACAATAATGAAAAATCTCTATTTTTTGATTTTATTCAATTTTATATGGATTGGTCAGGGAAAGGCTGATTATGTGATTGCAGTAAATTTAATGACGGAATTTGAAAAATGTATGAAAAAAAATGAGTTAGTGAAAACCATATTTCCCAAGTTAAAATGCTCTTATCAAGACCCAACCAATCTTTTTAGTTTCGATTATGAAATTTATCTTAACGATCGTACAGCAAGAAGATTGTATTCAAGTCATACAAACATAGGTGATAATAGGACCCTGGCAGATTATGATTATATCCGAGTGAACTTTGATATTAATTGGAAAAAAGGTATCAGACCAATTAGAATTTCACCGACTTTCAAAGCAAATCAAGATTTATCCCTCGTAGATGAATTTATAAACAAAACAACTAACGATCATTTTTTAGGGTCCAATCAGTCTCTTGCAGCTAGTAATCATTCGGATAAAATGAGCTTCGAAACCTATGGCTGCCACGTTAAGTTTCATGATGCTAATCTGCGATCTCTCACAGGTGAAGTATCAATCGATGGGCAGTCAAAATCAGAGTATAAAATATTTTATGGAACAACGCCTTTCAATTCATTTTTTAGTAGCTTTGATGAAACAAGGGCGGCTAGGTGTGATCAGCAAATGTCTCTACCTAATATCGCTTTTAAGGAAAAGATAGAGCTTGTTAATTTTTTTCCTGAAACTGTGAAGTTTTACTATCCAGATAAAATTGGTGATATTCATCCATATTCATTGAGAAAAAGACAAGATATAAGAAAGGTGTTAAAAAAAACAAGTTTATTGTTTGAACTTGTTGGGGCCACTTACGCAGAGATTGACTATTTTCACAGTCAGTTACAGTCTCGACTCAGAGAAAACTATCAAAAGGCTTTTGACTACTGCTTTGAGAGTTCTGAAAAACTAAGTAAAAACAATGAGCTTGAAGCTCTAAATCAAGAGTCAAGAAACTCAATTCGAGAACTATTAAACTGTGTAGAGCTTATTTCGCCTCTATTAAAACTCCATGAAGGTTCTTACCTAGATGATCAAGTAGTAGGGGTTTTTGGTGTACGAGAGTTTTTTCTAGATAGTTTTGGTTGGCAACATAGCTCACAAGGTTTGCCAAGTCTAAAGATGGTTGCCTCCTTTGAGCAAATCTTATCCAATTTAAACTTTCTTCGTGATACTTACGAGCTACAAATTCCAAGTGTCTATAAGTCAAAGGCTGGCAAAGAATTAGAGATGGAACTAATGGGACAGTTAAATCATCTTCAAAGTTTTCAAGCAGAGATTGCAGGAGACTTATCTCCAGAGATGAGTGCTGCCATACGATCTATCAGTCGGTTATGGAATGCTTCTACATTGCATGAAAACCTTAAGCGCTTTCAGAAGTATCAAAATGATTTAGTCAATGAATCAAGAGTGGAAGAGGCGAGAAGTATCCAATCTTATCTTGAAAAAATAAATTCAGAAATCGATTTTATCAATTCAAATTTAAATACAGAAGATCAGTTTAAGGTTTTCTTAATGGAAAAGGAGTAAGTATGATTATCCCCCAGAAAATAAAAAGTTGTTTTTTAATAGCAATACTAGGCCTTCTGCCAAAGCTGGCTCAGGCGCAAAATAATGGAGTTTTAACCTATAGTTTTCCCGAAACTTTTGAAGTCTGTGCCACTGGAAATGAGCAAAGAAGCAAATTAGTAATGAATCTAGATCATGAAGTTGTTTTTCATGGTTTTCATACCAATTATGCCGTTCGAAACGGTGAGAGGGGTGCGAAAGGTTTTGATATTTTAATTGATGGTAAATCGGCCAATTTAACTATGATTCCTGAGCCTGAGGTAATCGTTGAAACTGTATTTGTTGAAGTACCTTCTAGAAGGCCTCCTCCAGTGCGTAGAAGAAGTCCACGCAGAAGAGACCCCTTTCTTCGTGGAGGATTTAATTTTGGTGGTGATTCTGTAAAAGGAAGTCGCGTAGAAATTTACGCCACCACAGGCTGTGTGGAGCTTCGTGACTTTGTAATTCAATACCGAGATTTTGGTGTTTGTGGAGATCTTCGTTATGTGGATAGTCATGAGGTATTCACTCAATGCATCAGTCGTCAAGTTTCAACCGGATGCTTTGATTCGATCCTAAGTAGTGCTGAAATTTATTATTTAGAAAATGAGTTAAGTATCAATTCAAGTGTGTTGCCTGATGTTCATCAAGATTTATTTGAAGGAACATCCGAAGCCTACCAAAGGCTAATGTCTAAACGTTCTGATATAGGGGCGATCGCAAGTAATGACCCAATGTGCCGTGAAGAAGCTTTAACTTTACTGAAACTGATTCGTAGCATTGGCCATAACGCTGGATTGGACTAAGGATGCTTTTCACTAGTGTTTTTATGGAGGACACTAGTGATTTTAATTTTTATTTAACAAGGAAAAAATATGAAAAAGACAATAGCTATTTTTCTATTACTATTTTCAGTGAATAGTCACGCACTCTTAATAATTGATAGTTTTACTAGTTCTAATAAGCTTGCCCTAAGTAATGTTGGTTGTTTACTTCTTTTGCCAATCTGTATTTTAGACGAAGGCTATAGCGATGGAGTAATTGATAGAGAATTTTTAATCGAAAACTCCTATTCGGCTTCAGAAGCAGATATAATCATCTCAAATCAAACGAAGCTAATGGAAAAAATGACCATATCTGGTTTTCGATTGATTGTTGGGAATGGGGAAACTAGCGAAAACATTCGTAATGATATTTTAAAAGTTCTTCCGACTGTTGATGACATTTATCTTGATTTTGTAATAGATAGTCTTGGACTTTAATGTACTCTAAGGTAATTATTCTAATTTTAATAGTTCTGTTTGGGGCCACGAATGTGGCCCAGGCTAAACTCTGTGTTTTGTCCTACGAACGAGAACTGCACCCTCTAAATAAGCTTTTATTTGATATCTTTGAAAATTCAAAAAACACAAATTTAAGTGTGGAATCTAAACCTAGTGATCTATTTAATTGCATTGTAGCTGGAGCTGTAGAAGTACTACTCGTCGTACATACTTCAGAGCTGCCACACAATCCTAATTTAGCAGATATGATTTACTTTCGAAGGTATTCAGAGAAAGCTCGAGAGAAGACCTTATTGGAAAACGAAAAGGAGCTTGAAAAGCGCAGGCAAATTTTGTCTGAAGAAATGAAACTACTTAATTGGTCTATAGACAGAGGGATGCCCTATATAAATCAATCTCCTCCACTAAGTCTGGCAAGGAGGGAGAGGGATCAATGGCATAAAAATATCAGGAAGAAATATAGAACCCTTCGACAACTGAAAAGAGATGAGAAAGAGTTAGATCGAATTAGGCACAATTCTCTGGAAATTTACAGGTATGCCAAGTTTTTACCAAGGTTCTTCGATGAACTATACAATTTTATGTTTAAATTAAATCAAAGGGGTGAATTAAAACTTAGAAAAATTCGTTTTGCTGGCTGTAATTCTGAAGCGGTCATGAAACGATATTCTAAGTTCCAAGAGATTATTGATCACTTTGACATTGAAATTGAATTTGCACCTAAAGATTATTGGTTCAGTTTTTTGAAGGGGAAATCTGTGGTGAATATGATTATTTCAAGCTGGTATGAACAAAGTTTTCGCCATTAAAACCAGACTTCTTATAAAGGAAGTGTGTGAGTTATTATTTAGAAAACAAGTATAGAACTAGAAGGAAATAGAGAATACATAAAAAGGATGCCAAATTTTTGGTTGGCATCTATCTCAAGTTTAAGACCGAATTCTAATCGTGGAAAAGTCGACCTGGCACAGACCATTTTCGAATTGTATACATTTTTTGCTACCTAAGAGTTTATTCAAACGGTTAAGACTAACATAGATATTATTGTTATCTGTTTCTGGGTTATATGACCTTGCGAATAGCTTTTGACAGATGTCCTCTTTTGTAGCTTTATTGCGGTTACAAAGATAGCTTAACAGTTCAAATAGTTTCGGTTTTTTCTCGCCATCAAGAACCATTTCTCCATTAACATAAATTTGCTTTTCTTTTTGGTCCAAGAAAAGATCCAAATTATTTTTAGAATTTTCAGCTACACGAATTTTTATACCTAATAGTTCTAAATAGGATGAAAGCATAAGTTTGAGTTTTTCTTTTCCAAGTTTGCTATTTAACTCAGTCCATAAAGTTCGATTTAGTTCATAACTAGCTGAAGCATGAATACTCAAGTCTAAGGCCAGATACTTCATTTTAATGAAAATAGAAGGAGATTTTAGAACTAACTTTTCTAGTTGAGGACTTGGGCCAACCTTTTCTTGGAAACAGTTTAAGAGCTGCAATTCAATAGTCTGCTCTACACTTAGAGCAGAGCTTTTCTTCAGTTTGGAAAGGATAAACTCAATACGGTGTTCTTGTTGGTTGCCAATGCTTTGAGCGAGACTAAGTAGCTTGTCTCTGTTCCATTCTATCTTTAAATTTTTAGTATGATGATAGGCCAAGCTTTGGCTAAGACCTTCAGTTCCAGCGGTTAGCCAGTTCCATCTGTTCAAGCAATACCACATGGCCACTTGGTTTTTTTCTTGAAGTTTTGCTAGGTGTTTTTTTAATTTTTCTTTCGCTTTTTCGGATGAGCCACTTAAGAATTCTAATTCTATAAAGTCAATGGGGGCATAGTCCAAGTGAAAGTCTAATGCCTCAGTATAGTGCTTTTTGACTTCATCCATATAGATCTTTGCCTCTGAAAATTGCCCCATTCTCATTAAAGCGATGGCAATGTAACGATTTCGATCCAAAATTTGATAGGCTTTTTTCGGTTTCACAAAATTAAGAACGGAGATTACTCTTTGGTAATGGCCCATTTCTAGAAGACAATTGGCTAGAAGGAGACAGGCTCTTGTATATTCGTTGGCATTTGAGTTTACTTCTAGCTTTTTATGCGCTCGACTGAGGCTCATTAAAGCTGGAAAGAACTTTCCTCGCTCAAGTAGAAAATGACCTAGATTCATAGAAAGTCTAGCTAAAAGAAAGTTAGGAATTTTACTTCTATTTTTATTGAGTTCCCTACTTAGCTTTTCAAAAAGAAACCCAGCTTCATCAATCTGGTTATTGAGGTTTAAATAGTTTCCCCAATTGGCAATACTTTGAAGGTAGGCAAATTGATTGTTTTCCTTTTGAAAACCTTCCGCTGATTTTTCTAAAAAACGAATGGCTAAATCATATTTTGATTGATGTCCATAGATTCTAGCTAGTTCATAATACCATCTTGGGCAAGGGTCTAAGCCTTTGATTGTAGCCAAAGCATTTTCATAGTCATTTAATGCTAAATAATAGTCTAAGGCTAAAAAAGGCTTTGTAATTTTTTTGAGTAGTTTTTCACAAGCCTTATAGTCAGCGTTTAGAAAATAGATTTCAAATTGACTGTCAACGCATTCGATTTCTTCTTTGACAAGATAGCTCAAAGCATCGGACTGCTTTTTCGTGTAGGCAATACTGATCGCTAGCATTTTATGCTCATCAAAACTCAAAGGTTTTTTAACCGATAGAATTTCATAAACATCTGCATAAGCTTTTTGATCCAATAATTTTCTTAAATTAGTCTCCACCATTTGCCCCTTTCGGACCAATGTATCTTGAGTCTTTGTTTAACTGATCTAAAAAGTCTAGAAGGTGGTATTTGTATTTTTTAATAAAACCTTTTAACAAATAGGCGAGGTAAGAATCACTAGTGTGTTGGAGTGGATCTAAATTATTAAGTCTATTCTTTTTAAGATATTTCCCACTGAGTGAACTAAACAGTTTTTGATCCGATGTATTTAAATTTTTAATTAGTTCTTTTCTTTTTTGAGTATTACTGGATACGTAGGAGTTTTTAATGTGAGTGAGGAAGTCAGAATAGCTTTGCGCAAGATTAACGTCTTCCTTATAGAAACCAGTTTTTATAAGATACTGCTTTAAGTTTTCAGCAGCAGGGGTGGAGGAATAGAATAGAGGGGCTGTATCAATATTTGTTGGAAAATACATCTGCGAAGATAGTTTTTCTGTAGTTTCATTTAATTGTTGAGCTAAGTTTTGGTCGTTAGGTTCTATACCATTGTCCCTCAATAATTGTGTAATGATGTGGTATTTAGGCTTAAAGGTCTCCACCTCTTTCAAAACAGTCCATGCAGAATCCTCTTTTGCAAAGCCATAATAATCAGAAAATTCTACAAGGGATTGGCTCTCAATGGCGCGAAATATTTGCTGATTGGATTGATGTTCATCTAATATTATATCATTCACAGACTTCGGGTTTGCTTGAACAGGAATGTAGCTAGGAAGTTTATTTTCTTGTGTCGGATAAATTCGATTCAAGATAAATTCTATGGTATCGAGATCAAGAGGGTCATTTTTAGCCAGTTTCTCATAAGCTGGGGTATCAATACTTGCATATCCAAAATGATCTTTATGTGCTTTTTTAACAGGTGAGTATAGTTCTCGTTCAATAAGACTTGCTCGATACTCGAGAATGAAAATTTCAAGAGGGCTATAGGATTCATCTTCATAAAACTCCACAACCAATGGGTCAAGAAGATGATAGATTTCATGCCCCCAGCTTAAGAGAGCATTGATATAGTTAGACATCACATTAAAGCTCATAATAAATTTATCATAACCGACTCCAGAGGTGGCAAAGATCTGATAAGGGGAGTGAGCTACCTCATCCCAAAGGTCTCTTTCTGAAGGGGTGTCAGATACTTGATAAAAAAATGAATAATCCGACTCTGCTTTTGTGAACTCACTAAAGGCAGTGGAGCTAACTTTTTTCCCTGCATCACTAATACTCGAACTTTTTGATATTTTCGTCAGTAAATCTTCAAGCAAGCCTATTACCTTACCTTTTTCACCAACGAAGGAATCATCTCGTCTGATTTTTAGAATCAAAGAATTCACCGATCCAGCAATTTTCCCTTTATTGTATCTAAGTCTATTTTTTAACTGTATGTAGCGGCCACTGCAACTAGGGCATAAATTATCGGCCCCTTGAATTTGCACTTGCCCAGCAAAGGTTTCGGGTAAATTGAAAAGAATGGATAGACTGGCGATAAGTAAAGTTTTTTTCATAATTTTGCTCCATCTTTTAGAGAAGCAATCTATATGCCTGAAAACACTGAAATGAAAGTCCTCAAGGCTGATTAGTTTCGATTTAGGCACTTAGAAAGTGATCTAATTAATAAAGTAACAAAAAATGGCCTTATGGTAGTAAAAAATTACAATCTTTATATTCCCTAAATCCCTTTGGTCCATATAAGTATCCAGCTTTCTCCCTGATATTTTAAAGGAAACTCAGAAATTCTACAGGTAAAGTCAAGTAGGTGTATCCCCGCTTTTGCGACGAAAGGTTTATTAGGTTTTATTGAAATTCTAGATTTAGTGGTTGTTCCCTAGAATTGGCTTACTGTTTAAGAAAGAGAAAAATATAGAGGGCGGCTAGCTTGAATTCTTACGCGTTTAAATTGCCTATAGTAGAACTGAAAAACAATAAAACAATAATTTAGTAAGTAAGTGAATTAGTTAGATAGTTAGCCACTATTTTATTCAGAATTCAGTAATGGAAACAGAAAGAGTAAAAGCATCACGAAAAAACATTGTCCACGCGAGTTCCGCACGAAGCCGAAGGCGCAGGAGGACTGTTTGAAGCCTGGACAATGTTTTTTCGTGAGGATTTTACGGATCGGTAAAAGTAAAAGTAAAAGTTAATTTAAGAAAAGGTTCTTCTCTACGATACTGAAAGACATATCCTCATGCTCGTAAAATATTAAAAGCCCCTAGGCCGGAAAGCTTAAAATACAAAAACTCAATAGGAGAAAAAATTAACGAGGGAAAGTAAGTAGAACATTGGCTAAAAAAGGAAAGAGCCCAAGCGGCGACTGAGCGTCCCCAGCTTGCAAAGAAAAACTCAAAAATCACTACGACTTAAAATTTCCTGATTACTAGGATGCGCCAACAAATGCTTCATCAAATATTCAATCGGCTTCGCTGTTGACTGTAGATAATAATTCGCTCGAACAATCCGCTCATCTTTAGGGCTTAAATCTCCATGAAAGCCAAGTTTATTTTTTCTTTGTAGTTGGATGTATTGCAGACTTAAAGCCGCAGCAACGGAGATGTTATAGCTTTGCGAAAAGCCATCCATGGGAATAATACAAGTCTGATCGGCAAGCTCTAGTAGTTCTTTACTAGCACCAAAACCTTCACAGCCAAAACAAATGGCTGTTTTTTCTGTAAAGTCAATTTCATCGATGGGAACCGCGCGCTCGTCTAGGGCAGTAACCACAATTTTATGTCCCGAACTTTTTAATTCTTCGATGCATTCCTTGGTGTGATCCCATTGGTTAATGTCTAACCATTTGTCAGCGCCTCTTGTGATACGGTTTGATTTGGTGAGCTTATCATTTTTGATATTGTGGAGTGCATGATAGCCCATTCCTTCCATACTGCGAATCACAGCATTAATATTTCCTAAATCATAGATTTGTTCCAATACAACGGCAATGTTTCGTGTTCTTTTAGGAAGGATATTATCAATAGAAACAATTCGATCCTCGGTCAAAATAGGCTCTAAAATAGCTATGATTTGCTCAATGTGAAGTTTGCGACCAGCAACTTCAATCCATTCACTATGAGGATACATTAGAATTTCGCGCATGATTCGTTTTATGGCATTGAGCTGGAAAGTCAATTCTTAAGAAATTCAAAGGGCATAGGAGGGCAGATCAATTTAAAAATGTATTATATCTAAGCTAGTTTCGAGAAAATTGATGAAACTGAAAGGCTTTACTTTTTGCTCTTCTACACCGGCTTTCTGTTTGACCAAAAAGCTTTCAAAGCCTATCTTCTTCCCCATGTATATTTGGTTTAAGAGTTTGCACATTATTGCCATGGTTACTTGGTTCGCCGGTTTGTTTTATATGTTTCGACTATTTGTTTATCACACTGAAAACAAAGAGGATGCATCTCGTGTTGATCTTCTAAAAATTATGTCCTACCGATTGTATAAATACATTACCACGCCTGGTATGGTAGCCACTTGGATCTTTGGTTTATGTACATTGAGCCAAGCTAGTTATTTAATGAGCGCCCATTGGTTTCAAGTGAAGTTTGTTTTACTTTTAGTATTATCAGGCTACCATGGTTTTGTTGGGAAGACCTTAAAACGCTATGCTGCAGATGAGGTTTACTTGACGTCCAAACAATGCCGAATGTTAAATGAAGTTCCTACGCTTTTTTTGATTAGCATTATTATTTTAGCGGTAACCAAACCATTTTAATGCTCTGAGACAGTTTTGTTCTTTCAAGAAAAAATTAAAATTTTCTTTCTGCGTTATTAATTTCGTCTAAACTTAGTATCATTTCAGTGCTTCAGGGTGAATTATTCTATTCAAGAAACTGTGCTTATGTTAGGCTTCCCTCATGGAAATTTTAAAGGAAATCCCAAAGCATCTGAAGCCCTATATAGTTCCTCAAAAGTATGATCAATACACACCAATTGATCACGCTTGTTGGCGGTATATTATGAAGTTGTCGAAGGATTTTTTTGCCGAAAATGCTCATCCTGTCTACCTTGAAGGCTTAAGTAAAACAGGGATTACCACAGATAGAATTCCTAAAATTTCAGAAATGGATGACAAGTTAAAGCAATTTGGCTGGAGAGCGGCCTCGATCACAGGTTTCATTCCTCCTGCGGTTTTTGCAGAAATGTTGTCCTTAAAAATTATGCCTATCGCCTGTGATATGAGAAAGCTAGAAAATATCTCGTATACTCCGGCCCCTGACATTGTACATGAAGCTGCGGGGCATGCTCCAATCATTGCTGATCCAGGTTATGCCCAATACTTAGAGAAACTAGGGCAAGTGGCGCGACGAGTGATTTTTGCAAAAGAAGATTGTGATGTTTACGAGGCGATATTAGATTTATCTGAGATCAAAGAATTACCCGATAGTTCTGAAGAAGAAATTGAAAAAGCTGAGAGTAATTTAGAAAAAGCATATAAGTCTGTAAGCTACGATAGTGAAGCCACAGAATTTTCACGCATTGGCTGGTGGTCCATCGAGTATGGCTTAGTGAAAGACCAAGAAACAGGTAAGTTTTTGATTTATGGGGCGGGTCTTCTTTCTTCTGTGGGGGAGAGCTTCGAATGTGTTAAAGAGCATGTGAAGAAAGTTCCGTTTACATTAGACTGCATTGATCAAGACTATGATATCACAAAGCCGCAGCCACAACTTTTTTACTCCAATAGTTTCGAAGAGATGGTTGGAGTTTTAAATGAATACGAAAAAACTACTGCCTACTACAAAGGTGGGAAAGAAAGTTTAGATAAAGCCATTAAGGCAAGGACTGTTTGTACAAGTGTCCTGAGTTCTGGTTTAGAAGTTGGTGGGCAATTGGTAAAATATCGTACCGATAAAAATGGAGAACTAAGTTATCTTCATTTTACAGGTCCTACCCAGTTAGCTTACCAAGAGACTCAATTAGAAAACCAGGGTCCAAGCTACCATAAAGAAGGTTTTGGAACAGCTTTGGGGCTTTTAAAAGGTTTAGGCAAAGACCCTAGTCAATTGACCAATTCAGATTTGGAAAGCTTAGGCTTCAAAGACAAAGCTGAGGGCGTTTTGGAATTTGAGTCTGGCGTGATCGTAAAAGGAAGCTTGAAAGAAGTTATATCTAAAGACGGTAAAAATTTAATTCTAGCTTTTGAAAACTGTAAAGTAACTTTAAATGATGAAGTCTTATTTGATCCTTCCTGGGGAACCTTTGACATGGCTTGCGGTAATAGTGAAATTAAGTCAGTTTTTGGTGGCGCGGCAGATCGCGGTGCTTATTTAGATGAGGTGGGACCGGATCATTCCTTCATTCGCGATCAAAAAATGAATACGGTGAAAAACAGTGATAAGCTTTTTCCTTTGTATCAAACAATACGTGAAATTAGAGAGTCCAATGCCATGAAGAAAGAGCAATTGGACCAATTGTATGACTCTATTGAGGCAAGTTTTCCAAATGAGTGGCTTTTAAAAATGGAGTTATTGGAGTTGTACTATCAATTGGATGCTACCGACGAGAGAATCCCTAAATTAATGGAGAGCCTTGAAGCGCTGAAGTTAGAATCTGAAGTTTTGAAGAATTTAATAGATCGTGGATTGAAACTCTTTAAACATTGATTAAAAAGGGTCAATTAAAACTAGCGAACCATCTCTTGCATCTACAAGAATGTTCTTCGAATGGGGAAAGACTCTAACCATAGGATATTTTAAGGGGTTGATTTTTTCCATAAAGCTTTGATTGGCCAAGGCAAGCAATCCTTTGATTTCATCTCTTTTTCGAATGTCATACAAATTTAAAGAATACATTTGGTAGCGGCTTTTTTTTATTGCTCTAGGAAATTCTTCTTGAATCCAGGCCTCAAAGCGAATCTGGAATTTTCCATAGTTTTCAAAAGCTTGGGTAGCCACATCAATTGGAACATTGCTTTCTTCAATTCTTTTAATAATTGGATTGAATCTAAGTGAATATAAAACATCTTTTGCGTGGCTAAGGTATTCGTAGCCAATGTGTTCCATTGTAATACCAGGCACATACTCCATCTTAAAGCCGAAGTCTGGAAGGTGCTCATAGTTCACAACTCTTACTGAAATATCTGGGTTATCATTTAAAAACAGCTTCATGACTTCAAAACTCAAAACATCATTTTCAATCTCTTCATGGTTTAGCACCTGTTTTAGCGTAAAGTCACCGGATGCAGTCTCGACTTTGGCGATTAAGCCTCCTGCCCTTGTTGTTTCAATTGTCTGAACTCTTTGAAAGTCAATCTTGAGAGAGTTTTCTAAGTAGCCAATTAAATTATCGAAGTCATGAAGATCAAGCTTAGTTGCTTTTTTTTGATATTTGTCAGCCGGCGGGAAAAGATACTTAGTATTGCTTTTGTTGCTTATTGCTGTGGATTTACAGATGGTTAATGAAAGCTTGTCAGTTGCATACCCATAGGGGGAACTAACTAGCAAAAATACTGTAAATGCAGATGCAATAAAAATACTAAACACCAGCCTAGTTTAACCTAGTGGTTTGATGCTCTCAGCTAAATACCTCCGGTGGAACAAGAATTAAAACTTTTTACACTGGGCTGACAGAAAATGGCATTTTGGCATTTAGAGCCTAAAAAGTGTCGCCAAATCTAAAATAAAGCCATCTGGTTGGCACAAAGCATGAATCTATTAGTGTTGATAGTGGATTTATGGAGGTAAATATGAACTATTTGAGACTATTATTAAATGTAGTGGTTTCTGCGGTCTTAGCTACAGCTTTAGTAGCTTGTGGAAACGGAGGAGGCTCTGGAGCAGCTCCTACCGGTGTTCCAACGATCGGCAGTGACCAACCAATCACATCATCCGGTGGACAACTTACTGAAGAAGGCATCACTTTGAGCTACTTTGGCAAGGCAGGACACTCTAGCAGTTCAGCTGTAAAAGCAATGGTAAGAGACTTGTTACCAGGTATGGCTTACGGTGACTATAATGATGGTGGATCTGGGATTTTTGAAGTTTATGACAATTATTGGGCTGAAGAGGGTGATGCAGATTGTGATTTGTGGGCATTCTTTAAGCCAACATGTCAAGTGAAGTATACAAGTTATAGATCGGGTCTAATGTGTGATCCTAATGGTTATAACTATTATGGTGGACCCTATGATTGTAGCTCTTATAATAACGGTAAAGTTGGGCTTTGGTTCGAACAAAAAGACACAGGAATGCTTCGAATTCGCATGATGTTTGAAGCTACCGATTACTACTATTACCAAACGGGTGTTGACCACTTTGCAATTTGGACTGTAGACGACATTGATCCAAATGACCGTGATGAAGTGCAGTCCACTAATAGTGGCAGAGGTGTGAAAATCACCTTAGGTGGTGCTCACTGGACAGGAAGTTATGATAAAATCATCGTAATTACAGTAGATGATTTGGTCGGGATGCCATCTTACGCAGACGTAAAAGTTCAATACGGAACATCTAGCGCTTTAACAACTGTATTGAATACAAGAATGTATAAGAAGAATATTCTTTAAGAAAATGACCTTCATAAATCATAAGCCTGGGTATCTATCCTGGGCTTTTTTTTTTGCAAATCCAAGTTTGATATTTGAGCAAATTTGCATTTTTACTGTTTAAAATTGTCTCAAAATAAGACTGTTACTTTTTGTTACTAAATTCTAATAAAGGAAAGCCGATGAGCAGAGTGCTTGAAGGCCTTGTGAATACTAGCTTTTAGGGAAATGAATAATTTTTATTTTTAAAAAAGCTTTGTTTGATTTTGACTGGATGGTATTGACTGTTAAAATCTATTCATTATTCTATAGGTATATGGTCACGAAGGGGATTTACGTTTTGATTAAAAAGTTAGTTTCAATCTTTTTATGCTTGTGTGTGCTGGGGCTATCAGTGGTAGCTTCTGCAAGTTTTGAGCATTTAGAAGCTACTAGTTGTCAAACCGAGATAAATTCTCTAACTGAACTTGAAGAAAAAGAACTTGATCGTTTATTAAACAATGATCTTGAGGATGATCACCTTTTACTATCCTCTAGCTGTAGTAGCTGCGAGCCAGACATTGAAGACGGCATCGTGTATGAAGCACCAATCGCAGATTTCTATCCTATGGAACCTGGCGTGTCTTTAAGCTTTCTAAGAAGCATTCAGTACTTAGACGAAATTGTTTTTCCAATTTAATGGTTTTGCTCGCTTAAAGTTTCAAAATTTACATTTCAAATAACAAAATATTATTTATTACGGAGGAGTAATAATGGAGCACTTGTATCCAAAAGTAGTTAATTTTCAAGAAAATGAATTTGATAAAGTAAAAGACGTTTACAAACAGCTAGAAAACTCTCAAAGCCCAAATACTTTGGTCGTGAGTTGTGCAGATTCTAGAGTATTGCCGAACCAATTTTCTCAAGCTGGTCCGGGGGAAATTTTTAGTATTCGAAATGCAGGTAATTTAATTCCAGCCTATTCTGAAGGCGAAGTTTCCAATGAAGCTTTGACTTTGGAGTATGGGGTTGAAGCACTAGAGGTTAAAGAAATAGTAATTTGCGGTCATAGCAAATGTGGAGCTATGGGCGGAGTGTTGGATTTTAAAAACCTAACAAGTCTTCCGTTGGTTCAAAAAGGACTTTCTGGAATTCATAATGTTTTTCAGCAAGAGTTTAAAGCAGCTCCAGAATTAAACGAGCTAATTGAGTGGAATGTTAGAAAGCAAATGGAAAACGTACTTTCTTATCCATTCGTTAAAAAGAGAGTTGAGTCTGGTCAGTTAAGAGTCTGGGGCTGGGTTTGGGATTTTGTAGAAGGTAAAATCAGTTACAAAATTAGCTCTGAAGAATTAGCGAGAGCATAGGGAGAAGCAATGAATAATTTGTCGACTATTTTAAAAAATAACTTTTTGCCCTCAGTAGTGGTGTTTTTAGTGGCACTGCCATTATCATTGGGAATCGCTATTGCTTCTGGTGTTCCAGCACATGTGGGCTTAATTTCAGCTATTATCGGTGGGGTTGTTGTTGGATCTTTGGCAGGAGCCCCACTACAGGTGAGTGGACCCGCCGCTGGTTTGGCAGTAATGGTATTTGAGTTTGTGAGCCAGTTTGGCTTAAAAGCTTTGGTTCCATTAGGAATTTGTATTGGTATCTTCCAGATGGTTCTAGGTGGTTTAAAGCTTGGTCAATATTTTAAAGCGGTGAGTCCTGCTTTGATTAAAGGAATGTTGGCTGGTATTGGTTTCTTGATTTTGATAAGTCAAATTCATGTTGGGCTAGGTCAAAAGCCAATGAGTGATGGCATTCAAAATATCATCATGATTCCTAATGCTATCATTCAAGCGATCACAGACTTTGACGGTAGTATTTTGGTCTTAGGTTTGACTTTGGTACTAATGTTTAATTGGAACAAGATTCCGGTAAAAGCATTAAATAAAATACCAGCTTCTCTAGCTGGGGTGGTTTTTGCTACGGTAATTGCTCAAGGCTTTTTCCCAGGTTTAAATTACTTAACTCTACCAGAGGACTTAGGCTCTAGTTTTGAAATCCTTCCAACGGGTGCTTTTGAGGGACTATCGGCGAAAATGATTTTAATGGCTTTAGCAATTGGAATTGTTGCTAGTGCTGAGTCTATGCTTTCTAGTATTGCGGTTGAGAAACTAGCTCCAGAGCATAAGACTAAATACAATAAAGAGCTATTTGCACAAGGAGCTGGTAATCTAGTGGCTGGTCTGTTGGGTGCATTACCAATTACAGGTGTGATTGTAAGAAGTAGTGCTAACGTGGCATCTGGGGCTGATAATCGTGCTTCCGCAATTTTACATGGTGTTTGGGTTCTTTTATTTGTTTTTATTCTTCCACAAGTTTTACTTTTGATCCCAGTATGTGGATTGGCTGCAATTTTGATTCATACAGGATGGAGATTGTGGGATGTGATGTCGGTACCAGCTTTATTTCGTAAGGACAAAGGTGATTTCATGATCTATGGAAGTACTTTAGCGTTCATGGTGTGTATTGATCTACTTGCTGGTGTGTTTGCTGGATTTGTTTTATCTTTAGGAGTTCTGCTTTTTAGATTGTTGAAACACAATGCAGAGACTCATGAGGATGAAGAAGCGGTAACTTTGAAGTACAATGGTAATTTATCTTTTCTTCAACTGCCAAAGGTAATCGATAAGATTGCTGCAAATCAAAACGAGGATAAAAAGATCGTTCTAGATTTACGAGGTGTAAACTACCTTTGTCCCGTAGTAAAAGAGCATGTTATAGATTGGGAAGAAGATGCTTCCAAGTCTGGCGAAAAGGTGCAAGTTCACTTTCATCAAAAGCATATAACTTATACTACTTAGTTAAACGGAAATTATTAGTTGATAAAGAAATTCATTTTAAAAGCCCTTGCCTTGCGAGGGCTTTTTTCTTTTAAAAGTCATTTCATGTCATTTCATTTCGGATTTACTTTTAATGAGCCTAGTAGCAATGAAAATAAGCGTAAGGGAAATTATACTTGAAATACTAAATCCAAAAATTTCCATTCCTCGATGATCCCCTCTAAAGTACTCCATAAAAATACGTCCAAAAGAATGGGTTACCACAGCAATGTAAAACAACATTCCTTCAGATAAAAAGTTTTTTCTGTTGGTTCTAGGTGAATATTTTCTTTCTAGAAAAAGTAAGAAAGCATAGTTTGCGAATGCCCATAGGCTTGCATAAATTGGAGTAGGATGGAGGGGAATGCCTGAGGGGGCTTCGACTCCAGGAGGGTAGACAATTGCCCAAGCTAACTCGCAAGCTCCACCATGGCAACAGCCGGCAAACAAGCAGGCAAATCTACCGATACCATATCCTAAAACGACTACCGGAGCGTAAATATCAAGTAGTTGTTCAAAATCAATTGGCCTATTCCTAGCCCATAGTTTCAATGATATAAAGGCTAGTAAGGCTCCGCCAAAATAAACGAAGCCACCTTGCCAAATGTAGAAAATACGAAGTGGGGCTTCAAGGTAATAGGATGGTTCTTCGTAGAGTACATGAAAAAATCTCGCGCCAATAAAGCCCGCGACCATCACGACCAGAGCAGAGTCTAGAATGATATTTTTCGAAAAACCTCTACTTTGTCCTCGCTTGTATAAATAAAGCAAACCAAAACAATAGGTCAGACTTATCCATAACAGATAAGTCGGTATTTTTTCGCCAAATATTTCAATCCAAGGATGCATACTCCCAGTCTAACAAAACCAAAGGGTGGCAGCCACCTTTTCGCAATTTGTCCGGTTTTGGGGTCTAGGAGATTCTTGGGGAGGGGGGGAGTGTTGATACTTTAAGTCACTTTTTAATTGAGAGGACTCTGGCGAAAAGAATTTAATTGTACAAAATATATATTGTCTGGGTTTCCGGATACTTGTCAAAAGGGTGGCAGCCACCCTTTTAACAGCTTTTTAGGGAGCTTATTTTGCCATGGTTCTTTTGTATTCGAAAGGGATTGGTTTTTTTATTCTTTGAATTAATATGATTAATCCGGCGATGATCATTATGGCGCAAAGGATTTGTCCCATAGAGAAATAATTAAAGTAGTATCCAAGCTGAGCATCTGGTTGACGGAAGAATTCGACGATAAATCTAGCGATTCCGTAGCCAATTAAAAACACGCCGCTCATTAAACCGATGCGATCCCATTTTGCTTTGATCTCTTTGCCTTTTTTAGATTCTTCGATTCGAAAGTGCTTTCGTCTTTCCATTTTATCTAAAAGTAAAAGGATTAAAAAAACACAAAGGCCTTCACCTAAGCTTTGATAAAGCTGACTTGGATGTCTTGGCTCAGGGCCTGCTGCTGGAAAGATTACGCCCCAAGGAACATCCGTAATTCTTCCCCAAAGTTCTCCGTTGGTCCAATTTCCCCAACGGCCGATAAATACACCGCAGGCTCCCACTAAACAAACATTGTCAGCGACATGCCAAAATGGAAACTTGTATTTTCGGCTGTAAAAGTAAATTCCAGCAGCGAAGCCCAGGGCTGCACCATGAAAACTTAAGCCACCTTTCCAAATGTAAAAGACTTCGATCAAATGATTGGAATAATAATCCCAGTTGTAGACCAATGCGTAGGTAATGCGGGCACCAATCATCATACCAACCATAAGGTAGGTGATTAAGTCTTGAATTTGTAGGGGAGCGATATTGGTATAGCCTTTTTGGTATCGTTTTTTAAGAATGAAGTAGCCAACGACAAAGCCTATCAAATAAAACATACCGTACCAGCGAATTTCAAGAGGGCCTAAGTGCAGGATGGTGGGATCGATGTTGTGAGTATAGTGCATAAGTCTCCTCTTAAAATGTTTAAGCGCTGATTTTTCTTACTTTATCAGAGTCTCCTGGCTCAGGATCTGGATTTGGGTCTTTCTTTTTACCTTCAAATAAAGTTAAGATTAAAAGGCATCCAACGCCACCAACGATTGCCATATCGGCAACGTTAAATGCTGGATAGGACCAAGCATCTTTGTAGTGAAAATCTAAAAAATCCACAACATAGCCAAGGTGTAAACGATCAATGTAATTTCCTAAGGCTCCACCTAAAATTCCGGCGTAGCAGGTGATTTGAAGATTATCGTCATCACTAACATCTCGAAGAATGTAAAGAATCAAAATGATTGCTATGGGGGGAATGGCTAGAAAAAAGTTGTCTCGAAAAACCTCAGGAGCTTTGGCTAAAAAACCAAAAGCGGCCCCATAGTTTCTTACATAAGTGATATGAAAAATATCCTGCACCACAGGAGTGCTTTGACCCAGGTGGTACTGAGTGTAAATCATTAACTTTGTCAGTTGATCAATTGCTACCACAGCACCACTAATTGCTAATGTTAAAATGTATTTCCACTTCACTAAGAAACCGCCTCTGCACAAGAGCCACAAATGTCTTTGTGACTTTCATTGCTACCGATGTCCGTCTTTACTTTCCAGCAACGAGGGCATTTGTCGCCTGTTGCTTTTTCGGCAGCCACTTTAAATTCGTCTCCGGCCTTTAATTCTACTTGGGAGACAATAAAAAAGTCAGCAAGATCTTGTTCATAATCCTTTAAAACGCTTAGTTTTTGGTCATTTGCGCTGATCAATACTTTCGCTTCTAAACTAGAACCAATTGTTTTCTCACGACGAAGTCCTTCTAGAATTTTAGAGGCCTCTGATCGAACTTCTAGTAGAGCATTAAATTTTTCTTCTAGGCCTGCTTTTTGCCATTCTTCTTTTTTACTTGGGAAATCAACTAAGAAAATGCTCTCTTCCTTTTCCCCTGGAAGGTAAGAATAAGTCTCTTCTGCCAAGAAGCTGAGAATCGGAGCCATCATTGTACAAAGATTGTGAGCAAGCTCAAATAAGACAGTTTGTGCGGAACGACGCTTCTGACTTTTTGTGCCAGCTGTGTAGAGACGATCTTTAATAATATCAAGATAAGTCGCAGAAAGTTCTACCGTAAAAAAGTGGTTTAATGCGTGATAAATTTTGTAGAATTCATAATTGTCGTAATGTTTTCCAACTGCCTCTACCAAATTATTTAATTTGATCAAAGCCCATTGATCTAACTCTTCCATGTCTTTAAAATCAACACGATCTGCTTTCGGATCAAAACCATGCATATTACCTAGCAAAAAGCGCATTGTGTTTCTAAAACGACGGTAAGTTTCACTTAGACGCTTAAAGCTCTCATCACCACAAGTTAAATCTTGTGAGTAATCCTCATAAGCACTCCATAGACGAAGCATCTCAGCACCAAATTTATTAATCACTTTTGCTGGATCAACTGTGTTTCCCAAGCTCTTTGACATCTTACGACCTTGAAGATCGTTCACAAAACCATGAGTTAGTACTGCTTTGTAAGGAGCTTTTCCTTTGGAAGCGATAGAAGTTAAAAGAGAAGTTTGGAACCACCCACGATGTTGATCCGAACCTTCTAAATAAAGATCAGCAGGAAACTCAAGAGCCTCACGTTTGTCTTGAACCGCAGCATGAACGATCCCAGAGTCAAACCAAACATCTAAAATGTCTTGGCCTTTTTCAAAACTAGTTCCATTACATTTTGCACAAGAATGACCTTCAGTAAAATCAGAAGCATCGGTGGCGAAGTAAGTATTAATTCCTTTACCAGCTTCCATTTTGTCAGCCACTTTACGCATGATTTCAGCGCTCACTAAATATTCGTCACAAGAAGTACAACGGAATACAGGAATTGGTACACCCCAAAGGCGTTGACGACTCAAACACCAATCAGGACGGTTTTCTACCATGGCCGTGATACGGTTTTGTCCCCATGCAGGAACCCATTGGATATCTTTAATTGCATCTAAAGCCATTTTACGAACAGGATGTCCTTCGTGATCCATTTGTAAGAACCATTGTGGAGTGGCACGATAGATCAAAGGCTTTTTCGTTCTCCAACAGTGAGGGTAGGAGTGATGAAGTTTTCCAGAGTGAAGTAAATGCCCACTCTCTCGAAGCCTTTCAACGATCAATGGGTTTGCATCAAACACCAAAGTACCTTGGTATTCAGGAACTTCTTCTGTGTATTTACCATAAGTATCCACAGGGCTATAAACGGGAAGGCCATATTGTTTACCAACCATATAATCCTCACCACCATGACCAGGAGCTGTATGTACCGCACCTGTACCGGCATCAAGAGTTACGTGATCCCCAAGCATAACTAAAGAGTCGCGATCAATGAACGGGTGTTTTGCTTTCATTAGATCGGCAGCAGAGCCTTTAAAAGTTGAGCCTTCTACCTCTTTAAAAGTCATACCAGTGTCTTCTTCAATTTTTTCAAGCAAGCCCTTGGCGAAAATTACATACTCGTCACCATGCTCGTATAAAGCATAATCTAAATCCGCGCCTAAACAAATTCCAAGATTGGCAGGCAAGGTCCAAGGAGTTGTTGTCCAAATCACTAGGGACGTTTTCTTTTTTGGATTACCGATTTTTTCTAAACCTTCGGTAAGTTCAAATTTTACGTAAACGGTAGGAGAGATTACATCGTGGTATTCTACTTCTGTATCAGCCAAAGCAGTTTGTAGGGCCCAACACCAATACACTGGTTTTTCACCTTTATAGAAAGCCCCAGTCTCTACCATATTCGCCAATTGACGAACTTCTTCCGCCTCATAAGCTGTGTTTAAAGTTAGGTAAGGATTATCCCACTCGGCCAAAACACCTAAACGTTTAAATTGTTCTTTTTGTGTGTTGATCCAAGAGTGAGCGTATTCACGACAATGATCACGAAATTCGTTGTCAGACAGTTCTTTTCTTTTGGAGCCAAGTTTTTTTGTTACTCCTAATTCGATAGGTAAACCGTGTGTGTCCCAACCAGGAATAAAAGCAGCCGAGTGACCCGCCATATTTTTATATTTGATGATAATGTCTTTTAAAACTTTATTTAAAACGTGACCAACGTGAATGTTTCCATTGGCGTATGGAGGACCATCAGGAAGAGTAAAGCGTTTTTTCGCAATGTTCTTTGCTACCATTTTTTCGTAGGTAGAATTTTTGCTCCAAGCTTCAAGCATTTTTGGCTCTTTTTCCGTTAGGCCTGCTTTCATTGGAAAAGCGGTTTTTGGTAAATTTAAACTGTCTTTGTAATCGATTTTGTTTTCAGACACGGTTTCCTCACTAAAAAGTCTTTAAGTGAAGAAAATTACAGTGAAAAACTGCTTTGGTCAATGGCAGGTGGCGGCTTTGAAAAAGTCTTAAAACAAGGATTTGATTCGCTCGTAACCGATGCTCAACATCATGCGAATCGCTTCTGGGTCAGAAGATAAATTTAGCTTTCTCTTTACCTCTTGAATCATAGCCTTCGAGTTAGCATCTAAATCAAGGCCTGATTCTTGGGCAAAATATGAACTTTCTACCGGATATTGGTAGGCTCTGGTTCTTACTGGAGCTTCAAAGCTCTGTTGTTGCATGCTTGGGGCCACTTTGCTTGGAGCTGATCGCTCATAACTTGGCTCTTGAGAAATGCTATTGGGCATATCAAAGCTAGATTGGTATGAGCCTTGTTGTGGGGCCTGAGGAGCTTCTGGCATTTTGGGCATTTCTGTTTCCAATTTTGGAGAGTAGCTTGCTGTACCATTATAAGTATCTAAAACCACAGAGCTATCCTCTTTTTTAGAGAAATAATCTTGGCTGGGTGATTTTAAATTATTCTCAATTTTACTCTCTGCCCAAGGGGGAAGAGGGCTTTTTGAGGAGTTATACTGTACGGAGCTTGAGTAAGTGGCTTGGCCTTTTTTTGCTTGGTCAAAATTAGAAATTTGTCCTGCTAACTGCTTTAGCTCTGACTTGAACTCGTTTGTAGAAGCGCTTGGTTTGGGGCTAATGCTAGAAGCACCATAGAGCAAAGCTTTACGGTAAAGACCCATTAAGGTCTCCGCACTGGTGGCAAGATCTTGGATACTATCAGGTTGTTTTTGCAACCATTCATAGGCTTTGGCCAAATCTGCTTTCGTATAGGCTTGTGGTGGAACTAGCGTTGTGCTCATTCAGACAACTTAAGAATAAGTGAAATTAAACGCAATGATTAAGTATTCATCATCCATTTTTTTTCAAAAAATTAATGCAGCCCCGTCGAAAACGAAGCCTAATTGTGAACTAATTTGTGGGTAACTCGTGGATAAGTTTTTAGCTCTTGACAGCTTGCCGCATTAAAAAGCTACGGTTTTTTGGTCTAAATAAAATTATTTTAATCAGACTTGGAGATTTACCTCAGACTAGTAGAGCTAGAGTTTTCTGAAGCTCAATATCCCCAGCTATGATAATTTAGTTAGACTAAATTTCTTCGATAGGGATTGTAAAGCTCCAATCATAGTTTGTCGCTTCTCTAAGGTCAACTAAACTGAAATGTTCAGGTTCAAATACCTTCTCATTTGCAACGAAGCTCAGTGGTTCGCCTCCATCGATTCTACCCACTACTCGATATAGACCAGTGGACACTTTAACCAAGCAATTTCCTTTTAAATCTATACTAGCATTCAATTTAGAACGACCTTTTGAGAGTGTTTCATAACGAACCCAAAGTATAGGAAGAGATATGTTACTCTTATAGGTATCTCCATTAACATTTTCTTCCACTAGTGCTTTAGGTGTTAATGTTGCAGTTTTTAAATTCGAATTGCCTGCTGAGAGGTAATTGAAACTCAAAAACTCAACTTGATTAGGCTCTACTTTGTAGTCCACTTCAATTTCATCCAAAAGTCGATTTAATATTTCAGCATATGCAGTTTTAAATCGGTCTTTGACTTGTTTAAGAATAGCCTCCTCGATTTTTTTAGAAGGAAGGCATTTTAGGTCGGCATCATTTATTTGTTTGGCAAAGAGATTGCCAAATGCAAGTAGGCTAACTAACAAAACACTCAATTTTTTCATTTCCATTCCTTTTTTTGGCTTATCAAGAGGCTTCATAAATGAAATAGAGTCCTCTATGCTTTAAAATTATAAGACTTGCGGCATTTTATCAGATTATTAAAAAAAAAGGGAGGCAGCTTGATTTTTTGAAAAAGATTTTAAGCTAGCGACAAAAAATGTTACTCCAGACTCGACGAAACTCCTTAGAGCGGGGCTCTGGACTAGCCTGATCAGCCTAAATTGTTATGATATAAGTTGTGAAAATTCTTGGGTTTTTGTTTCTATTTCATTGTTTCTCACTATCTGCTTTGGCTTTTGATTTTGTACCTCTGTTTAGTTATGTGGTGCCAGGAAGTATTGAAGTATATGAAGGGAAGTATCTGCAAGGCCTTAGCACCATTGCTGTAGCTGCTGGTTTGAATGCCAATATAGACTCGAAAGATGACAAAGAAGAAAAACTCTATTTAAGTGATACCAGTGACGAGACTTCCACTACCAATGTTCCCTCTAAGGGAGGTTTAGAGCTAGATACTTCTAGAACTTATTTTGCCGGTGTGCAAATGATGAGTGCCTACAACGCTTATCGTATAAGGGGAGGACATGATGAGGAATATTCTAATTTACTGATCGCTCCCTTCAATCCAAATGAAATTTTTCGACCAGTGAGTATAGCAAGTTTACTTATCGCAGGTGGCCTGCTTTTACGAGCCAATGAAGATTACAAATACAAATGGTCTGGAAACGTAAAGCGCACTGACATGAATGTTTATAATTTTTCTCGTTTTGCCTACGCCCCGGCAGTGAGTGAGGAAATGTTTTTTCGTGGCTACTTAAATACGGAACTTTCAAAAACATTTAGCCCCTGGATAGGAGTGCCATTATCTGCATTGCTGTTTGCCGCTGTTCATGAAGGGCAAGGCATTCAGGCTAACTCCATGGTGGCTGGTGCGGCCGGTTTAGGTCTTGGTATTTTACAGGTAAGTAATGACTTTAAAATCTCGCAAGGAATTGCGCTTCACTTTTGGGTGAACTTTTTAGTAGGACTAAAGGCTATAGAAAACGGTGAAAGAGTGGATGATTTACTTTCGCTCTCCATGAGTTTTTAAAGCTTCTCTCGTTTTGCTTTAAGGTACTAACATCAAAACTCTAATCCACCGGTCACAAGTCTAGCAATGCCAGTAAATTCTTAAAAAAGCCCTTAAATATTCCGACTTTAATTTAGAAGGGGAATATCGATAATGAAAAGTCTAAGTCTATTCGTACTATGTTTTATTTTTGGCTCAAGTTTATTTGCTGCTTCTCCTTCTGAATTGTGCCCCATTTTAGAAAAATTAAGTAAAAAACCAGTTCACAGTTTAAACCCTCATGAATGTTACGAGCTTTTAAATGACTATAGATTGTGTCAAAAAAGTCCTCAGAGCGAACTTTGTGAACTAAGTAGGAGAGCAAATCATTTTTGTAAAAGCCAAACTTACAATGGTCAAGAAGAGACGGGGATTTCCTATTTTTGTAAGAAGCAAGATGGTAAGTACTTAGTAAATATCTTAAAAAAAGAAATGTGTAGCTTGCCAGAATCTATTTTAAAAACGGCAGACTCTGAAGTTGATGGAAGTTCTTATTCTTGGTTGGAAGCTTGTGATACTTCTGATAAAAAGCAATTCTTTTTTCCATATAGTGTTTCCAATTATAGAAGTAGTGACAAGCCGAAAGAAACCCAAGCTGGTTTTGATTGCTCAAAAAACATAACAAAAAAAGACTTTCCAGGAATTACCAGTTCCGCCTCTATCGATACAGGCCAGGAATATTTGGAATGGATGAGTTTTAAAGGTGGAAGTGATTTGGTTGAAAAAGACGTGTGTCTTGCTAAAGCAAGTTCTGAGGGGTATCCAGTGGTTAGCTATTCAGAGTTTGATAAAATAGGAAGGACAGCCAGAAGTGGACAAGATAAAACACGCTCAGGCTTTTGTGTTGGAAAAAAGAAAGATTCAAAAGATGCGGGAAAGCTTTTTTGTATGGATATAGACTCAGTAAGCTGTAGAGACACAGCAAATTTAATGGAACACGCAAAATTGGTTTATGGTGATGAGTTAAATGAACCAACAGGTCTGTATAGTACGGTGGCAGGCACAATTGTTAGCGTTTCCAATAAAATTAGCTTAGGCGCACTTCCCGAGAGATATGAAGGAGCACAAAAGGTTTTAAGAAGTAATTTAAAAAGTTTTGGTCGCTCTCGAGGAATGAATAATGGCTTAGTTGCCCAACACTCTGAAGAGCTTAGAAAAAAACATTGGGTCACGAGAATTGTAGGCTCATTAACTTCTTTAATTGATTCCTTTGCCGACCCACAGGAAGAAGGCCAATATGATTCTGTGAATGATAAAGTTCGTTTGGCTGAAGACCCAAATGGAGAAAAACTACAAAGAATGCCCAATGCCTTTTATGAAGAAGATTTTGAAAACAATGATGTTAGAAACCTAGACTATCTATCTAAGTTATTTCCAAAAGAAGACATTGAAATTGCTGATCTTGGCAACTGGGAATATTTATTGGATCGGCAAAGTAGGGCATTGGGAGTGTTTCTGAAATACGCCAAACGCCAATGTGAGCTAGCAGGCCATGGCTTTCAAAAAACTCCAACTGGAGTGGAGAGCCAAAAGCCAGCAGGAGCTGTAAACTAAAGAGTTTGCAGAAATTAGCTCAGCTCATATTTGTCTTTAGCTGGTGTAGGTCAGTGCCTCGGTCGAATTCGTTCCATAAATTTGTAATTGCGCCTTACTGGTAAAAGAATTCCGGTAAATTCCATCGACCTTCTAGTGGAATAGGAAACTCTTGATCCCAGTTAACATCAGTAAATGCGTATGAAAAATTAGATAGTAATAGGCCCATTCCTATACACAATAAAAGTCTATTCAATTGCCCCCCCTAGTGGCTTAATCTCAAACTCTACTAATTAGAAAAGTTTTTAATTTTTAAGACACTAAAGTTTTAGAGAACAAAGATTCAATGCGGTAAGGAATGATTCAATTGCTTAGAGAGTTTAGCTCAATTCTTTTAGAATGTAAGCACTTGGATAGCTAACTTTGTGCAAAAACAAGCCTTTGGCAGGAGCCGTTTTTCCGGCGGCAGAGCGGTCTTTTGCTTGCAAAATTTCAGTAAGTTCTTCTGGCTCAGCAAATCGCTTATCAAGATCGAGGAGCGTACCAACTAGATTACGAACCATTTGTTTTAAAAAACCGTCTCCCTGAATGTGGAGTTCTAAGACCTCATCATCTAAATTTCTTAAAAAGATTTGGCGAATTTCTCGGATGGTATCGGGTACTGGCGTACCTGCAGTTTGAAAGCTTTTAAAATCTTTTTTGCCTTTAAGAATTTCTAAGTAGGAATTAAAAAGTTTAAAGTCAATTTTTTGGTGCACCTGGTGATAATATCGTTCTTTCAAAGCTTTTGGGTGCTTACTTAGATACATTTGATAAATATAATATTTTTCTTCCGCACTAGACAGAGCGTGAAAGTCTTTTTTTACATGATAAACTTTGTCGGCGGAAATGTCAGAAGGAAGCATACTGTTTAGAGCTGATAAAATTTTATATTTCTCAATCTGAATATTTTCATCTAAATCAAAATGCACACTTTGTTGTCTAGCGTGTACACCAGAATCGGTTCTGCCAGAGCCTATGCATTGTATATTAGAGGTAAAAAGCTTTTTGAGACAAGATTCAAGCTTTGTTTGAATGGTCTCATCTGTATGTTTTTGCTTTTGCCAACCTTGGTAGTTGGTTCCATCATAAGAAATGTCTAAACGAATTCGCATACTCATTTAATAGCTTAGTTAGTAAAGGGGAACAAGTGCAAATTCTCTCTCAATCATTGGTAACAATGCTTTTGTAAAAAGTATGAAGTAATGAGCGTTAAAAAGCTGTGTGAACGGAGAGTGTTTTAGTTTTCAATTTAGCATAATTCAATTCAATTCAATTCAATTCAATTCAAGCCAAGCTTTTAGATTGAACCTTTTCATCTTCTAAACTTTGAGGAAGCAATTTTTTTAAATAAGCTGGGTATAAAGCGGTTAATCTGTAGGCCCCACCAAGCTTCGTCATCAATGTTTGGTGTTAAAAGGCTTTGATCATTTTCAATGGCCTCAATAATTAGCTTTGCCCATTTCTCTGGGGGCATTCCATTTTTCGCTTCGTAATCTACGTTTTTGTAGACTTCATTGATTTCTTCAAACATATCGGTTTGAATGCCTGGTGTAATCAGGAGCAGGCTATTCACTCCAGTATTTTTTAATTCCAGCTCTAAGCTTTCTGTAAAACCAACCACCGCCGCTTTTGATGCTGAGTATGTGTTGGCAGAGGGAAGAAACATTTTCCCTGAAACACTGGCGTTATTTACTATATAGCCAGATTTTCGATTTAACATTTTTGGTAGAAAGAAATTTGTTAAAAGTAAAACCGCTTCCGTGTTTACTCGTAAAACTTTTCGAATGTGCTGAGGTTTTTGTTCTTCAAACAAACCACCACTGAGAAGACCGGCATTATTTACTAAAATATCAATTTGTATTTGCTCTGTTTCTAGTTGCAGTAAAAGTTGATCAAGGTTTCCTTCATCGGAAAGGTCGCAATCAAAAGAAACTACTTGTTCTGCGCCTAAGTCTTTTAAGTTTTGTAGCTTCTCGGGTGTCAGACCACTTCTTGATACAATAAAGAGCTGACAGTTTTGTTTGGCAAATTCTTTGGCGATGGCGAAACCGATTCCACGATTGCCTCCGGTGATTAGTACATTTTTATTGGAAGTTTTCATAAGGTGATTTTACATAAAATGCTAGGAATGATTAGAAAAAAATAGAAAATTAAATGAATTTTATGATCACTTTTAATTTGTTTATTTTTACTTTAGATATTAATTTTTGAAGTTTAAAAGTCTTATGAATCCAATGAGTGATTCCAGCGACTTAGCTTGCTATAAACGAATTCGAACTGTCCACTTTGCCTGGTCAATCAATTCAATAGCTTGAATATGTTTTTGTTTAACTCTAGCCAAAGCTTGTTACAGCAGCCTATAATGTCTGCGGACGAACCAAAGGAGAACAAATGGCTAACTATCCTT
>JAYZXX010000082.1:0-9414 GCA_036140815.1 Bdellovibrionota bacterium | reverse complement strand
TTGATGAGGGGTACAAACTTTATGAAAAATATGTTCAAGAAAAACAACCACTACCCGAAGAGATAGTGGCCGATTAAATTAACTTTGACTAAGAGAGTTATGTAAACGCTTTTCGTGATTACCGCATCTTAGACAACAACTACCTTCATCATCACATCCATCATCTCTGCAGTCATCGCAATGATTTTCACTAATAGTTACTTTTAAAGAAGCTGAGTCTACTACTGATATCTGTTTGTTATTTGCGTCTGAGAAAACATAAGGAACGCCTGCTTTAGCAAAAGTGCTGAAAAGAAAAGTAGATAAAATAATTAGCGACAAAACTTTATTAAACATATACACCATCCATTATCAACTACTATTTTGTTTAGTCAAGTAATAATTCATGGCAAGTAACCCTTGTGGCAGGCTACATTTAGCCTGCCCGTTTTGGTTAGATTAAAGTTTAGTCCACTTTAAAAAGTTGGATTTGCTTTTAAAATAATAAGTTCGGCCCTTATTTGTTTTATCTGCAACAATATAAGCGTCAGCTTTACTAATTTTTTCGTTAGTCAGTGGGTCGGTTGCCATTCGATGGTTAGAACTCATCTTCAACTTATCTTTGCACATGGCACAGCACCCATAGTAGCTCTTTTTTTCAACATTTACTTTAAACTCAGTGAAGTCTGCCATTGGGTTATAAAAGTTATTAACCATGCAGACTTTGTTCTTTTCAGCCACTTCAATAAAGTTATTAATATCATTCTTTGCAAAGGTGTCTGTAGAAACAAATATTGAAAAGAATAATAAAGCCAAACTTTTGAACAAATATCTTCGATTCATAAAAACCTCCTAATTAGTGATTTGTGTCCTTAGAACCACAGTGAGGCATATTTGGAGCATATGGGTTATGCACCTTGGCCATTTTCTTACTATTTTGGACCCATTTCTTTTTCACCATTGGACAAGAATAAGCATTGTACTTTGCTCCAACGTCATAAGTGTTTACTACATGAATCAATGCCATAGAAACTAAATGATAGTTTTGGTTATTATCATCTCTTGAGCTTGAGGCTTTGATTTGGTCTAGCTTTGTTTTAGAAAACTTAAGAAGTTTTGATACCTCAGAGTCTTCAATTCCGTCGATGGCCTTTTTTAGTTTTTTTGCGGCAGCTTCTACTTTTTTTCCATCGTATTTAAAAAATGAGTTATGCAATTCTTCATTCGCTTCGAGAGCATTAACAACAGATTTTTTAGTTCCCTCACCTAAGCTTTTACGACCAGCCTTTTTGCTCATTTTGTCCATTTTTCCATGCTTCATTTTGCTATGATCCATTTTTGATTGGTCCATCTTAGAATGATCCATATTGCCGGAAGCAAATGAGTCTAAGCTCCAAACTGCAACAAAGACGATCGTTAATGCAGTTATAGACTTTTTGATTGAAATTTTACCTTCGCATTTTGGGCACATAATATTCTCCTTTTTGAAATTATCGTTTTTATTTTCTTTGTAGCCCCAAGGACAATCCTTGCAACCAGAATTACAACATTCATCTAAAGCACTCATTATAGTTTCTCTCTTTGAACTAAAGTTCCTTCTTTAAATTTAAAGGAACCGTCTGTTCTAACTGTCGAATAGTGACTATTATGGATTTTGGTTACTTCTCCAGTTCCTAGCTTCTTAAGAGTGCACAAACCTTTTAGACCTCCAATTTCAGGATCAACTTGTTCACAGTCGTTGTAATAAAAAAGAATTCTATCTCCAGGTTGAACTTCATTATCACCAAGACAAACATGAGCTGTTTTATTATCTAGCTTCATTGCAACTGACCCACGCATATATTTATGGTTAGTAGAGGCACACGATGCCAAGATAAAGGGAATACTGAGAATAACCATTTTTTTAAGCATGACTTTCTCCTTGTTCTATACGTCTTTGTTCAAAATAACTAAATGTTACAGGGACAATAAATAGTGTAATTAGCTCAACTAACATCCCTCCAAGAGTTGGAATGGCCATCGGCTTCATGACTTCACTACCAGTTGTAGTTGCCCACATAACGGGAATTAGTGCCACACAGGTTGTAGTTGTTGTCATTACAAGAGGACGGATTCTTCGAGAACCTGCTTCTAACACACACTCTTTTAATTCTTCCCAATTTTTAGGTTTATGATTTTTAATTGCCTCTTGAAGGTATGTCATCATAACGACACCATCATCAACGGCAATTCCAAAAAGAGCAATGAAACCAACCCATACAGCAACAGAGGTATTGAAGCCACCGATCCAAAGTAAGATTAGGCCTCCAGCCATTGCAATTGGAACAGCACTGAAAATAATGGCTGAATTGCGTAAATTTTTGATTCCAAGAAATATAATAACTAGATTGATAATTAGGGCTATCGGTACTAACAACTTTAGTCGATTGGTTGCTCTGACTTGATTTTCATACTGACCTGCCCAAACGATAGAGTAGCCTTTCGGAAGCTCTACATTTTTTTCAATATGCTTTTTTGCCTCTTCCACAAAACCTATTAGGTCTCTTCCTTGAACATTAAGTAAGACTACTGATCTTAAGAGTCCGTTTTCAGATTGTATGGCAGCAGGCCCAGTGACAATCTTAATATCAGCTAATTGTTCCAGAGGAATATGTTGCCCTAGAGGACTAGGAACCAAAACTCTTTTTAGGTCATCAACACGGTCCCTTAGCTCTTTCTTGTATCGAACCCTAATTGGGTAGCGTTCTCTACCGTCATAAAATTGTCCTATGGGCATACCACCAACAGCAGTTTGGAGAATTTTATTTACTGTCCCAGTATTTATTCCGTACCTAGAGGCTGCAACTCTATCAATATCAAACTCTATATAAGGCTTTCCTGTAATCTGTTCAGCATAAACACCATATGCACCTTTAACTTTTTCTACTTCCTTTCCAACTTTACTCGCCAAAGATTCAAGTTTCCTCAAATCATCACCAAATATTTTAATACCAATTTGAGTTTTTATTCCTGTAGAGATCATTCCAATTCTTGTTTGGATTGGAAAATCCCATGAATTAACTAAACCCGGAACTTGTAAGGCCTGATCTAAGTCCTGCATGATTTCGTAGATAGTTTTTCCTTCAGGCCACTGGTCTTTTGGAACAAGCTTAATAACTGTCTCAAACATAGCGACGGGAGCAGGATCAATTGCAGAATTTGCTCTACCTAATTTACCAACTGAGTATTCTACTAAAGGATGATCTTTTAGCACTTTGTCAGTGTAGGCCAAAAGCTCTCTTGCTTTAGTCATACTAACATCAGGAGTTGTTGTAGGCATATATAGGATGTCACCCTCATTGAGAGATGGCATAAACTCTTTACCAAGATTAGAAAGAGCAAGCCCTCCTAGGATAAGTAGAATCATTGGGGCTATTAAAAACCTCTTTCTATTTTCTAGTACCCAGTTAAGTGCTGGTTGATAACTCTTAACAATGAACAAACTTACTTTATTTTTTTCAATTGGCTTTAATTTACCATTAAGCATAAAAACAGATAATGCTGGGACTAAAATAATCGCAACAACGACAGAGCCGAACATTGCCAATGTTTTTGCCCATGCAAGAGGCCCAAAGAGTTTTCCTTCACTTCCTTCAAGGCCAAATACTGGCAAAAAGGTCACAATTGTTGTCATTACAGCCGTTAAAATCGCTGGCCCCACTTCACGGGCCGATCTTACAATAATTTCAACTCTTTCTGACTTACTGGCTTCTGGCTTTTCGGATAGGTGTGAATAGATATTCTCTGTCATGATAATACCCATATCAACCATTGAGCCAATGGCAATTACCATTCCAGATAAACTCATAACATTGGAGTCAATTCCTATCAGTTTCATAAGAATGAAACTAATACCAACACCAAAGGGCAAAGTTAGAGATACTAGAATCGAGGATTGAAAATGAAGAAGAAATAAAAGGATTACAACAACTGTTATAACAATTTCTTCACTTAAAGCGGAATAAACAGTACCGATAGTATTCTCTATCAATTCTGTACGATCATAAAAAGGAACAACTTTTACACCTTTAGGCAAACCTTTTTCTACTACTTTTAGTCTTTCTTTTACTTTATCAATAACTTGTTTTGGGTTTTCCCCAAAGCGCATTGTGACGACTCCTCCGACAGCCTCAGTACCGTTCTTATCTAAAGCTCCTCTCCTAAACCCTGGTCCAAAACCGACAGTCGCGACATCTTTTACTCTAATTGGAGTTTTATTTTTAATTGCTAAAACAACGTTTTCAATATCAGTCAAAGATTTAAAGAAGCCTTTACCACGAACAATAAACTCTCTATCTCCATCTTCAACAACTTCAGCTCCTACATCAATATTGCTTTCTTTAATTGACTTTAAAAGCTTACTAAAATGTATGTTGTAGGCAAAAAGCTTTTTAGGATCGACATCTATTTGGTATTCTTTTACAAATCCACCAACACTAGCAACTTCACTTACACCATCTACTCCTTGCAGAAGGTATCTAACGTAAAAGTCTTGAATTGATCTAAGCTCTGCGAGTGACTTGGGATTGATGTTATTTTCTTCATTTTCAATAGTGTACCAATAAATTTGTCCAAGCCCAGTTGCATCTGGCCCCATTTGAGGTACAACACCTGAGGGCAGTTCACTTCCAGCAGTTGATAATTTTTCTAAAACTCTTGATCTACTCCAGTAAAAATCAACATCGTCTTTGAAAATCACATAAATTGTAGAGAAACCAAATGCTGAAATTCCTCGGATGTTTTTTACTCCTGGAATTCCTTGAAGCATGATACTTAAAGGATAAGTAACTTGTTCTTCAATGTCTTTTGGCGAGCGGCCAGGCCACTCAGTAAAAACAATTTGCTGATTTTCACCAATATCTGGTATAGCATCAATCCTTGCCGTCTTAAGACTAAAAATTGAGAGCAGAGCAACTAATACAAAAAGTATAACTACTAGAACTCTATTGCGAATGGATGCTTCTATAAGTTTTTGAATCATTTTTTGCCCCTCTTAGTGATTGTGCCCACCTGAACCTTGTCCTTTCATATCTTCATAACCACCAAAGAGTTGAGCTTGGGCGTCAAGAAGGAAATTTCCTTCAATAACAACTTCTTCACCTTCCATTAATCCATGCTTAACTTCTACATAACCCTCTGATTCATGACCAGTGTGAATTTCCTTTGCTCGAAACTGTTTACCAGATACTTTTGTCCAAACGACTTTTCTTTTTCCTGTATCAATAATTGCCGTTCTTGGGACAACAAGAGGGTGTCCCTCAAGATCTATCTCAAGTGTTGCATCAGCAACCATTCCTGGCTTAAGTTTTCCTATTGTATTTTTTATTGTCGTTCTTACTTTTAATGTTCTGGATACTGAATCTAGTACTGGATTTACAAAGTTAATTTTTCCTTCTAGTATTTCACCCGGAATGGATGTGAATTCCATTTTTACATTTTGCCCCATTGTAACTAAAGAAGCATCTTGTTCATAAACATCCATTTCTACCCAAACCTCAGATAGGTCGGATAATTCAAAGAAGTTTTGACCTTCTTTAAAGTATTTTCCAACTACAGCATTTCTTTTTCTAACAATACCTGTAGCAGATGAGTAAATAGTTATACTCTTTGGTACTTTATTTTTTTTATACCATGATTCATATTGAAATTTTTTAATTCCCCATTGCTCAAGACGCTCTTCACTTTGATTAAGCATATCTCTAAACTCTTTTGACTTAGATTTAACGTAAGTTTTTCTTGCTATGAGATATTCTTCTCCGGCAGTAATAAGCTTTGGGCTATATAAATCTAATACTGGTTCACCAAGTTTGATAAAGCTTCCAGTAGATTCTATATATACTTTCTCTACACGCCCCCCAATACGAGCAGGAATATTGCTTTCTTTATCCTCTGACTGAAGTACTGTTCCTAACAACCTGATTTTTTTACTCATCATCATTGTTGTAGTGGGGAAATACTCTGGTTTAAAATGACTCAATTGAGACTTCCTAAGTTTTACCTTTCCTATAACTTTTCCAGCTTTATTTTCTTTTGGCCTTAAAACCATAGGGGTGCCATCTATAGGGCATACGTCTTCTTTTTCACTTGTAACATCTGGAAAGTTTTCACATTGCCAGATATCCTTCTCTAGTACGTTAGTAGTTGTTTGGATCTCTTCGTCACTATCATCAACCTCAACCTTAGTTAGGTTCATATGACAAATAGGGCATTTCCCTGGTTTATCTTGCTTAATCTGAGGGTGCATGGAGCAAGTATAATAGCTTTTTACAGTTTCCTTGGAGTGATTATGCTCCGAACTACTATTATTCTTATTCGTGTCACAACCAGCAAACACCAACGCAAATAATGCAAAGATTATAAATTTTTTATTCATATAATTTTTCTCCAATTAGGTATTTATATTTAGCCTTTGTTTTTAATAGTGCAGCGCTTAGCTTGCTTCTTTTTAAGAGTAAACTTTGAAGTTTTAATTCAGATTGCAGTAATTCAATATAGCTTGAATCACCTAAACTATATGATTTAGATGTTATTTTTCTACTATTCTCAGCAAATTTAATTGTTCTTTCTTTTAATATCTTTAATTCTGAATTTAGCTTCTCAATCTGATGTAATAAGCGGCTTTGTTCACTACTTTTAAACTTTCGATAATTTGAAAGTTTTTTTTCAGCAGAAGCTTTTTCAAAAACTGCTTGAGAATGACCAGAGTATTTTTGTCCAGAAAAAGGTAACGGAAACGATACCATCGCCGAAACGAAGTCACCCTTGTCGTCAATATTCGATCTTTTTGTATAACCAACTGATACAGTTAAGTCAGGCACATAAGCCAACTTTTTTGCAGTCAGCATTTTTGACTTCGCAATAAGCTTAGATTTTAAACTTAATTCTTTGAAGTCTTTCGTGCCGTTCTCTGATCTCTTAAAGATCCTCCAAGGAATCGTTTCTTTTGAAATAGATTCATTGTTCTTACCTAAAACATATGAAAGCTTATCTAGTTGTTGCTTTGATTCGTATTCAGTATTACTTAAAAGGGCCTCAAGTTCTGATTTTCTAATCTGAATGTCTAAAAGTGCTTGTTGAGAAATTTTACCATTTGCATAGAGCCGTTTAGAGACTTTGAGTATATTTTTAATCCAATTTAAGTTTTCATTAATAATGTTTATCTCTTCATCTAATTTCTTATTTTCTATAAGTATTTCCCAGAATGAACGAATTAGTTCTTGTGCTTTGTTTTCTGATTCTTGTTTCGTGGCCTGGCCTAAAGCTGCAAAAGCATCTTCAATATTTCCATACTTAGTTGTTAAAGCGACTTTTTGTGCTAGGCCAAACTCAATACCTGTCATAGGAGTATCATCATTTTTTAAACTATCTTTTGGGTAATTTTTAGCAGCAACGCGAAACATAGGATCTCCCCAAGAACCTTTACTTTCACCTTCTTCAACTAACGCTTTAGATTTCTTTTCTAAAGAACTTACAACATCATGACTTTTGATAGCATCAATGGCATCTTGAAAACTGTAAGAGTAAGCATTACTTGAGTTTAGTACTCCTGTAGCAAATATAAAAACAGCTAAAAAATTTGATTTCACTTTAAAGCCTCCAAAGATTCGTTTACCCATTTTTTCACTTCTTCTACTTCTTTTGGGGAAAGTTTAGCATCACTGTGCATCCAAAGGTATTTTTTAGGAGGCATAGTTTTTTCAGAGATACTTTTTTCAATACTTTTTAAATCGTTTTCAGGCGAATCATGACTAATAAATGGATAATCATTAGAAAAATCGAGATGAGATTTGGCTTCCTTTATATCTGAATCAACAAGTTGTTTTATTCCAGGTATTTCATAGTACCAAGGAAATACAGTCTGAGATGAATGGCAATCAAAGCAAGATTTCTTAAATATTGGCTTAATTTTCTTTAAGTAACTTGTGTTGATTTTTTTATAAACTGCTTCAACCTCTTTACTACCAGAGACTATCCCGTCATGAACAACTTTAGGCGATTTTTTTTTACTGTGATCCTCTCCACCGTGTCCCCATGAATTCTGGATGGTAAATGTAAGCAGAAATAACACTATAGTATTCAAAACTAGCCTCCTAAATTAGTCTTCATCCCCTATTACGAGTCATATTATTATTTTGTGACAAAAAACTTATCTTTTTACTTAAAATATTGTATTTTTAATTACTTATACCCCGTCAGGGTACATTTGAAAATAAATATGTCACAAAATCAGTATTTCTATCGTAATAGGGAGTAGAAGATTATGAATCCGTATTCACATCTTACAGATGAACAACTAATGAGACTTTATCAAAAGGGTGAAAACATGGCCTTTGAAGTGATTTATAATAGAAATAAGGGACGTATCTACTCCTATCTCAATAAAAGAATGTCTGATGATTCGGCAATTGATGAGGTATTCCAGAATATTTTACTTAAATTTCACAACTCACGAATGAGCTATGACCCAAAATATCCTTTAGGGAAATGGATTTTTACTATTAGTAAAAGCGAATTACTAGACTTCAGGAAAAAGAGAAAGTTTGTGTATGAAGATTTAAAAGATGAACACCTATTATCAGAAAACAGTGATACTAGCGAAAAAATTGATTTATATGAAATTAAAAATTTAAGTGAAAATGAAAGGAGTGCAATAGCACTTAGATATTACTCTGAAAAAGACTTCTTAGAAATTTCAAAATTACTAAATGTATCAGAGTCTAATGTTAGAAAATTAATTTCAAGAGGTCTTAAAAAAGTTCGCTTAAAGTTTACTGGAGGTCAAAATGACTGATCCTTTTAACAACAAAGATTATGAAGATTTTCTTAACTCTGAAGGTATTGGGCCTTCGAAGGAGTTAGATGACAAAATTATTAATTATGTGAAATATGATATGAACCCTGATATGAAAATTGTATTTGTAAAACTACTCGGAATACAGACGTTTATAGGTATTTTAACTTTATTATTTTGCCCACAATTTGAACTTAGCTTAACTAATAATCACGACCTTTATCATTACTTTCATTATACTTTTGGGACTTATGGTTGTTTTGCAATTTGTGGAGCTTTATTTGTGGGCAGTGGGGCCATATTCGCTTCTTATTTACTTAAAAAATCAGAAGTGAGGAAGATTAGGTCAAATAAGTCGTTGTGTTATTTAGCAATTTCTTTGATAGCTGTTTCTCTGTTTATATTGTTTGGAGCTGAAGTCTATTTAACAGCGGCTCTTGCTTGGTTGGTAGGAGCTGTTTTAGGTGGACTATTGATGGTAGAAGTTAATGGTATTTTTAGAGACTCGTTTTTTTCAATTTAGGTGCGGTAATCACGAAAAGCGTTTACATAACTCTCTTAGTAAAAGCTAATTTATTCGGCCACTATCTCTTCGGGTAGTGGTT
>JAYZXX010000081.1:0-5676 GCA_036140815.1 Bdellovibrionota bacterium | reverse complement strand
GCAAATAGGTCCTGGTTTTGATATTCATAAAAACGATGAAGGCCTGTTTTATACAACCAACCGAGATTCTGATCGATATAAGTTTAGAACCCCAATGCTTCGCAATGTGAAGTATACTGCACCTTATTTTCATTCAGGAGCATTTCCAACAATTGATGCAGTGATTGAACACTATGTAGAAGGGGCGAATGGAATCGATAAATATGACTCATCTTGGTTAGCTTATTTCGAAAAGAATAATTACGGTCTAAGGCTTTTTGTGGAAACAGATCATTATCGACTTTTTCGTAAGAAAGAAACAGCTCATCCTTTAATGCGGGCGAAAGCTATTCGCTTAACAAGCAAAGAGAAATACTTTTTAAAAGACTTTTTAGTGAATGCTCTTAGTGAAAAAAGGCTTTGATTTCTTTAACTGACTAAAATGTCAAATAGTGGCAATGACTTATTTGTCGGCATTTTTAGAAGCTAAGCTCTTCTTTACCTATAGTGGTAGAGCCTTTAATTTTACAAGTATTTGATTGTTCTAAAAAAGAACCTAGAACACTCTTAAGTTTGATTTTATTGGATCCTAATGTTGTGTTTATTTTGGCTTTAAAAAAAGGAAGCTCTATGATTTGAGCTTCCTTTTTGGGATCATAATTTAATAATCTATTTCAAGTTTCTAACTGCTGCTTTCACTTTTTGTACATAATCTACATAATTATTTTGTAGGTCATTTACTGTTAATTCCGCTTCTATATCGGGTGTCACTCCTAGGTTTTCGATAGGATTTTGGTCTACACGATAGGCAAGGCTTTCCGTTACGCGGAAGTTACTAATTCCTAAAAGATTTGGAAAAGAGTATCCTAAAACGTATCCGCCAGCCCCAGCAGTTCTAACTCCCATGATGGTAGCGCGATTGTTATCTTGCATAATTGTAGGGAAGAAATCACCGCCTGAGAAATCAAGTTCGTTGATCAAGATGAGGATTGGTTTTGTGTAGTGAGTAATGTTTGGGTTGATTTTGTCAACACCAGCAATCCAGTGAGGTGTAGACATTGTTTTTCCTTGTGCCCACTCTTCTAAAAATAACTCACAATAGCCTTTGTAGAAATTTACAAATTGTAAACTTACAGGGAATCCAGAAAGTCTTTTTCCGATAGCGCTCACTGCTTGTTGATCTGTTTTAATCATTTCAAGAAGGCCTTTTACTGAAGCACAGTTTGCCACTTGCGATGGTGTAATTGACATTTTGTGCTTAGGCGTGGCCAGCGCTTGGTCGCTTAAGTTTGAAGCCAAGGCGTATAGGTAGAAAACGCTACCGCCTGGATTGTTCAATTGATCAATGACTAGTTTATCCGTGTTTTCTTCCATATAGGCGATCACTTTTTCAAAGCTCTCAATGGACTTATCATAGTCAGATACCGAGTAACTAGGAATACGAACTACACCTACAGTTTCTTCACCTTCCTTATAAACATAGGCACGAAACATGCTGTCTTTAAGTTCTTCAACTTCTTTTACCTCTCCTAAATCGGGAAGAAATCCCTTTTCATCGCCAATACTTTGTGGGCTTAGATCAAATGTATCCGCTGCGTAGTTCATCATTGGACTTTTTAATTCTGGTTTGGCAAACAGTGGGTCCAAGAAAGGATCTCTTGAAGACATATCTAGGTTTGGCACCAATTCAGGCGTGTACTCCCAGATTAATTGTCTGGTGACTACCTTGTCTTTGTTCTTTGGTTTTACAGATACAACTATTGGCCCTCTAGGAACCGAGTAGCCACGGTTGGCGCGTCTTAGAGTTAAAGCAAGTTCTGCTAAAGCTTGGTCTGTCTGCTTAACGTTTGCTTCATAGATTTTAAGAGATTGAACCACTTCATCTACCGGTTTTCCATCAAATTCAATGATTTCATCCCCAGCTTCAAATGGGAAACTATAAGTAGATAGCTTTGTACGATCGACGTGTACAATAAAGTATCTGCCTTCAGCGCTACGAACTGTAAAGCCCAAAGCGGATTGTTCTGTAGAGTGAAAGCGAATGGACACGTGGTAATCTCTCATCGAGTAAACGAAGCCCATGATTGCTTTTTTGGCCTCAGCAATCGTAAGTTCGGAATCTTGCTCGATCAAATTTTTTGCTTTTTCGTATTCAAGTTCAATGTCCCAGTTATCAAATTGTTTTTTCCATGGGGCAGGTGAGTATGTTGTGGAATAGACAGAAGCGATAAAATCTAAAGCCTCTAAACTAGCTTGTTTCACCTGTGGATTAGCATTGGCTGCCACAGAAGTTGATAATATAACTAAAAGTTTTACGATGAATTTCATTGACCCCCCGATCAGTAAGATATGCGTTCTTGTATAAGAATCTTGAATAAAAAGCTAGGACTCAAGTTAATGAAAATTCTTATGCCTGCCATTAGTATGCTTCTTCTAGTTCTATTTTTTAGGTCAGGCTATGAATAAAGAAAGTTTGCTTAGTATATTGGTGGTCTTTAGAAAAAATGGATGTGTGAAAACTATAGACTAGCTGTAATAAATTCAGCGGCAGTAGACATTCATGGCCCTTTGCGGCATATTTTGCAAGGCTAGGAGACTGAAAATGACAGGTACAATTATCGAATCTTGTGATCAATTTAAAAGTGTTGGAAAGATCAGACGTGCTCACGGAATCCGTGGGGAATTATTTTTAATTTCTTTTTCTAAAAACTTTGATTGGTTAGAGGATGTGAATGAAGCAACTCTAGTGAAGCGCGAAGAAGTGGAAGAGGGTAACTTTAAAGAAGTTCGCTATCAGTTTCCAATCAACAAAGCGAAAACTCATAAAGTTGGTAGAATATTGAAGTTAGAAGGTATCGCCGACAGAAATTTGGCAGAAAGTTTTGAAGGAGCGGTTTTTCAGGTTCCTCAAGGGCTTTTTGAAAACAACGAGAGTTCTGATGACTTTTATTTGCTGCAATTGAAAGATTTTGAATTGATCGACCAAGATCAAAATCCTCGAGGTAAAGTAAGTGCCTTCGGTAACAATGGCGCACAAGATCTTTTAGTAATTAGCACAGCAGAAGGAAACGAATTTGAAGTTCCTTATGTAGAGTCCTGGATTCAACAATTGGATTTTACAGAAAAGAAAATTGTTATGAATCTTCCTGACGGGATTGAAGAAAATCATTAATTCATGAAATTTACGGTCATTAGTCCTTTTCAAGAAATGTTTGAAGGACCAAGCAAACTAGGTTTGGTTGGTACTGGAATACAAAAAGGGCTCATAGATCTTGAATTTATTAATCCTCGTAAATTTACTACCGATATTCACCAGAGCATTGACGACCGACCCTTTGGTGGTGGAGATGGAATGCTAATGAGTCCAGGACCTCTGGGCTCTGCCATCGAGGAGTTTAAAAGTAAGAACCCCAATGCAAAGTTGATCTATTTAAGTCCTCAAGGAAAAGTCTTTAATCAAGCCATGGCGAAAGATTTTTTTAATGATGGAAATATTGGCCTTTTATGTGGGCGCTACGCAGGGGTGGATGAGCGATTGATTAGCTCTGAGGTGGACCTGGAAGTTTCTATGGGTGACTTTATATTGTCTGGAGCTGAAATTGCCTCTATGGCAATTATTGACGCTGTATCGAGGCTGGTTCCTGGGGTGTTAGGAAACTCTGAGTCTCCTGTGAAAGAGAGTTTTGAGGGAGGTCTTTTAGAGTGGCCTCAGTTTACGAGACCTCGAGATTATAAAGGAATGACAGTCCCTGAAGTTTTATTAAGCGGTGACCACAAAAAGATTGATAAATGGCGAAAATTACTTAGTATCCTGAGAACACTGGATAGACGCCCCGAATTATTAAATAATTCAGGTGTGGATGCTGCGGAAATTCAGGAAGCTAGGGATTTATTTCAAAAAATGAGCACTCAAGAGAAGCAAATTTGTGGATTAAGTGAGGGGCTCGAATAATTTATTTGACGCACTTACCAGAAAGTGATAGCACAAGTGCTTCGGATTAGGAGTTTAGACATGGATATCGTAAAAAAAGTTACTGCTGGAAGACATAGCTTTAATGAAGTACCTGAGTTTGGTACTGGAGATACAGTAGAAGTACACGTAAAAGTAAAAGAGGGTGAAAAAGAACGTATTCAGAAGTTCAAAGGCACCGTAATTAAAACTCAAGGAACAGGAACTGCGCACAGTTTCACCGTTCGTAAAATGGCATCTGGTGTAGGCGTGGAAAGAACTTTCCCATTTGCTTCTCCTAACGTTGCTCAAGTTGATCTTTTGGCTCGTGGTAAAATTAGACAGTCTCGTCTTTATTACTTACGTGAGCTACGTGGTAAGAAAGCTCGTATTACTTCTGAGCTTGTTACTCCTGCTTCAAGCAAGAAATCAAAATAATCTAATCAATCTTTTAAAGATAAGATTTAATTAGCCACCTGAAAAGGGTGGCTTTTTTTGTTTGTTCTGATGTTCATAAATTTTGTCTGGGGTTTTTTGATTTTTCTAGGTTCCAAATTACAGCTGAAAATGTACAATGTTAATTCCATGTAGCTTTGTTTTTTTAGTTGCTGATAAATGTATTTAAGTTTGCTATTAACCACATATTTGCAGTATTAGGATGTCTTGGATCATTGAAACTAATGCTTTTTAGGCATAAAGGACGAAGATGTTTTCAATGTTTAAAAAATTATTATTTGTTATTTTATTATTCCAAACTTTTAATGCTAACGCGTCTAGCTTTATGGAATGCATTTATAGGGTGAAATTCATAGAAAAAAAACAGGATAGTTTGTTGTTTGAAATGCAGTCGAATCACTCTGAAAATCCATTGTGTAAATCTAGTAAGAAGTTTTTCAAGGTTTTTAAAAAAGACCTTAAATCTTCTTTAAAAAGTATTAAGCCGGGAACTCTGGTTTTTTTGAAGGAGTGGACGTACTCAGCAATGGGAGCAAAGGGTGTGGTTAATGCTTTGGAGTATACTGTATTAGAAAGTATTCCAAAATAATAATAGAGTAGTTCGGTTTTATATAGTTCATAGTTTTTACTTTTGTTTGTACTATGCTGGTCAGTATGCCTTCAAAAATTTTAGGTTTTTAAAGTGTTTGAAAACACTTTAAATAAAAAATGAAAAGCTTCAAAAGAAAAAGGCTCTACTGGTTAATTTGTCTGAAACGAGAGTAGTCTTTCAATAATTAAAATTATCTCAGGTTAGTGCCTCAGTTTCTTGTGATTCTTCTGGCCGAGGCTTGGCAGGATTTAGTGATGTTTTCTCGGATTAGCCTGTTGATTTTTTGGATATGTTTGTTGATTCTCTTTCTTTCTTCCTCAGCGGTTCTGTTGGCTCTAATAATAGCATCAACATTATTTTTTGGAAGAGCTCTAAGTAGTTTTATACCATTGAGGATTTTAGGAATATTTCTAACTACAATGGCTAGTGTTATAAATCCAATGATCCCGGAGAGTATTTCATTTTGATTGTTGGCATAAAGCAAGGCCGTTGCAGAGCTTGTTAGTTCTAAGAGAGCTTGTATAAAAGATTTTGAAAATATTGCTCTTCTCTCCGTTCTATTTTTTTGGTGGTTGGCATAATGTTTACGAGCTGAATTTTCTTGGACTGTATTTTGTATGAGGGTGTCCATTTTCTCCGGCTTTTGAATGGGGGGGGGTGGTGGGAGGGGTGGTCGGGGGGGTGGGTGGGGTTGGTGGGG
>JAYZXX010000080.1:0-2973 GCA_036140815.1 Bdellovibrionota bacterium | reverse complement strand
TTTAGAAGATTAATTTTTTCATAGGCCGCTTCTTTACCATTATCTAAATATTGAAACGGCACCTCTCCTCTAAGGTCACCAGTCAGAGCGATTAAATTTTCAGAGTTTTCTCGCAAAATATCATAGTCGACTCGAGGCTTGTAATAGAAACCGTCTTGGAAACCAATAGAAGCAATTTTACACAAATTTTGATAGCCCTCATAATTTTTAGCTAACAAAACTATTCGGCGATTTGGCATTTTAGCCGCTTCTTTATCTTCCCCTTTTACCGTATGGCCTTTCGGAGAAATATAAACATCCAAACCAATAATGGGCTTAATCCCATTTGCCTGACAAGCATGATAAAACTCGATACAACCAAAAAGGTTTCCGTTATCGGTGATTGCCACCGCAGGCATCCCCATTTCTTTTGCCTTGGCTGCTAATTTTTTTGGCGGACAACTTGCCTCAAGCAAGGAGTACATTGAATGCACATGCAAATGAACAAATGACATAGTTTTTCTCCTAAATCTAGATCTACCATAGCGCACCTGCTTTTTCATGATCTAAGCGAGATTCCCTTGAAAATTTGCCTCATTTTTGCTATGCATTACATCACTTTCAAATCTCACTCACAAAGGAAGACAGGAAATGACCAGCAAATTTGCAATTCTGGATTTTGGCTCACAAGTAACTCAATTGATTGCCCGAAGATTAAGAGAGTTCGGCGTCTACTCTGAACTGTTTCCTTTTGATGTAAGCCTAGAAAAATTAAAAGAATTTAATCCTCAAGGAATCATTTTAAGTGGAGGCGCTCATTCTGTTTATGACGATCACTCCCCTTTAAGAGGCGTAAAAGAGTTAGCCGATATCGCTCCTCTTTTTGGAATTTGTTATGGCATGCAAATCATCACTCATTCTTTTGGCGGAAAAGTAGAGGCCGCATCCAATCGAGAATATGGATTAAATCAAGTTGCTTGGTCAGTTCCTTTCTCAGAGGGATTAAAAACAAAACTTAAAAACCTAGATCACCAACAAAATGTATGGATGAGTCACGGCGATATCGTAAAAGCAGTTCCTCCTGGATTTGAAATTGTTGCTACCTCAGAGGGAAAACATCCCGCAGCCATTAAAAGTGAAAAAGTTTGGGCTGTTCAATTTCACCCTGAAGTTACTCACACTGACCTGGGTGATGAAGTTTTGAAAAGTTTTGTTTTTGAACTTTGCAAAGCTGAACCCAATTGGACGGCACCATCTATCGTTGAAACTTTGTTAGAAAAAATTAAATCTCAAGTAGGATCAGAAAGCGTATTACTTGGCTTGTCTGGCGGCGTAGATAGTTCTGTAGTAGCTGCTTTGTTGACTAAAGCTTTAGGCCCCGATCAAGTACACTGCGTTTTTGTAGATACCGGGCTTTTAAGAAAAAATGAATTCACTGACGTGATGAAAATGTACAAAGAATATGGTTTGAATGTAAAAGGCGCAGATGCAGCAGATTTGTTCTTAAGTGAACTGGCTGGAATCAGCGACCCAGAAACCAAAAGAAAAACCATCGGTCGAGTTTTCATCGAAACCTTCGAGCAAAGCGTGAAAGATTTAAATTTAAATTGTCGCTTTTTAGCTCAAGGAACACTATACCCCGATGTGATTGAGAGCGTGAGTCTACGTGGCTCTTCTGTTACCATCAAATCACACCACAATGTTGGCGGATTGCCTGAGCGAATGAATATGGATTTAGTGGAACCACTGCGCGAGCTTTTTAAAGACGAAGTAAGAGCTATAGGAAAAGAGCTCGGTCTTCCAAAAGAAATTCTTGGTCGTCATCCATTTCCAGGACCTGGATTAGCCGTTAGAATTTTAGGCGAAATCACCAAAGAGAAACTTGAAACCCTTCGTGATGCTGATGATATTTTTATAAAAGGCTTAAAAGAAGAAGGAATCTATGATGACATTTGGCAGGCTTTTGTTGCTCTACTTCCAGTAAAATCAGTAGGTGTTCAAGGTGACAATCGTACCTATGCCAATGCCTGCGTTCTTCGTGCAGTGACATCTAGTGATGGCATGACAGCTGATTGGTTTGACTTTCCACCTAGGTTTTTAAGAAAGGTATCTAATCGCATCACCAATGAAGTGGCGGGTATCAACAGAGTGGTTTATGATGTAACATCAAAACCTCCTGGAACCATTGAGTGGGAATAGATAAACATGTATTATCAATGCCCTTAGTCAAAAAATGTAAAGTCCCCCTATTGTACTGACTATTCAAAAGTAGTGGAGTAGTTGGGAGAAAACATCTAAAAGTTGCAAATCCTAATAATTCGCCTAATCATCCAGATCAGCGAAATTTAAGTGCTCAAAGATCCCTGGTTGACAGAAGGCGAATTTTTCTTCGAAAATAAAATAAATTGCATGACAAAAAATTTAAAATAAAAAAACTGAGAGGCATAATTTGTATAAAACGGAGCAAGAAGAGTTTTGGGCTGGTACTTTTGGAACTGAGTACATTGAAAGAAACAATTCTCAACAACATATTTTTGCAAAAGTAGCAATGTGGACACGTATGCTTAAATCCGCAAATAAAATTGAGTCCATTAGAGAGCTTGGTTGCAATGTTGGCTTAAACTTGATCGCCTTAAATTACCTTAATCCAAACTTAGAACTTTATGGTTATGAAATAAACAAAAGCGCAGCGCAACTTGCGACTGATTTAAATATAGCGGAAATAACACAAGGATCTATCTTAAACCCGATGGGCGATAAGTCTGTTGATTTAACATTTACAGCTGGAGTATTAATTCACATCGAGCCCAAACACCTACCTAATGTTTATGAAAACCTAGTATCAGGCTCGAAGAGATACGTGCTTGTTGCAGAATACTATAGTCCTTATCCAGTTGAAATAGAATTCAGAGGACATAGAAACAAAAAGTTTAAGCTATATTATCAAGTTCAGTTGATTCATAAAAACACTCTAAACATAGTAGACTAAGAGAA
>JAYZXX010000079.1:0-17535 GCA_036140815.1 Bdellovibrionota bacterium | reverse complement strand
TTTTTGTTTTATATTAAATCTATTCACTTTTCTTGAAGATCTCCTTCAGATCAAAGTCCAATTAATTCTGGTAAGCTACATTAAATGCACTGAGTCCTTTATTCTAATCTAGAGTAATTGTAGATATTTGGAGAATCCAATGGGTAAACTTACTTTACATCTAATCGTTTTGGCAGCCACATTATTGATTGGTGGGAGCTTGTATTCTGCTGATGATGAATTTGAATCCCAAGTTGATGATCTATTGTATAAAAATGAAGAAGTGGAGCCACGTCGACGCAATAGAAATAAGAGTTACAAGTTTGAGGAAATCAATCAGTTAAAATATTTATCTCCTTTCAAAGATGTAGCGATCATCCAGAAAAAACTTTTACCGAAAACTTCAAGGTGGGAAGCCTTTCCTGGTGTTGGTGTAATTTTAAATGATGCCTTTTTTACTAACCAAATTTTTTCATTTCGATTTGGATATCACTTTAGTGAAAAGTATTCTACAGAATTTATCTATGCTGGTTTAAGCCAGAGTGAAAAGGATGTGACAAAAGATTTGGATGATTATTTGTCAGTAACCACTTCAAGTATTGTTGTCCCACAGTCCTACACTGGTTTAGATCTAAAGTTTACTCCCTTTTATGGAAAAATGTCTTATGTTAACTCTAGTATCGTTCCTTATGAAACATATTTCTCTGCAGGCTTAGGTATGATGAAGACGAATCAGAACACTTCACCAATGAGTATTCATGCCGGTGTTGGGCAGCACTTTGCTTTAAATAAATCTCTAGCAATTCGATGGGATACTAGTTTTTATTGGTACAAATCGGCCAATCAAAGCACGAGTACGGAGTCACTTTATACAAATATTCATTTTACGATTGGCGCAAGCTTTTTCTTTCCAGGAGTTGATAACTAATGAAGAAACAACTATGGATTTTTGCAATATGTAGTTCACTTTGTTTGCCAGTGGTTTCAGATACCAGCTCAGCAAATGAAATTGAGTTGAAGGAACAAGAAAGTATCACTGTGGCTCAAAGAAAAAAGAAGCGTCGAAGAGTTCGGAAAAAGCGCAGTAATTCTAAAAAAGAGTTAATTTACGCTCTGAGGCTAGCACGCAAGCAAGATTATGTTGAGGCAAGTAAAGCGCTATATCAATTGAGCCGAAGTCCTCGTTTTAGAAAAGAAAGACAGCAGATTAAATATATACTAGGTTTAATGTTAAGTGAGTTAGGGCTATATCAAACCGCGGCCTATCAATACGTAGGTGTTATCCAAAGTGGAAATACTCGATACATTAATAAGGCATTGGAAAAACTATCTATTGCGGCTGACTACCTTGATGATGAACGCCTGTTAAACTATTCCATGACTAAAATAGATTTGAATAAATACCCCAAGGAACAATGGGATATGCTTCGATATAGAATTGGTCAGGTGTATTCTGAAAAAGGAGATCTTCCTCGAGCTGCAAAATACTTTAAAAAAGTACCGCAGGACTCACCATTTTATACTCGCTCAAAATACCAAGAGTCACTAGTTCAGGCAGAAAGAGGGAATGTCAAGCAGGCTGTAAGAGGTTTCTTAGAGCTGTTTAATTCTCGAAAGAATTATGGGCAGTCAGACCCAATTCGAGTCGGTTCGCTTATGGGTTTAGCAAGGTCATACTATCAGGCCAAGCGTTGGGATAAGGCTATAGAGCTTTATAAGCAAGTTCCTAAGAGTTCTGAGTATTGGCACCAATCTTTATTTGAGCTTTCATGGGCGCAGATGAGGAGTGGAAAGTTTCGTTCGGTACTTAGTAATTTTCATACCCTGCATTCTAGCTACTATGAGGTAAACTATATTCCAGAGTCATTATTATTGAGAGGGATTGTTTACCTTTACATTTGTAAGTACGAAGAGATGGAAAAGACTTTAGATACTTTCCGCCAAATCTATTTACCAGTTGCGAATCAAATTAAAGTCTATATGCGAACTAGGCCTAAGAATTTAAAAGTTTTTAGAGATTTTGAAGCCTTCTCAAACAATTTTGAAAACTACGCTAAAAAAATTGAAAACGAAGGTTATGCATTGCCTGGGATGATTTACAAACATATTTATGATCAGGGAAATATTCGAGCTGCCTCAAATTACTTATATAAGTTGAGAAGAGAAGAAAATGCAATGAACTCTATGGCAAGCTCTTGGCAGACTTCTGAGGTGGGTAAGAGTTCGAAGCGACTTATTGCCAAAAGAATTGCTAGTACTGAATCTAGAATTGGAGCTTATGTTAAAAAGCACCTATATGATGTGATGGATGAAATTGCCAGTATCAACGAGCAAGAAGAATTTGCGCGGTTTGAAATGACAAACAGTGAAAAGGAAAATATTCGAAATCGTATGCTAGAGACTGAGCCAGAAAAAAGCTCGATTGATGCTGAAGTGACAAGAGATATTTATATAGAAAATGGATATGAATACTGGCCTTTCCGTGGTGAGTATTGGTTGGACGAACTAGGAAATTACCACTACTTAGGTGTTTCCTCTTGTAAATAGTATTGGATGTTAAAGCAGTGAGAAACAAGAAAACGAAAATGAACATAGCAGCAAGGATAGTTGTCATATCTTTAGGTACTAGCTTTGTCTTTAGCCCAGAGCATATTCTTGCTGCGGCAAATACCAAGACTGTTAAACTAAAGAAAAGATCTCGAAAAACCGTAGGTGACATTCTTTCAAATATTAAAAAAACGGACAATAAGCGTTCGACGAAGCTTTCCTTTTCAGGAAGTAAGGTTCAAATAGAAGACGAAGCAAAAAATCGCAACTTGAGAGCTATTAAGCCGCCTAATTCTAAACGTTTCATGAGAGAGTCTAATCAAGAGATTAGCCGTTTAGAAGTAGTTGTGGACAAGTCTATCGAGCAATTGCATCGTTTGATCCAAAAATACCAGAGAAGCACTAATCGTGGTGAGCTATGGCTACGTCAAGGTGAATTGTATGTAGAAAAAGCTCGTCTTGTGGAGCAAAGGCTTTTTAATGAATATGATCGCAAAATTGAGTTATATGAGAAGAAGAAACTTAGAAGAAAACCAAAAATTGATCTGAAGGCTTCTAAGGACTACTATCGTAGAGCTGAAAAACTTTATAAATGGTTTATCACTGATTTTAAGGATGATCCAAAAATGGATCAGGCACTATTCTTTTTGGGATATATCAACTTTGAATTGGGAAAGAAGGGAGAGGGGGAGCATTTTTATTCTCTTTTAACGAAAAAGTTTCCTCGCTCCAACTATGTATCTGAAACTCATTTCGCATTAGGTGAGTACTACTTTGATCGTGATGACTGGAAAAGCGCGTTAACGGAATATAATCGTGTTATAAAACACAAAAATAGTCGTCTGTACTCCTTTGCTTATTATAAAAGAGCATGGTGTCTTTATCGAATAGGAATAAGCGGTAAGGCGATTAAATCTTTAGAAAAAGTGATCATACGAGCAAGGCAGGCTAAGCGTGATGGCGTTAAGGCTTCAGATGGTAGGATTCGCTTGGCAACAGAGGCGTTGAGAGACATTGTTTTATTTTATTCTGAGTCTGGAGATTACAGAAAGGCACAAAGGTACTTTAGGGTGCTAGCCGGAAGTAAGCCTTCCGAAAAAATGTCGGAGAATCTTGCTTATCTTTATAGTGCAAAAGGAAAGTTGTTTGAAGCTGCCTATGTATTCAAATCTTTGATATCAAAGGACCCAACAGCTTCCGAAGCCTATGAATATCAAAAGCAGATTGTTTTAAATTATTCAAATGCTGGTAACCGTAAATATTTTAAATCCGAATTGGTTCGATGGATTAAAGATTATGGCCCAGAAAGTGCTTGGTACCGCGCCAATCAATCCAATCAAAATTTGATAACAAATGCAAATTCAACTAGAGAAAAGGTTCTTCGAGTTGACGCATTGAAGTGGCACCAGGTTTATCAAAATACTAGGTCAGAATCCGCTGTAACGGAGGCATTGGCGGGATACGAGCTCTATTTTGATTATTTTGAAAAGTCATCCCATGCCCATGAAATGTTTTTCTATGCCGGGGAGCTGATGTTTGAGTTAAAATCCTATAAGAAATCATCTCTATATTATCAAAAAAGCGTAGAGACAGCTGAGTTTGGTACCGGCAAGTTTTTAAAGAAGGCAAGTCTTAATCGTTTAGTATCAATGGAGAGGTCTTTGCCTGATTCAAAAAATATGGAAGGCAAGCTTCAAGGAACTCAAGCTGTTTCGATGCCAGATATAGTAAGAGATTTTGTGTTAACGGGGCAAGATCACATAAACCGATTTCCGACGGATGAAAGCTCTGTTGAAGTTCGATTTCGAGTAGCTAGAATTTTGTATTTATATAATCTTTTAGATAAGGCCGAACTCTACTTTAAACAGGTAGTACAAATGGCACCAAAATCAAAGTACGCCGAATATTCTGCTAACCTTTTATTGGATATATACAACTTAAGAGAAGATTACGCAGGAATGGCTCGTGTAGGTAATGAGATACTTGCTGTAAAGGGCTTTCAAAATACTCAGCTCACCAATGATATTCAGGATATTGTTGAAAAGGCGGCCTTTAATGAAGCGCAAAGTTTTGAGAAGAAAGGTGATTACGAAAAAGCAGCTGATTCCTTTGCGAAGTTTGCTAGAAAATATTCTGGCTCAAGCTTAGCAAGCTCTGCCTTGTATAACTCTGGGGTTAACTATGAGAGGGCTGGAAACATTTTAGCTGCTATACCTATATATAGTCGAGTAATTCAGAGACCTGGAAAATCGGATGGAGATTTGGTTAAAAAAGCAAGATTGCTTCAGGCTAATCTCTACGAAAAAACTGGTAATTTGGAAAAAGCAGCTGAGCTTTATGTTGGCTATGCAAACTCTTACCCGCAAGATAAACTCAGATCAGATCTATATTTCAATTCAGCCATCATTTACTCGGGTGCAGGTAAGCACAAGACCGCGTCTACTATTTTTAATAAGTATTACGCTTTAAATAAAAAGAACTCAAATGGGAATCTTGCTTTATATCATCTTGGGAAAGAGCAAGAAAAGTTAGGAAATAGAAAATCAGCCATTGCCTATTATAGAATTTATCTAAATTCAACGAAAGCTATTGGTGAGCAATACGCTGAAACGGCCTATAATATGGCCCAACTCTACGATCAGGAAAGAGATTATGGAAGGGCAGATTTTTGGTACAAGAAAGTTGTAAATGAGGTACAGGGAAAAAATAGAGTGAACTACTATAAAGCAGCTTCTCGATTAGAGCTTACTCTAGATACCTATAGAAAATTTGTCTCTGTTAAACTGCCGAAAAATACTCGTAAGCAGCAACAAGTTGTACAGAGTCAGTTAAGCACTCTAGAAAAATTAAATGCGGAATTTGCTACAATTATCAAAATGAATTCTGGTGAACAGGCCATTAGTTCCTTGATTTGGAGTGGTAAAGCTTATGAATATATGGGGAATTCTATTAAATCTGCACCAAAGCCTGCAGGTTTAAATGCTGAGCAAATTAAACAATACGATGAACAAATTTCAGCTATTACTAGTCCAATGTTTCAGACGGCGGTTGAAAATTTTGAAGCAGCTGTTGAAAAGTCTTTTGAGTTAGATCTTTATAGTCGAGATATTTCACTGGCTTTTGAGAAGTTGTCAGAAGTAAAACCACAGAAATATCCATATTGGAATTTTGAAGTGTTTAGGAGTGAGCAAATTGATGAGAAAGGAGACTTTCGATGAATGTTAAAATAAGTTCTTCAGCGATATTGATTAGCTCTATGTTTCTAATTTCTTGTGGTGGTGCTTCTAAAAAGCTTGAGGATAAAATTCCAGAGCAAAATATCGGCAAGGAAGAAGTTGAACCGGAAGCTTATGGTAAAACAGAGACTGAGGAAATCAAATTTTCTCAGGAAATGAATCCTGATAAGCTATCTGACGAATTGGAAGAGGCCTTGAAGGCAAATAAAACAAATGAAATACCAGTGCTTGCAGGTAAAATTTTAAGTCGAGATGAAAACAATGTAGCGGCTCTAAATGCATTAGGTGTCTATAATTATCAAAGAAATAAATTAGGGATCGCTTCAATCTTCTGGAATCGTGTTTTAAAACTTCAAAATAGAAATTCGCAGGCATTGAACAACTTAGGCGTGATTGCAGCCAAAGAATCAAAGGACAGTGATGCCATCACATTTTTCAAAAAAGCAATTAAGGCAGATTCATCCAATGTATCTGCATATGCGAACTTAGGCGCACTGTATATAAAGTACTATAACTTCAAGTCGGCAGAAGCGACTCTGGAATTGGCAAAATCAGATCTATCAAAGAAGGTTGAATTTCTAAATAACTATGGATTGGCTTTGTATGGGGCAGGAGACCCTTCTAAATCAATTGATGTATTACAAGAGGCAATATCTAAATCTCCTAAGAACATTCCTTTGGCGACAAACTATGTGGCAATTTTGGTACATAGTGGAAAAGACCTTATGAAGGCTGAGAAATTAGTCACGCAATTAAAGCTTTTAACTCAAGATCCAAAGCAATTGGTAAGACTAAGTAAGATTTCTAGAGAACTGAATGCTAAACTTGCAGAGCAAAGAGCTGCGAAATCCCAAGGAGGAAGGAAATGATGAGGATCGTTCTAGGCCTTGTTCTATCCGTTTTAATTTTACCTAGTTTTTCTCAGGCTCAAGAGGAAGAGAAAAGAAAGATCGAAATTAATTTCGAAGACGAGTTAATTCGTGGTGACGTTAAAAAGCCTGAGTTGTTTTATCTCCTACAAAGAAAACAATTTAATTTTAAAAGAATGATTCGTTTGAGGGAAGATTTTCTTCCAGAAATGAGAAGTACTGGCGAGCGTTTAAAGATTAGTGGAGGCGAGGGATGAGTCAGCCCATTTTTTTAAGAATCTTTAGTGGTGAAAAACTAGTTGCAGTGAAGCAGTTTGATTCTACGCAAATAATTTTTGGCAAAGAAGCCAGAGTAGATATTGATTTGGCAGATCCTGATATTTCTAATATTCATGCCATGGTGGAAGAACGAGATGGGCACTATTATATTTGTGATCTTGGTTCTAAGACGGGAACAAAGTTGAACGAAAAAAACATTTTGGATGAAAAAATACATAATGGCGATATTATTCAGCTGGGAAATTTTCGCATTGAATTTTACATTGGAATTCCTAAGCCGAAAACAAAACCAGCTAAAACTCAGATGCCAGAAGCTCCGGTAGCTCCAAGCCCTGATAGAATTCAACATTCAGAAGAAATTACTGCGGCTACAGAGGAATTTCATGCTAGTGAGATTAATTCTGATACAGATGAGGGAGTAAATACCCCTCCCGAAGAAATCCCTCCAAAGCAAAATTTGCAGGAGGACCTTCTAGATTCAGAAGAACAACCGGAAATAAAAGCATCTGTATCAACTGAAAATGATGCTCCAGTAGTTCCTGGGATACCAGAAAAAAATATTCATTTTGATAGGCAAACGATTACCAACTCAAAAGGGATTGAATCAAGTAACTCGGGGCTTTCGGAAGAACCACCTGCTATATCTATGGACCCTACAGGCAATGTGGAAGTGAGTAAGGGAAAGAAGAAGCGAAGTCGTTTAACTTATGCTCCACCTTCATCTTATTCTTCGGTAGAGGAAATCATCCGTCCAGGAAAAGGTATGCTGGTCGATGTAAGTGTTGTTTGGGGTGATCGAGTCATAGAAACCCATCGAGTTCGAAAAAGTGGGATGGTGAGCATTGGTACACATCCTAAAAATGATATTGTGGTCCCTGCTCTGCAAGGAATGTTGCAGAAACAGCCTTTTGTTCAATCAGGGCAAAGTGTTTCTCAAGTTTTTATTCCTCAGAATGCAAAGGGTTTTTTGCAGTTAGGCAAAAAACAAAAGATTAATTTTAGTGAAGCAGAGGCAAAAGGTCGTGCCAAACTTGTTGGAGCCTACTATGTGATTGAGCTTCAGCAAGGGGAAATGGTAAAAATCGACTACGGAAATCGCATTTCAGTTTTCGTGACACATGCTGGAGATGCACCACCTCCAATAATGTATGGAATAACCAATTCAGAAATATTGTCCATTGTTGGAGCTATCATTTTGGCTTTAATTCTTTTTTTCCTAAGTAATACTCTTGGACTTAGTACTCCTGAAGAAGAGGTTCAGGAGGAGAAAACAGTCAAAGTGACTAAGTTTGTTTTTAATAGAAAGGAACCGATTCCTAAAAAGCAAGTAAAGGTTTCTGATGAACAAAAAACTCCTAGAAGGGTCGAAGCTCCATCAAAGAAGGTGCAAACAAACCGAAAAGAGAGATTGAAAGGGGATCCTGGCAAGGCAGGTGAGTTACGTCCTAATAAAAATAGAATTCGTAATAAAATGAAACTGGCCGCAGAGAAAAAAGGGACACCGTCAAAGAAAAGCACAAGAAGGGTAGGTAAGCGTTCAGCCAAGAAGGGTTCTGATGCAAAGGCTAAAGAGAAGCAGGTGGATTTAGGTCTTGCAAGTTTCTTAGCAAAGAGTGGAACAAGAGATCGATTAGATAAAGTGTCTAAGGGAAAAAATTCTGTATTGGGTGCTTCTAAAGAAGTAACTGGAGCAGGAGGTGGTTCAGGTGGAACTGCGGTAGATTCAGGACTGAAGAATATTTCAAAGGGTGGAAACGGCACTCAAACCATTGGACGTCAAGATGTGGATACCAAAGGAAAAGGTGGTGGACTTGGTGAATATGGTGAAGGTGGTTTCGGTCAAAAAGGAACTTCTAAAGTTGATATCGGAGGTCAAGGAACTGAGTTTGTTGGAACTATTGATAAAGAAGCTGTTAGACGGGTCATCATAGCCAACAAAGCACAGATTCGAGCCTGTTACGAAGAAGAGCTAAATAAAAATTTCGGTTTATACGGTAAGGTTACAGTGACTTGGGATATCCAGGCACAAGGTAGAGTTGGTAAAGCATTTGTAAAAAGTAGTACACTTAAGAACAGTAATGTAGAAAAATGTATAGTAAGAAGGTTAAAAACTTGGAGGTTCCCAGAGCCGCCAAGTGGGGCTACGGCGAGAGTATCATATCCGTTCGTATTTTCAGCTAGGTAATCAAGGAGGATCAACGTGGAACCAGCAACAACCGTCGAACAAGTTCATTGGTTAGCAAAAGCATTTCAAGATGGAGGAAATGCAATGATCTTGATCGCCATCCTTGGCGTGATGGCATTTGTATTAATCATTGAAAGATTCATAGCTTTAAATCGCTTAATTGTTGATAAAGATGACTTTACTGCAAAAATTTTTCCGAGAATATTAGAAGGGGATTTACGGCAGGCCATTACAATGTGTGAGTCTAAATCAGCTCCTCTTCCGAATACTGTGAAGGAAGGCTTGAAACAGGTTGTAAACCGTAGGCCTGACGAAGAGGTGCAGGTGGCGATGGATGGAGCAGTTCTTCATGAAACACCAAGGCTTGAGGGCTACACATCTCTCCTTGCTGTTTTTGCCAACGTTGCGACTCTAGTAGGACTACTGGGTACGATCATTGGTTTGATTCAAGGTTTCGGTGGATTGAGCGAAGCAGATGCAGCAGAGAAAGCAGCAACGCTATCTTTAGCTATTTCACATGCATTGAACTGTACAGCTGGTGGACTAGCAGTAGCAATTCCAGCACTAATTTGTTTTGGTTTTTATCAGATTCGAATTGGTCGTGCCATCAATGATATGCAAGAAACAAGCATGCGAATTATGAACCTTGTGGTAGCAAACCGCGATAAGTTAAAGCTGTAGGCTAAAATGGCTCATGTAGATGATGGTGGTAGCGGAAGAGAAGTAAATGTGGAACCAAACTTGGTTCCCTTCATCGACTTGATGAGTGTTTGTATTATCTTTTTGTTGGTAACTGCTGTTTGGACTCAAGTGTCTATGATCGAACTAGGAGCGAATGTCTATGGTAAGAACACCGGAACAAGCACCCCTCCCACTGATATTAGACCTGTAAATATTGACGTTCGTATAACAGAAAATGGTTATATTATCAATGAAGGAAGAAACTCTTATCGAGTGGATAAATTGGAAGGGGAGTATGACACAGAAAACCTTTACCTTCAGCTGAAAACCATTAAAGAAAGAAACCCTACAACAGATGCTGTTTCCATTGGATTAGAAGAAAAACTTACTTATGACCACATGATCGTGGGCATGGATATTATCTTGAATGCAGGATTTCCAGAAGTAAGTGTATCAACGAACTAGGAAGTATTATGCCAATTCATATACCTGGAAAAAGAGATCGACATAACAAAATTGCCAAAGGTAAAAGGACTGCTGTCGCTAGTTTATCTTTAACGGCAATGGTTGATATGTTCACGGTATTGACGATTTTCTTGCTTCAAAACTATAAAGAAACTGGTGAAGTGATTCAGCTTCGTAACGATATGGAGTTACCCAAGGCAACTCAAATTCGCGAATTAAAACCCGCAAATGTCGTGATTGTTACCAAAGAAATGATTTTGGTAAATGAAAACCCTGCCATTCCTTTGCCCCAAGTTGCCAAACAACAGCAGTGGTTAATTTTTCCATTGTACCAGTTAATGCAACAAACTATGGAAGCGGATCGATTAGAGCACGAACAGGACATAAAAAATAAATTAAAGTCTACAGTAGCTAGTCTTCAAGAAAAACAAATTCAAGAAAAAGATTTTCGCAAAGTGACATTGCAAGCGGATAAAGACACAGATTTTTTAACCGTTAAAAAAGTAATGTATACTTTGACCGAGGCCGGAGCTAGTGAAATTCATTTCGCAGTTCTTACAGAGTCAAATAAATTCAAAGAATTGGATGAGCAAAACGCAGTAGAAGAAAGCCTTTAGGCGGCTTTCTTTTCTGTGGTGCCACCATTATCAGAAAACTGATTTATGTATTCAACAATGGTACTTGTTGCCTCAGAGCTGATAGCCTCAAATTGAATTCCAGTTCTTCCGCTGGCAGCTACGTATCTCACCTTTCCTTCACAGGCAAAGTTTGCATTTAAAAGTGGGGATTCTACTTCCATTTGGATGCTTTGACCTTCAATGATTTCGTCTAAATTAGTCATTCCCAATCCGCCCTCAGAAATAGAGCAAAGCTTTGCTTTTTTGACGGTGTTATCTATTTTTACAATGATATCGCCAACAATCGGGGCTCGAGGAGTTTTTCTTTTAACGATTCCCAAGGCATCACTTAAATCATTGTATTGATAAATGGTTGCTCGCGATCTTTCTCCACGTTTCCAAATACGAATGTTACTATAGTTTTTGTTCCCACGCAGATGCGCAATCATGTCCACACGAGTTAGTGGGCCATAGGTTTTCCCCTCTTGTTCTAGGAACCAAACATTGTCTTTGGCTAGTTTGACTACTTTATTTTCTTCAGGTCGATAGTTGGCCCACTCTTTTGTGCTAACCCATTGTTCTTGACCTCGCCACCAAACTTGACATTTTTTATGTAGCTGTCCGTTCTCCATCATTTGTAGGAGTTCAGGTCTATCGAAAGGGCCACTAACTTCTCTGTTTTGAAAAATAAAGCATTTCATATTTCTCTTATCGGGACGGGGAAGCTCTCGCTAAAGTCTTGATTTTTTCAAACTCAACTCCTGTACTTTGGGGTAATTCCCCGAAAAGCGGATTGAGAGGTAAAATATAGAACGCAGAATCGAGGCCATAATCTGGCCAACAAATATTGTTACTGTAAGACTTTTTACGTCATTGTTTATAATAAATACAAAAGCAAATCACTTTGCTAAGCCCATGAAATCAATGAAATTATATAAATTGCATAAATAGACCTGTATTTCTGCAAGTGCCAGAAATAAGTATCATTGAAAAAACTATCAGATTAAAATTACGCCCCTTTCAGCGAGAAAGCTCTATTTCTCGGAGGCATAAGAGTTTGTTATAAGTGGTGGGGCACTTGGCATCTTATTTGCCTATAGAAAGGCTAGGGAATAAATTTTTGTTAAGGCGATTGGATGAAATTACTAATTTTTACAATTCTATTTTCACTTGGGATCTCGGTCGCAAATGCGCAAATTGATGTTGATGCCTTACTAGAGGGCAGGAAGGATGTCTCTAGTGCTGAGACATTTACGGTTACCACTCAAGGTGAATCAAAAGAGTTAGGCGTTGAAGTTAGGCTCAAAGAATTGGAAGATGTTAAAGACTTTGAGAAGACTTTGAAGGAGTTAATTCAAGATGTTAACTCAAAGGAATCTGGTTATAAATTTAGACTGCGAGTGAACTTTGAGTCTGGCGGGCACCAATTTTTTGAATTTGATAGCGAAAAGGTCTATACCCTTGATGAAACTTTAAAAGTTACAAAGGCGCAAAAATTAGATAACTGGCTTCGTAGGATTCCTATTTTTCCGTCCTCACTAAGTGATTTAAAACTTTCTTTATTACGATTAACAATAAATGGCTCAGTTATGTACGTTGCTGCAGTTTTGGGTGGCTACCCGATGGAGTCAGCCTTTTGGGCTGGACTAGTTCAGGGAGGTGTTTCTGCTAGTTTTGCTTTTTCTCCTTCTAGTTATATGAAGTATCTTTTAAAGCAAAACTTCCCACATAGTAAATTTGCTTCTTACAATTATTTGAATATGGTTCCTTTGGAAGTATTCTTTAAATTCTACGCTTTAGAGTTGGTTTTTAACGTAATTCCAGAAATCATGTTGGGAAATAATGGTGTTCTAGGGCACACAGGTTTTTTCGATAGCCACATGCATGTTTTATGGGTGGCGGTATTGATTGCTCATGCGCAATTGTTCTTAGAAAATGCCTTGGCATACTACAAGCAAATCGCAGACTATCTCGCTTTAAATCACTACCTAGAGTCTGTTAAAGAAAGAGCGCGTTTGGGAAAAGCAATATCAGCTTACCGTAAGGCCATCCAAGGATTTAACCGCGGGGCACTGATCGCATCAGCGGCCTCAGTAGTTGCAATGGGAACTACGGCTGTCGCAGCAGCAACAGGTAGTGAGGCAATTGAGATGACACAGAAAATTACCTTGGCGGCAATGGGAGCCGGCGGATTGCTATTTACCTTTTTAGCGAAAAGGAAATACAATAAAATTCTCCAATTTGACATTGCTGTAAATAAGAATAAGGCAAGCTATGATATTCCATTGAAAGAAATTGAAGGATTGGAAAGAAAGTTAAAAAGTGAAAAAGCAGGTGGTTTGTCAAAACGAATTGGTGATTGGATGGGGCCTCCTTCTGAAGAATTTCAAATGAAGGCAGACTTTTTTAGCAGTTTGACGAGGGTTCTTGATCAAAGTCGAATGGTTGAAACTGCAGCCTGTTCAAGGAGTACTAGATGATGCGAATTGGACTTGGTCTTTTAATTTTGTTCTTAGGAGCTTGCGCTGGTGATGATGCATTCCGCGGAGAATTTGACCTAGATTCTCCAACGGGCATGGAAACTATTAAGGTGGAAAGTAATAAAAGTTCTGAGGATGATGAAGGAAAAATCCAGTCTGTTCTTGGGCTAGATGATTTTATAAGTTTTGTTGACTTGAAATATTCATCTTTAAACTCTCAGAAGGATGCAAACGCCAGAGACAGCATTTGTTACGGTTTTTCCCTTGCAGAAACTTACATTGTGCGTGATGAAGACGTATTTTATTCCTACTTTGAACTTGATGGGCAAGGTAATTACGATAGCAGCTTTACTGTACCTATAAACATCAAAGTTGACTACGAAGAGAAGTATTCTTGGGTGCAAAAAAAATTAAAAGACCTTTCTGAGTCTTTAACAAAAAAGAAAAACACCGATTCAGGTTTAGGTGTAAGGCAAATTGAAGAAATTGTAGAAATGAAAGATTTCAAGATTGATGCGAATGGCTCTGCCTTGGCCTTTGAATGGAACATTAGACCGGAAAAGCGAGGTCTTAGTCAGGTTTTTCTATCCTTAAATTTGGTAGATGTTGATGGAGCTAAGGTTCAGCTAGAAATTAGCAAGATTTTAGTAAATGGAGATATGTTACCAGCTTTGCTAAATGTGAAGTCAGAAGGGGATTGGTTTTCAGAGACAGTTTCTGTTTACGACGAAAACCTAAGTATAAATTCTCGAAGGTACTCATTCATCCCCCTTGGGTCATGGGCTGAAATTAGAAACCTGCTAATCAATGGTTATGTTGACCTTACTGAAGTGAAAACTGGTGAGACCTTACGTTTGCAGGTAGATTCTTTTCGGGAATTCGAACAGGGTTCAAACTCCGCTTTTAAGTTTGGCAAACTATATACTAGCTTTTGGAATCCTTATCCATTTTGCCGACGTAATGCAGATTGAATTAGCAATAACGCACTGCCAAGCCTAGAATCCATATTCTAGGCTTTAAAATCATGCTAAGTTATCCCTTCAATGATTCGCAAAAGAAGTTTCTTTTTATTCTTAGTCTTGTTTGCTGCTCTCGTCTTGCAGTTTTCATTGTTTGCCCCCGATGAACTGGAGGTCAGAAATCCTACCGAGTTTTTGCAGGTAGAAGATTGGAACCAAGAAGTTCAACAATCCATGGAGAATATCCTACTAATTGAGTCAGAAGATGGGAAAAAGGTTTGGGATCTAAGAGCTGTTTCTGCACAAGCACTTCGTGAGACCAATGCTTGGGCAATGGTTGATGTAAAGGCAATTTTTTATGCCTTTGATGGTGTGGAATACGAAGTGGCCTCGGGTCTTACTGAATACGATACGAAATCAAAGCGAATGAAGTTTTCCAATAAAGTAAAGGTTTCTAGCTCTAATAACTATTTTTTCGAGACGGATGAAATATTGTACGATCCTGATCGAGAAAATTTGGTAGGAACCAAGCCAGTGAAGATTTCTGCTTTTCCTAGTTCCTCTAAAAAATATTCGGAGTTTCGGTCTCAAGAAGTTGTTGTAGATCTAAAAACAAATATTGCCCAGTTTCTAGGGCGTGTGAATTCTTCAGATTTAAAAGATGGTCAGAGAGAGCTGGGGCTAGATACAAACAATTTAATTTTGAACGAAAATGCAAACAAAGCAAGCTTTCCTAGTCCAGTAAATTTTCATTATGAAGGAATGGTCTTGTCAGGAAAGACTGGTGAAATGATTTATGACCCAGAGACAAAAAAATTGGCAAAGTTAGAATTAGGAGAAGAGGTAAAGGTAGAGTCTGAAAACAAAAGGGCTTTGGCAGGAAAGCTGCTCCTTGAATTTGCAAAAGAACAAATTATACTAGAAGAAGAGCCGCGGTTGATCCAAAAAGATGATGAGCTGATTGGTAAAAGAATTATTTTTCAACAAGCTGGAAAGACATTAAAAATTGAGGGTGCAAAAGCCTTTTTAAATTCTTCCAGTGGTGGTCCACAGGTGTTAGATGACTAAGTTAGTAGCCGAAGGCTTAAAAAAATCTTACAAAGGGAAAAGCGTTGTAAAAAACGTGGGACTTGAAGTGGATGCAGGTCAGGTTGTCGGGTTACTAGGACCAAACGGTGCAGGTAAAACAACAAGTTTCTATATGGTGGTTGGAATCATTCAACCAGATGCAGGTAAAGTTGAAATCAATGGTAAAGACATCACCAATATGCCAATGTATCAAAGAGCTCAAAATGGCTTAGGTTATCTGCCACAAGAAGCAAGTATATTTCGAAAACTTACTGTGGAAGACAATATTAAAGTGGCACTGGAAGCCCAAGGTTACTCAGGTCAGCAAAAACAAGAGAAACTAGAGTCGCTTCTTTCTGAATTCGGAATGTCCAATAAAGCAAAGAGTTATGGTTATATGTTATCGGGCGGAGAGAGAAGGCGCGTTGAAATAGCTAGATCTTTGGCCTGTGAGCCAAAATACTTACTTTTGGATGAGCCCTTTGCTGGAATTGACCCCATTGCAGTGGGAGATATCCAAGAAATCATTCGTCATCTTACCACCAAAGGTATAGGAATTCTAATTACAGACCATAATGTACGAGAAACATTGGGGATTTGTAATCATGCATATATACTAAAGGAAGGAAATATTCAGGTTGGCGGTAGTCCAGAAGAGATTGCAAACTCCGAAGTGGCCCGCAAATTTTATCTTGGTGAAAACTTCCGACTATAAGGATTACTGCTATGTCGATGAAAATGAAAATGAGTTTAAAGCTTTCCCAGCAATTACGGATGACTCCGCAACTGCAGCAGGCGATTAAGCTTTTACAGTTATCTCGACTAGAACTAGAAAGCATGGTGCAAAAAGAGATGGAGGAAAACCCCATCTTAGAAGAAGTTCATGAGGTAATGGAAGACGACGGAAATTTTGAGAACTCGTCTAAAGACCAGCTTCAAGGTCAAGAGAACACCAAAGAAACTCAAGATATGCAGGATCCCAAAAAACAAGATGAGTTTGAGTGGGAAAACTATGTAGAAGAAAATCCGATGCCAGGGCAAATGACTAATTTTGCCGGAAACAACGAAGAAATTAATAATTACGAAAATATTTTTTCAAGCCAACAAACCCTTTATGATCACTTAATGTGGCAACTAGGTTTGTCGGGTTTCAATGATGAAGAAAAAGAGCTAGGAGCAATTTTAGTAGGCTATATCGAAGATGATGGCTACTTAAAAACTCCCATAGTTCAAATTGCTGAAGACGAAGAAGTGGATGCCACTGAACTAGAAGAGATGATTCCTTTCCTTCAAGAGTTTGATCCTCCAGGGGTTTTTGCTCGTGATTTGAAAGAATGTCTATTGATTCAGGCGAAACATTTGCAAGAAGATACTCACGAGTTAGTGGCCATGATCGAAACGCAAATGAGTAATCTTGAAAAGAAAAACTATCCTGCAATCGCCAAAGAGATGAATCTCGAGCTGGAAGAAGTGGTAGAGATTTCTAAAATCATCCATAGCATGGAACCGAAGCCAGGCCGTGCGTTTAATTCCACAGAAACTCATTACGTGACTCCAGATGTTTACGTATACCCGGTAGGGGATGAGTATGTTGTGTCGTTGAACGAAGATGGATTGCCGCGCTTGAAGGTTTCTAATTTTTATAAGAATGTACTTCAAGACGGTGGAACCAATGATTCGACTCAAGAGTACATTCAAGATAAACTTCGCTCTGCGGTTTGGTTGATTAAATCCATTCATCAGAGACAGAGAACCATTTATAAAGTGGCAGAAAGTATCGTAAAACATCAAAGGGATTTCTTTGATAAAGGGCCTAAGTTCATTAAGCCTATGATTTTAAAAGATATTGCCAATGACATTGAAATGCATGAGTCCACAGTGAGTCGTGTAACTACGGCAAAGTATATGCATACACCGCGTGGGATTTTCGAATTAAAACACTTTTTTAATTCTGGAATTTCAAAAACAGATGGTGATTCATTGGCCTCTGAATCGGTGAAGGTAAAGATCAAAGAATTGGTTGATGGTGAAGATTCAAAGTCACCTTTGTCTGACCAAAAACTGGTAGATCTTTTAAAGAAAGACGGTATTAAAATCGCAAGAAGAACGGTTGCAAAGTATCGTGATGCTCTTGGGATTTTACCTTCATCAAAAAGAAAAAAATATTTTT
>JAYZXX010000078.1:0-20402 GCA_036140815.1 Bdellovibrionota bacterium | reverse complement strand
GGCGAAATTTGTTGTAATGCAATCATAATTTCTGGATTGCTTTCTACATCGGTACTTAAGAGCTCAACCAAGTCCCCCAAGGCTTTGCTAAATTCATTTGTCAGTTGAATACCTCGGTCGTCGTTGTAGTATTGGGACATTATCTCTAGGATAAAAATAATTTTACTAGCAGAATGTTCTGTTAGTTGCCAATACTCTGAAGTTCTGTTCTGTGCAATGATCAACTTATCAAAATTTTGAACAATTGCTTCATGGTCTGCTTCAGCCAAAACCAACTTCTCATGATTAGCCGCAGCTTCATTTACCAGCTCTTGATAGACATCAACTCGAACTTGAACTAGTTGTTTTTTTAGACTTTTCTTTTCTCGAGCCAGCTCCGCACGTTTTTCAGCCAGTTGGGCAGCCATATTTGCTCGCATTTGTTTGATTTGATTGTGGTACTCTCCCAATGTAGCTACATTCATTAAATCCTCGAAGACATTTCCAGCATAAGAAAGAGGGCCAAAAACAATAGATATTAATAACGTGAGAATCAGTTTTTTCATTTTACGTCCTTTTTAATAATAATAGTGCCAATTGAAAAGTTATTTAGAATGGTGGAGTTTTCTTCCAGATCTATTGTCATTGTCTTGAAATCCACTTTTGTAACTTTGGGCCCACTCTCTAAGTTTGTTTTCAGAATTTTAGAGGTAGCTAGTTCGCTAATGTCGTCTGTGTCAAAAATTACGAAGGGATCCGTAGCCTCAACATTTGAAATTCTTTTAACTGCAACATACTTTGTTGTATAAGATTCGGTCGGCGGTCCCAAAAAACGTAGCTCAGAGGCTTCAATTGCTTGGCCACTGCTATTGGTAAGACTATCCCAAAGATTAGTTTCAGAAGTAGCGATAGGCGAAAAAGTCACTCGCTCAAAAGTGGCAATAGAGGGTATAAACTGAGGGATTCTTATTAAGAAATTCCAAATAGAACTTTCAATCACATAGTACTGCAATAGATAATCTATTTCAAAGCCACCAAATGGTCCGTAAGATAGCATGTGGCTATAACCACTTATCGTTTCTCTATTTTTTCGACTGCCTTGAATCATATCCACAACATCCACAAGTTCTACACCTGTTGTTCCCCTGCCTGATTTAGTACCCACCAAAAAAACAGCAAAGCGAATTCTATAGAACCTTTCGACAGCTTCCATAACTGGCTCTTTGATATCAATGTCTAAGATGGGCGCATCCTCAACAAAATAAGCAGCTAAACGATAGTATCTGTCACCTACAGGCAATACTTGAGAAACCAGTAGTTTATTGGGAGCTGCTCCTTGAACTCTGTTATAGCTTAGACTCTCAATGATAATTGCCTCAGCATCTTGGCTTGTCAGCAGATCCTGAGTTTGTGTAGTTAAAGCAACATGATTCTCAAGCCCATCAGCGATAGGATATTTAGCCATCAATTGCATTTCCACAGGAGTGAACGCAAGCTTCTTTCTTTTGTCTTCTCTAGACTTCATTATAGTCTCCTGCCAAGTCTGAGCTATCAAGTCTTCTAAAGATTGTTCAGGTTCTGACTTTGGGGGCTCAACCTCGAATTTTTCGTCGCTTGCACAAGAAACTAATATCGTTGCTACTACTATTCCTAAAAAGATTTTCATTATATTCCTCTCGATCATAATTTTTTAAAATATCTCTATTGTGAGTTACGTTCGGATGTTAACTGAACAATCTGTTTGTCTATTTTTATAACTAAGGACACGTGAGCCTGTAATATTCGATTTAATACTTGGGCTATATCTTGATATTTTTGAATCCCAAGAAAGCCGACGGCTTGAGGTTGTGCCGCAACAATCGTATCAATGAAAGCCTGTAAAGAAGAATGTTCGGCCATAGCCAGCGCACTCCAGTTAGCATAGCTTTTCAAAAGAACACCAGCATCCGTGATATCAATTTCCCCATTTTTTAATTTGTTATCCATTGAAGTAAACCGGCTAATGGCTGCTCGACTTTTATCACTTAGCGATTGGTAATCAAGGTGTCCTATTTCAATGTTCTGATAACTATTTGTAAGGCTTAGGTGAATTGCCTTAAACTTTTTGATCGCTTCAGCAAACCTTTGCTGCTCGGCAATGAGATTCTTCCTCTCTTGTTGAAGTTCCGCAATAATAGCATTGTAGGAAGCTTTTCTTTCTTCTTTAAAATCTTTGAGAAGTTGCTGCTTCTCTCGCTCCAGTTTCTCTCTTTGTTCCTTTTCTCTTTTTTTCTTTTGCCTGTCATACTCACCAAGCGTTGCTGCGTTGGTTAAGTCTTCCAATAAACTTCCCGCATTTACAGGGGTAGCAAGGGCAAGGCACATAAATAGAATTAGTACTTTCATCAGTTCATCCTTTCCCCCTTATTTGTTTCCGAAATTAATATAGGCAAGACACATGCCATGGCTGAGATGGAAATTACTGCTAGTTGGTGAGTTTTTTCCAGGTTTTTGGACTACTATTCCAGGATCTAAGAGTCCACCGCCTCATTCATAATGTCGAAAGCGGAACTCGACATGCACTTGTCAGACACATGGGTCCGAGTAGACTCCATATTCAATTCAATTCCCTATCTGGCCATTCTTAATTTCTAATTTTGGGCAAAAAAAACTTAGCTTTAGGGGCTAAGTTTCTTTATTAACTGCTACACGAATCGGGAATGTCTTTTCGGAAATGGCTCCTGCCCTTTCCTGCAGACTGCCGCCTCACTCGCTAAGTCAGCCATCGTGGCTGACTTGCCTCATCAGACGTATACGTCTGACAAGGCCGCTTGCTCACTTCGATTCCCTCTCTGGCGACTTAATATCTTGTTTTGGGCAAAAAAAAACTTAGCTTTATAGGCTAAGTTTCTTTATTAAGTGGTGGCCAGAGAGGGAATCGAACCCCCGACACGAGGATTTTCAGTCCTCTGCTCTACCGACTGAGCTATCTGGCCGTCTCGATAAATCGATGAAGCAATTTTTTAAGGCCTGTGCAGGAATAAGTCAAAAGACTTCTGACTTTTCCTTAGAAAATGGGAGGATATAGCTAAAAATGCGCACTAGATACGCATTATTTCTAGTTTAACTCTAGCTCTTTGAAATAATTTTAAGGTGTCTCATATAAATTAAAGCGAACATTTAATTCAAAATCGTCCAGTGGCTTTACAATCGAATTATTTTTACCAAGCTATTTTTATTTAAAGTTTTTTTGATACAATTAGCGAACTTATGAAAAATATGACCTTTAAAGGTTTACTTTTAGTTTTCACCTTAATAATAACAGGCATTCCAAGTTATGCTAACCGACTTCATTTTTCTAATGGCGGTGAACTTTACGATGTAAATCGCTGCTCTTACGCAGCCATTAAATCAGCTTATTCGTTTAAGATCCCTATTACAAAATTTAGCCGGGAATTGAATAAAAGACGAAAGTCTCAAATACCAATTTTTCAAAAAGAATTAAATAATAATGCTCCTTCAGACTTTATGAAATTTTATTTTTCTTATCATCAAAAGAAGTATTATTCTGCCAAGAACAAAGCAAATTACTTGCAAAGTAAAGCCTTTAAAGAGTTTAAAACTGATCTCCTCCATTTTCTACAGGCAGGCGATCTTGCGTATTCATTTTTAGAGAAATTTATTTCCAATCTCCTACGGGAAAGATCTAATCTTTTAAAAGAAGAAATGATTCAAATGAAATTAGAAGACCCAGAACTACTACTACAAGGAGCTGGTATTCATACAAGCATTTTACTTCATGGCCTTCTTCATCGTCTTCCAGAGTATAAAGATAATATTTTAATTATTGAACAAAGTGATAAAGTTGCTAATAGCTTTTTAGGGCATAATTTTAGACTAAACTCAGTTGATGTTAAAAGATTAAAGGACACTGATACCGGAAGCATTGGGTCTCCCAACTATTTAGCCAAGAATCCTTTTCAAACAGTCGATTTTACACCTTCTCATATGCCTCACGATACAAAAGCCAGAGACCTTGGAATAGCTGTATTACTGAACTACTATTTATCTGGAGTAAAAATAATTTTTGACACTCAATTAATTTACGATGGATTTGGAAGACCTCAACAGCTTCTCTATGACAACAAAAGCTACCCTATAAACCCGGCTCGAGTTGGTAGAAGTTTCGGGCCAAATCAAAGAATAGTTTCTCAAAATTATACTCAGTCTAAAAAGATATCTTTTAAAATTGAAGCAGTAAAAAATGAATATCAAAACCCATTTCAAAGAAAGCTAATGAATAGTTCGGAGTTTAACTTAGAAGTTGCTAAATTGGTTGAAGAGTATGGACCACACTATGTTTTAAAGCTTCTAAAAAACTTAGAGATTGCCTTCGTTGGCTTTGGAAATGGAGGGATGACTGCTCTCGAATCAATCGTTAATCCACTTTTTGAAACCCAAAAAAATATGACCTTCTATGAGAGACTCGAAATGCAAGATAGAATAGAAAAGAATCTTCCAAAAATAGATATTTATGGGGTTGAAGCGAAAGACTGGGAAGAATTTAAAAGAAACTACCTGATCCCTGGCGGGTTAGAAAGAAAAAGACATTCTCCAACAATGGCTTTTATCGAGCGTTACTCAACTTATGGTCTTTTTGATGCATTTACATCTTCCAAAACAAGATTTTATCCAGATAAAATTAATGAAGTTTCCGCTGATAAAAGTACGAGTAAAATAGATGTGAAATCTGAAGTTACCAATAAACCATATGACTTGGTTATACTTGCTTATGGCAAGGAAGGAACTAGCCAACTTGGCAATACAGATTTTGGTTCTTATGTATTTAGAGCAGAGCGCAAAAATGCTATAACTGAACGAGTTCAAGCTAATACCAATTCTCATACTCAACGATATTACGTCGCTTGGGAATATGCTTTAGATCATAAATCTGGATACTTACACGATTTTTTTTATGGAACAGCTCTACCCAACCTTTTTCCTAGAAGCTTTTATGCGGACACAAGTTTAACTAAATCACCTCATAGCATTCACTATCTAGGACCTGGAACCGAAAAATTAGCCAATAAGCTGGCAAATGAAATCGAACGAGACTTAAAGGGTCGCTAAGCGAATAATTTTAATAAAGGCCTTGGTCAATTTTTCAAAAAAACAAAAATTTCACCTAAGCCCTCGAAATGATGAGTAAAATGGCCAAACTTTATTACTGGGAGTCTATTTTGAAGAATCGCAAACCTTCTACTATTAAGTTGGTCTTATTCCTTAGCTTATCATTGCTAATGTCAGATCAAGTCTTTGCACTGGCAGAATTTATCCCTGCTCATAAATGTTCTATAAGCGCTACTAGTAAAAAAAGTCTTTTAAACCTTCTTGGTCCCGCCTCTCAGAATATTGTATGGGAAGCTGAAAAAATTAATTCCCCTGAAGACATAGCTCAATTTATTTTTAACTCTTTGAAAGCCTCTGCACCAAAACAATTTGTAGAAGAATTACTTTTTCAAAACCCTTACGTTCAAGATATCAAATATCCTAAAACTGAAATTAGTAATGCAATCGCTGATTCAAAAGAAATTTTAGACACCGCTGGCTTTGAAGTCGGCTTAGACCATATTCGCGCAATTTTAGTACACAATGTGAAAGCCTTCCGTGAGAATCAAAAAAACTTTACTGATAAAAGAACCTATGACTCCATGATTGATATCATTGGAGTTAAAGATCAGTGTCGTTTAGGTAGTTGCTGGGCTTATGCTTCCATCGCTTATATCGAACTTTTAATGAAGTATTTTAAGTCTAAAGCCGAAACAGACCCTTCTCTTGCAGCCTACAAAGATATCTCGGAAGAGCATTTAAAAATTGCAGTAGAACACTTTTACGCAATGTACATCCTAAATGAAGTTAGACGCACCATTTTGACCAGTCAGGTGAAAGAAAATGAGGAACTATTTGAACAAGGCGGAATGTTTCTTAACTTTATGGCATACGCAAAGTCTTTAGGAACGGGAGTACCGAGCAAGCAATGGGCTCCATTTAAATCTTACAAAAAAGCCATGTTTAAAGACAATTTTTTAAATGCTTTAAAAGATATGGCTCTTTATCACCATAAGCTTCTGCAGGAAAATGAAAGAAGAAATCCATATAGAGAATTTAATGACGGCAAGTTTGAAAATATCGAGTCGGCACGAAGAGATATTGCAGAGCAAAGAGATATGCTAAGGCAGGCTGCTTTTAAAGATGTAGAAACAAAGGTCGAATTTTATACCGACGACCTTCATGTTACAATTCCAGTGGGTGGCAAAGAATTGAGCGTTCAAGAGTTTTATCAAGACTTTATTCTAAGCCAAGTATCCAAGAGTGAAGTATGGAGATTAAAATCTTATAATATGGATCAAAGGGATCACTACAGCGAGGTAGAGTTAGTTGATCATAATTTAAATATCCACTACGAACGCTTTCCATATCAAGTTAGAGACATGAAAGAAGATCTTTTCTCGAAAAGTATCAAAGAAGAATTAGATGCTGGAAAACCGATCTATATCTCTCTCCAAATTCCTGAGGGTAGTGTTAAAATCCCAGCCACAGGCGAAAGCTTTCAAACCATGGACTCAGTTTCTGGCTTATCTACACTTCGACCTTACCCTCGAAAGCCAAAAATTCGTGGTGGACACGCCTTAGTGATCGTTGGAGCCGAGTTCGATGTAAATGGCAATATCGTTAGCCTTAGAGTGCAAAACTCATGGGGTGAAGCTTATGGGGATGCTGGTATCATACACGTAGATATTAGCTTTCTTAGACAGCTAATGACTCATTTAGTTGTCCTCAGGTAGACCTTGCAACATAGTTAAAATCGTCTTTCAGGCCCCTTTTTTAAGGGGCTTTTTTAATACCTAAAACTTTAATCAATACGCAAAGTAATTTGCCTTGTTTATGCTTACAACTCTCAAATGAAGCACAGATAAACACCAATTGACCATCCATAAAAATGACTTATAGTTTATGTAAAAAACTTCGATTTTTAATTTTAACAAATATTCGATACAACATTTTCAGAAGGAGCTTTCCAAGTCTTCCATTTTACAATCTTTCTGTCAGTATTTTCGAGCTGACTGTCTAAATACCACCATTACAATTTGTTGAATCCAACAGTCCTAGACCAAGGGAAGGCCTCCGCGAGCGAAATCTTTTTAAAGGAACTCTTTTATAGCTTAATCCGAATCTCGCTATTCATCTAAACTCGAAAGTAAGCTTTTACTTTCGATCTTTCATCAAGCGCATATTTCCACATTGATTTAAAAATTAAAACTATTCCTTAAATTTGTTTCAATCATCTATGTATAGCTGAAATACAAACAGTTCATATTTTTTAGAAGCTTTATGAAAGTTCATACCTTCAACTCACTAGAGATTTTCATTTTTGAATATTATTTTTTTAGAAGTGACTAAACCTTCAGGTCCAAAAAAGAGAAAGGAGCCTGTTACAGCTCCCTTCAAGGTTGAAAAAAAATGTTAATACTACAGGGCCATTACATCCTTAAGGATAATATCAACCCTGCGGTTCATTGCCCTTTTATCTTTAATATCGTTACCGATAATTGGGCTACGCTCACCTACAGCTTCAGTATCTACAGAAATATCTGTTTTATTTCTCAGAATCTTAGCTACGGATTCAGCACGTTTCTCACTTAATTTTTCGTTATAAGCCTGATCACCAGTTGAGTCAGCGTGTCCTTGTACCAAAACCTTGTCTGCTTTTAATTTTTCAGCCGACTTAGACACTTTTGAAATTACGCCATCTGCTCCACTTGGCAACTCACTACTGTTAAATGGAAAGTTAAAAGCAGTCACTTGAATCACAACATCATTTCCTTTAGTCACTACATTTGCTTCTTTTTCACTAAAACTAGCAATCACTTCCTTAACTTGCTTTTCTTTAGCCTCTTTCGTCTTCAGTGTAGAAATTGTGTTTTGGTTCATCGCAACTTCCATACTTAGAGCAGAGGTAACCGTATTTGCTTGTTCCAACTCTGCATCCATTTGAGAAATTCTAGAGTTATAATCCATTAGCTTTCTATCTTTTCTAACAATATCTAAAGCCACATCCTCTGCTACATCAGATTCTTTGGAGGTAATCACAGCCACCACATCTTGAAGTAGAACTGCCGATTTCTTTGCTCTTAAAACCTCATCACTATAGGCATCCATATTACGTACGTTTCTGGCAATGGCATTTTCTGCCGTCTTGAGTGATTGCATTGTTGAATTATAAGTTGTTGGTGCTAGATCTTCAGCATCCTTTTCATCAGCCTTATCTAGAATGTTATATACTAAATTTAACTGAGTCCTTTTAACTGCATCAGACTCAACACTTAAGTAGTCTTTTTGAAGACCAGCAAAGGTTTCAGGATTTAAGGTTTTTGAAAAGTTATCTGAAAAAGCGATAACATCATCATCTACCTCGGCTAGCGCCTCTCTGGTTTCATCATAATCCTGGGCTCCTGCTTTCACTGCGTTAATACGAGCCTCAAGGATAGGTTTTACTAAGTCTTTCTTTGATTCAGCTTTGGCAACGGCCTTAGAGAAATAGGCGTTAGCATATGCCGCATCTTCATAAAACTCTTCATTGTTATCTGTTTCGTTTACTTCTGCTTGCAGCTCTTTGTAAATCTCACTACCCTCTTCAAAAGAGTCAGAAGCAAGTAGGTCGGCATGAAGACCATAAGCTTTATAATATTGGTTATCTAGACGTTGCATGACGTCTTGCTTCGAAAGATCTGTATTAAACTCTTTTTTTTCTACCGAATGAAAACAAGATACTAGTAGCGAAAAAGAGGCTACAAGTGCCGTTGTTCTCAATATTGTTTTTGTATTTTTCATCAAATACTCCTTAATTTATTCCCAAATATATAAATTTTTACTCCCCGCCACTACAGCAGGGAGTTCTAATATTTAATGTTTAATTGATTTATAAATATCATTTAGACGATTTCTCGCCTCTTCCTTTTCCATTCCATATTTTTCATGTAACTTGGCGATCATCACTTCCATATTTCCTCTAGCTTCTTCAATTTCATCATCCGTGATTTTTCCCCAAGTTTTACGAACATGACCTTTAAGTTCTTTCCAATTTGCTTTAAAGATGTCTTTATTCATTTCGTTTCTCCTTGTGGTTAATGAGTGTTTGTTTTGATGTACCTAGATTAAGACTTCAGGAGTTTGTTTTCCTAAATGCTTTTTCTAAATTATGTTTAAAAATCTACACAACTACATTTCAGAAAAATTAGTTTAAAATCAGGCTCGAATCTTAACTCCTGCAGACATAGGAAAACTCATTTAGATAAACAAAACAAAGGGTAAGAGATTTCATGTGTGGTTAATTTTTATTTGAATACTGCAACTATAAGCATTGATTATACTAAGTACAATAAAGTACGATTGGTATTCAGAGTGGAATTTCGGTAAAACATAGTCAGAAGAAGCTTTCCAAGTCTTCCATTATATAATCTATCTGTCAGTATTTTTGAGCTGACTGTCTAAGTACCACCATTACAATTTGTTGAATCCAACAGTCCTAGACCAAGGGAAGGCCTCTGCGAGTAAATCGTAAAATACTTCGAGAGCATAATCAGACACTTAAAATTTATACACTAGCCCATTTCATTTTGGATGAATTCATTGAAGAAGCGATTACTACTTTGAGATTTTTTGATGAACTAGTTGAAACGCAAACATATTGATTTTTTAAAAGTTCACTACCTAATTACCTGATCACATCCGTTATTAAGTAGATCCCTTTTTAAAATTTAACTATTACTTATTCTGCAAAAAAACCCCGCTTTTAAAAAGCAGGGTTTTTTAATCACTACGGAAATATATTCGCTATTTATTTCGCGGTAGTTCTACAAGAGATAGAACTTTCAACTTCATCCAATACACCTTTTATATCCTCTACTTTAACTTGCTCAGACAAAGTAAGAAACAGGTCTTTTCTCTTTTTTAAATCTCTCAACTCATGGTGATCTGGAGATTTTTTAAATGTTCCAGGGCTTGCTTTCGCATCACGCTTTAAGCTTCCCTTACCCGTCACTTCGTTTAGAATTTTTCTAAGTTCTTTTTCAACTTCATCAGGCCTATAGTCTTTTGTACCTTTAATTTTATTTAAAGGAATTAGATAAACATCCTTACTTAATGGCTCAGTCAAAGATTTCAGATCACTGATAATCTCTGCCGTAGTAAAACCAGGCTTTCCATAAAGATCATTTAAAGGCATCCCCAAAGATTTCGCTTTAGCGATTAAGCTTCTAGCCAAAACCTGAAGTGCATTTGGAGTTGCCATAGAAGTTCCATTATAACGGCTTCTCTGCATTGGATAACGTTTCTTTAGATCAGACCTAAATGTACTCTCAATCATCATTACGTTCGTTGTGATTTGGGTAAACATTCTAGATTTGAACATCTCTTTATTCATTGGAGATAACTCCGAAAGTTTACGTTCAAATTCTGCGTAACCTTCTTTCCCTAAATATTTTTCGAAAATTTCTTTTGCTTCTTCCTCATTAAATTCTTCATACCAAAGGTAAGTATCAACATCTGTATTTAGGTACTCATTTGCTACCGTTGCATTATAAGATTGGTCCATAGTACGAACTGCACTTAAAACGTCCTCACCATGAGATACAACGATGGGAACATTGTTGTGGATCGGAAGATTCGTAAAAGAAGATAACATTCTAAAATCTCCCGAAGAAACCACTCCAACAACATTGTTTTGAATATGGTTTGGAAGTTTCTGAGTTTTGGTCTCGTATCTTCTAAAATAAGTCGATGTAAGGTCAAATGGCAGCGCACTTTTTGAAAGTCCGTCAATCCAGGCACCACTATTACCTGCAGCTACCATGAATAAGGAATGTGGAGCGAATTCAACGATCGTTTTAGACACCTGAAACTTGAAGTATTCAAAAGCTAAGAAATCAAAAAGCTTTCTCATCGGGTCTGTTTTATCGGCTGTATCAGCAGGCTTGTTAAACTCGTAACCCAAGCTAACGTTAGAGACTAAGATTCCTTTTTCCCCTACGTGTTTAATGCTGTCGATTATTTGGTTTACAAATAGAAAGTCTAAAGCAGAATCTTTTGCTCTTTCATGGGCATGTACTCGAGTTAAATCAAGTACAGTAGAAACAACTTTATCCTTTTTCATACCAGAAATATCTAAATCATATTGCGCAAGTAGATCCTTCAAGCCTCTGTAGATCACAGGGTTTTCTAAAAAGCCTTTAAAATTTTCTTCAAAGTTCTTTTGAATTTCTTGGTATTGCTCATAGCTAATATCCATAGACTCCGTCAGTGGACGCACCGACTCGATCAATGCATCATTTCGGTTTCCATTTAGTGCGGCTGAGGCTACGTGAGTACCATGACTTTTAGAGGTTGATTTTGATGAGTAGAAAGGATGCTGATAAAAAATCATCTCACGTGTGATCTTAGCTTCCATTTTCTTATCTAAATCAGATAAGACTCCATCAAGGCTAAGCTTTCTGTTCTCAATTAGGTATTTATATACCGCCTGCATTTCCTTCAGCTTCATTTTTACTTTTTCAGCCTTTGTCTTCTCTAACAAACCAGTCGGGTTTTGATGATCCTTTAGCAAAGCCTCTGTGGTAATTTCCATTGAAACTTCAAGTAACTCGATAACTTCTTCTGTAGTAACTTTCATTGGAAAAGTTACCGTCTTTCCAGAATAAACTTTTTTACGAATTACGTTATTTTCCAATATAGTGATAAAGCTTCTGAATGGGTGGACAAATCGAGGTCCCATCAGCTTAAAGTTCAAATTGGAATGTAAGCTCCCCGGAGTAGACTTGAGTTCATAGTTTTCAATAAACTTTCTACGTTCTTTTGGGGAAGATTTTTGGTGTTTGATAAATAGGTGATAGTTTTGAAGATGTCTATATAAGTCAGTTTCAGTATCTACTTTTGCCAGAACAGACTTTAAAACCTTATAAAACTCCTCGGCCCCTTCTAACCACCAAAACTCGCTCAAACTCAATGGTTTTTCCCCCTTACGAGCATCCCATTTTTCAAGATACAAAGTATCCAAATCAAGAATAATATTCTTCTCTATTAATTTACGAGGGTAGGCACGGTTTACGAACTTAAACGGTAAAAGCTTTCCATCCTTCTTTCTCTCTCTATATTTTTCTAGATTCTCTGGTCCAGAACCAAAGAAAAGATCAATGGCATCAAAAATTGTAAAGTTTAAAGAATCAATTTTAGAGAAATGAGTTTGAGTAAAGTCATGAGAGCTAAATGCGAGCTCTTGCATAAGGAGTTTATGAAAAGTGTCATTAATGCTTTTCATTAAGTCTAAGGGGTTTTCAGGAGCCCCCTTAATTCTACCAGCTACGATTTTTTCAGCACCAAAAGCAAATGGCTTTGGATTAATAAAACTTGCATTGGCTAATCGAGTCCCGCCCGCTGGGTCAAAACCAGAAACCAACTCGCCCTTTTCATTTCTTTGCCAGTTAATATTTCTAATCATTTCAGGATGTAACATGTCATTACCGTTATCGATAATTCCAATCAAAAACCTTGGCTTGGCTTGGTTGCGTTTGATCAAGCGATCAATCATTGGCAATTTTCGTTTCAACTGCCACTCGTCATTGGCCATTTTCTCTAACATCTTTGGAAGACGTTTTTCTACGAAGTTATTTTCTGGCCTTTGGTTTTCTAACAAACAGGCTGTTAGAATAAAGAATAAAAATAGATTTATAATAAGCTTAGCGATAATTCGCATATGCACTCCCCCCTATTTAATTTTTTAATCATTGATATAGAAAACGAATATCACTGAAGCCTGAATCGGCGTGAAACTTATTTGATTTAAAGTAAATTTTTCTGATTGAGTTTTAGCGCGCCGCGAGTCAATGCTCGGTACTTGCACATGATTTGAATTTCTTATTCGTTTTTCTGGGGCTCCGCGCCATTCGTAGTAAGCAAGCTCTAAATAAATTATCAGGCTTAATCCAGTGGTACTCAGGCAATCTGTTGCTACATTTGATACTGCAGTTATTTGAAAAAGTAAGAGTGAGGAATATCTCTAGCTGATCAGGAAATCTTTTTTGTTCAGCTTCAGTATTCAGTATTCAGTTTTTTCCAACATGCTATTCATGCCTAAAAGGTATAACTGCAAAAGTATTCTTCCTTAATTAAGATAGACCTTTGCCATTCTAGAGATGAGAAAAAAAAAGGTTTTCGAAATAACTCGAAAACCTCTTCTCTTGAGCAAAGTAAATGATTACATTTCTGAAGGTAATACCGGAGTATTCAAATAACTAAATACTTGCTCCCACCAATTTAGGTGTTTAACTAGATTATTTTTTTCAACTCTATACTTTCCTTCAAATGTATATGCCAATGCTCCAAATTCTAGATACCAAAAGTCTTTCGTTGTTCCACGAGGAAAATAACCTAGTACCTCACCAGTTATTCCATGAACATAATCTTCAAACCAATTTTGCATTAATTCAGCGACAAACACATGTCTATCAAGGTCTGCTTTATTGATTCTCTTGGAAGTGTAACCAAATGGGTAAAGCAAACTACCGTGACAACAATGGTAATCCACAACCATATCAAGTTTCGCACCGGAGTTTTTAATAAGTTGGCGTACAAAGCTCACATAGTGATTTGTTTCTGGTTGGCTAAGACCATCTAAATCGATAAGAGCATTGGGAAAATCCCTATTTAGGTCCACATTATTATTGTTGTATCTACGACGTCTTTCGTATCCATCTGGATTCACAATCGGAACTATCAATACAGCACCGTTGTTAGCAATATAGTTTCCTAAGGATGGCATTTTAGTTTCGATAAAGGCCTTCGGCAATCTGTCTGCAATGTTCAGATACTCGTTACCGTGAGTCGCACCAGTAATAATTGTAAGGCGGTCGATCCTATTAACTTCTTTGTTTAACAAAAGAACTCCTGCAAGATTTTGACCACCTAAACTTTTAGCAACAGGAATTAACTCAACGATTCCCGGATATTTCATTTGAAGATTAGCTAAATCTTTTTTCATATCCATATAACTTGGTCCGCGAATTCCTGAATCACTAAATAGCTCCATTGGATCATCACCAATATGAGCAAATGCTGAAACTGATACCAATAGGACCAGCGCTTGAATGAATTTAAACATTATTCCCCCTATTCTTATTGCAAGAATGAAATCCCCCCTGGATTTTTTTGCATAGAAAATTCAATCATTCTTCTTTGAAAAAAACATGGCACAAAGGGTCGCAACTTAAGTTTTCAAACTCGTTCTACCCAATTGTATTTGATTTTTTTTAATTACTGTTTACTACTTAAAGAGACTATTGCTTGATAGATTTGTTTTCGGATAACTTTAACTTCAAAGCTAACTATACCTTCCAAACTACAAGACTTCAAAAATGAGCCTTTTTTTACCTACAATTGATACCTGAATAAAAAAAGCTCAGCTTACGAAGCTGAGCTTTTTATTCAATATTCATCTTTTTTTTAACCTAAAGCTTGCTCTAAATCTTTAATTAAATCAGCTTGGGTTTCAATACCTACACTCAATCGAATGAAGTTATCATGAATTCCTAGAGCTTGGCGTGTTTCAGCAGGTACACTTGCATGAGTCATAATTGCAGGATGCTCAATCAAGGACTCAACTCCACCTAAACTTTCAGCAAGAGAGAAAACTTGTACCTTTTCTAAAAAACTCCTCGCTTCATCCAAACCACCTTTAACAAAAAAGCTGATCATTCCCCCAAATCCAGTCATTTGCTTCTTAGCTAGCTCATGTTGTGGATGGCTTTGCAAGCCCGGGTAAATTACTTTCTCCACTTTTGGATGATTTTCAAGGAAATCTACTACAGCCAAAGCATTTTCTTGGTGCGCTCGCATACGAACAGCTAGAGTCTTTAAAGATCGCATACATAAAAATGAGTCAAAAGTTGCCTGGATGCCACCCATTGAATTTGTAAGAAACTGAATTCGTTCAGCAAGATCCTCTCGATCTGTTACCAAAACCCCACCCACTACATCGGAATGTCCATTAATAAACTTTGTAGAAGAATGCATTACAATATCGGCACCGAAACTCAAAGGCTTTTGGAAGTAGGGACTCATAAAAGTATTGTCCACCACGCATAAAATGTCCTTTGATTTTGTGACTTTTGTACAAGCCTCGATATCTACCATTTTAAGCATTGGGTTTGTTGGTGTTTCAATCCACAACATCTTGGTGTTTGGTCTAATTGCTTTTTCAAGCTCAGAAAGATCCGTCAAATCGACAAAGTCCATTTCGATGCCATTGTGACGAAGGATCTTATCAAATAAACGAAATGTTCCACCGTATAAATCATCTCCAAGAATAATATGGTCCCCTGCTCTTAAAAAGTGAGCTGCAGTTGTAGTTGCGGCACAACCTGAAGCAAATGCAAAACCAAATCTTCCCCCTTCGAGGCTTGCGACACAGTCTTCGTAAGCTTTTCGGGTTGGGTTGGACGTTCTTGAATACTCATAACCCTTATGTACACCTGGAGATTCCTGTACATAGGTACTAGAAAGATAAACCGGTGTCATGATTGCGCCGTTAGTTGGATCAGGCTCTTGGCCGGCATGAATTGCTCTTGTTTCGAAACCAAATTCTTTAATATCCCATTTCATTTTAAACCTCTTTATTCACTTAAAAAATCTATCAAATCAATCTTTGTAATCACATGTAGCTTTTGAGCCTTGTCGTAGCATAGAGCTACATAGCCCTCTTGAAACATATCCGCCAACTTCTGCAAATTATCATCCATATCTACAAATAAAATTTTGTCTTTTACAAAATTAATAATTCCGTCAGTTGGTTTAATCTCCCCTTTCGCTAATGGAAATAAAAGATCTGACTCATCAACTAAACCTACAACTGTGTCGCCATCAAGTACAGGCAGCTGGGAAACTCGATACTCCTTAAATAGTTCGATAACTCTAAAAATAGACTCTGAAGAACTCACTGAAAATAAGGTTTGATCAGCTTGGACTTTCGCAATCAAATCAGAAACAGAATTATTCTGCATTGGAGACTCTAGGAAGCCGTTTTCTTTCATCCAATCATCGTTAAACTGTTTTGATAAATAGCGGTTTCCTGAATCACACAAAAAGGTAACCACGTTTAAAGAGCGATCCGTAATTTTTTCGGCATAGGCTATTGCTCCGGCAATGTTTGTTCCCGCAGAGCCCCCTACATAAAGTCCCTCTTTTTTCAATGCATCTCTAGCCATCATAAATGAAGACTTATCATCAACATAAATGGAATCCGTCACAACTTCAAAGTGCATATTTCCAGGAACCATGTCCTCACCAATTCCTTCTACTTGGTACGGAGCAGGTGGAGTTACTACTTTTCCATGGTGAAACATATCGTGTAAAATACTTCCTGGGGGATCAACTAGTACTACCTTACAATCAGGGTTCTTTTCTTTTAAAAACTTTCCAACACCAGAAATGGTTCCACCGGTACCTGCACCTGAAACAAGTACATCAACTTTTCCATCCAATTGTTGCCAAATCTCTGGTCCAGTAGTTTCGTAATGTTTTTGCGGGTTATCAGAATTAAAAAACTGATTGGCATAGAAAGAATTGGGAGTAATCTCTACCAATTTTTTTGCCACAGAATAATGAGACCTAGGGTCGTCTGGTTCAACGCCCACTGGAGTTAAAATTACTTTTGCACCATAAGCACGAAGTGTATCTACTTTTTCTTTACTCATTTTTGCAGGCATTACAAAAATGGATTTATAACCTTTTACCGCAGCAATGAATGCCAGTCCTACACCTGTATTACCACTTGTGGCCTCGATAATGGTTGCACCTGGTTTTAACTCGCCTCTTTCTTCTGCCTTTTCAACAATCGCCAATGCAATTCTGTCTTTAATAGAACCACCTGGATTCATAAACTCAGCTTTTACGTAGTAATTATGAATTGAGTTTTTTGGAACAATATTTTGAAGCTTCAGCATGGGAGTGCTACCAATTAAATCAAGTGCACTATTTTTAATATCTGCCATTTTCCCTCCCTAGGACTCATTAGAATCTTTGTCCTTATAATAAAGGTACAAAATCACTAAGGAAGATATTGGTAAAGCCTAGCGAACTCAAGAAAATGTCGGTAAAGCTTAGTTTTTGGCCGTTTGACACGCTATAACATTAGTACCGCAATACTAAGAACCCAAAGATATACAGAGAATAGCTCTAGACGTTGTTTGCGTACCAATTTTAATACTGCAATCAAACCTAAATAACCAAAGATCAGTGCCGACCCGAAGCCAATGGATACCGATTGCCATTGAATGACTTGGTCTCCCAAATCTTTCAGTTGTAAAAGACTAGCACCAAGTATCGCTGGAATGGCAATTAGAAAACTAAAAAGAGCGGCTTCTGCACCTGCAAGGCCTAGTATTAATCCCATGGAAATGGTCATTCCACTTCTTGAAACCCCAGGTGCTATTGCTAAACTCTGGGCAATACCGATGAATAAAGCTACTTTCCAACTGAAGTTTTTTAGCAAATCGGGGTTTAATCGAATTTCACTTAAAGCCTCTTGCTTATGCTCTTTTCGCAAAAACTTTTGTAAAAGTAAAACCGCACCCGTGAAGGCAAGGCAAGCTGCAACCGCTTGAATGTTTTGAAACAAAGCTTCGAATTGGTCTTTAAAACCTAAACCGATCAAGGCAGTAGGTATGCTAGCAATGAACATATATAGCAATACCATTAAACCCGTAGTGTTTTTTCTTTTTAAAAATGCCTCAAAAACTTCTTTGATAATATCAATAATCACTTTCCGGTAAACAATCAGCACCGCAATTAAAGTACCAAGATGTAAAACCACATCAAAAAAGATGTCATGAAACTCGAATCCGAACAGCTTTTGGCCAATAACCAAATGCCCCGAGGACGAAACTGGTAAAAATTCTGTCAAACCTTGAATTGCGCCTAGAAAAAATGCTGATATTGAGTCCATTCTTTATATCTTAAGAGTTTTTTTGTGGATGTCACTGATACAGTGAGAATTCTTTTTTGAGGACTGTAGACTGAACGAGTTGCTAAAAAAACACCCAAGCAATCCTGAAAATTGCCTGGGTACCAAAATACTATCTTAAGGCATCACTGGGATTTCATAATCCTTATTTACGTCCTTATAAATATCAGGAGCATATTCTTCGAGTTTAATTTCAAAATTACTCAAATATTAAATTAGGCTAAGCAAAGAAAGGTATGTAGTTTCAGTTGACAGAATAAAGCTTTACTTCGGTCATTAAATTGATGGGAAAAAAATTATCAGACTTGCGATTAGAAGTAGAACAAAATCTAGAGCCTTCAGCTGCTTTCTGCTAGTTGCCTTGGTGAAAAATTGAGTTTCAGCCTCTTCGTTTAAATGGGCACAACTTTGATAGGAATAACTAAAGTCGTTTTCTTCCACTAATTTAGAAAAGTACAACATTAATTTGTATGTCTCTTGTCTTTCCATCTCAGTTGCCAGCTCAAATAGAAAACTTTGAGTTTCAATCGACAATTCAGGAAACTCCTCGAGGATTTCTAGTATAATTGATTTTAGATTTTCTAGATCAGATTCAATGCCAATTTTATTTAAATTTCTCCTGCCCACATTAAATCTCGGATCAAAATCTATAAAAACAATTCCTCTCTGTGGGTGAATCAATAAATTTTCGAAATCTAGATCTCCATGAAACATTTCATTTTGGTGCAGTTTTGATAAGGTTTTGCAAATCTGAATCAGTAGGTTTTTAATTTTTTTTGGACACTTTTCCTGATTTAAATAGTCGCGTAAATTGGGACCATCGATATACTCGAACAACATCCCAAACTTTTGATCTAAAGATTCGGTCCCATAGAAGTTAACTACATTTTTTAAACCTAGCCGAGATAATTTAAGATAATAATCTCTTAAACCTGAGTCTAACTTAGCTTCCTTGATAATTTTTAAAGCCAAAGGCTTCTGAAAATTAGGATCAAATGTTAGATCTTGAACTAGATACACCTTACCAAAGCCTCCTTCACCGAGCTTTTTATGAATTTTGTAAGTTTTAGAATGAGTAAGAACCTGCTTCACACCTCATATTAAATCAAAAAGTGTACCAACAAAGACATCATTCAGATCGAATGTATTGTAGTTCGCGAAGACGAAGCTCAATTTTATTCTTAATTTTAGGATTAAGGCCTAAAATTTCTTTAAGCTCACCTATATCAGAGAGACTTTTAGATCTAGCAATTTCTTGCTCTAGAAGTTTCATTCGAGCTGATAGAAACTGTTCACCCGCAATTAAGCCACTTAAATACTCAGACTCTTTGTAACAGTAGTAAAGCCTTTTCAGAGTGGATTCTGAAGTGTTTTTACAGTTCTGCACATACCGATTTAACTGAATTAAACTAAGTTTAGCATGACTATAAGAATAAGCTTTCTCATTGATCAAGCGTACCATGAGCTCATCGTTCTCTTGCATTTCAGCACATAATGCCCAAGAAGATGCTAATAACAATAATATGTACTTCAAAAATGTTTTCATTCGCCTCCCAACATTCCAATAAGTACCGGCCCAATTAACAACAATAAGTAGGCAGGAAAGATAAAAAATACTAAAACCAGACTTAAAAGTGCAGGTAGCTTATGGATTTTTTTATCCAATTCATAGCTATATTCCTCATACATTTGCTCCCTAAAGACTTTCAATTCATGAAAAACAGCATGACCATTCAAGCCTTTTTTAATCAATTCAATAAAATTTAAGTCCATTGAACTCTGAATATAGGAGGTACAGTCGTATTCCGGATTTTCTAAAAACATATGAAAAAGAAAAAAAAGCTCGTCAGGCGCTCGACCTAAGTCTCTTTTTAAAACATACAAAAGAAAGCTCCTAGTTGACACTCCACCGCTCAATTTCACGATCCAATCGGAAATAAATTCCAGCTTATAACTCATATTTTTCAAAGCAAGCTCCTCGAAATATAGATAATTAAAAGACATCCGCTGCCAAAAATCGTCACCGAAAAATAGAAAATGAACTGCAGTTGTTGCCAACCAAAGTTGTTCAACTGAAAGAAAAATAGACCTAAAAACATCACACGACATACCCAGGCTTGCGCCTTTGCAGACTGACTGGCTATCTGAAGTTTCCGTTTTATTTCCTCTCTTTTTTTTAATTTTTGTAAGTAAAACTCCAAGATATTAGAGGCATTTGAAAGTTGATTGGTTGCAAATTCTAAAGTTTTCTTTGTTTCGGTAAGCAATGGATTTTTAGGTGATTCATGCATTTTTTGTTGCGGAAAAAACACAGATTCAAGGTAATACTTTATCTTCTGTTGTGGAATTGCATCAGTTTTACTAAAAAAACTTT
>JAYZXX010000077.1:0-4020 GCA_036140815.1 Bdellovibrionota bacterium | reverse complement strand
GGGGAACATAATTCTCTAATTCTCTAATTCTCTAATTCTCTAATTCTCTAATTCTCTAATTCTCTAATTCTCTAATTCTCTAATTCTCTATCTACTTGACTTAGCCAGCTTAAGGATGTTTGATCCGAAACATCATTTTTTTAAGGCTGGCCACTTGTCGGGTCCAGTCTGGTTTCTATAAAAAACAAAAATTTCGCATTATAGCTAGATTATTTTTTGACTTATGACCTAGACAAGAGTCAAATTATTTGGCCTAAACCTAGATAAAACGCGGTTTTCTCAAGGTTTACCTGTATCAGTATGTTACAATGAATAGTGAATAACTATCATGGAGGATCGTTATGAAAATTAATTCGAACAGTATCAATCAAGGTATAGCTCAGGGTTTAGGAGCAAAAGACCGTATCACAAAATCGGGAGATTCTGCGAATCCTTCAGCAAGCAAAATTTCACAAGGAATGTTAGATTCCTCTGCAAAAGTTAATATTTCTGAGAAGGCAAAAGAGATGGCTCGTGTAAAAGAACTAGCAAATCAATCGCCTGATGTGGATGCAGAGAAAGTAGCAAAGTTCCGCGCACTAATTGAAAAAGGCGAATACAAAGTAAACGCCGAAGCCATTGCTGATCGTATGTTGGAAGACGAATTAAGTCTTGCAGCTACTCAAGGATAAGATTTTAAAAGAACAGTTTTCTACCATGGAAGGAAGAAAAGGTGCAGAACTTTAGACAAATTGGATTACTCCAAGAAAATTTAGCAGAGCAGACCAAGATTTACTCCAGCCTTTGTCATTTATTGCAATCAGAGAACGACTATCTGATTCAAAGTGATGTGAATAACATCAATAAAAGTGCTGTTTTAAAAGATGGTTTGTTAAGAGCTGCTGAAGCCAAAGAAGAAGAGAGATTAAATCTTTGTTCTAATTTAGCCAATGATTTGCGCTTAAGAAGTGAATCTCCAAAGTTATTAGAAATTGCAACGAAACTTCCTGAGCCCTACCGATCAAAATTGATCCAACACAAAAGCTCACTAGAGAACTTGTTTGCAGAAATTAAAAGACTGAATCACGAAAATGAGATTTTAGCGGAAGCCGCTCTTTCGACCATTGGTGGAACCATTGATCGAATCAAAGATGCTTTAGCACCAAAACAAACTTACCAAGCTGGCGGTAAGAAAAAAGATACGAGCCAAACGAAGCATTTGGTTCACCGCGAAGCTTAAGTGATATTGGGCTAGGATGGCCTAAGGAGACAGGATGTCTAAACTTAATGCGATATTAGGAATGGGAAAACGATCCCTGCAAACCAGTCAAATGGGTTTGCAGACCGTTTCTCATAATATCGCAAATAAAAGCACAGAAGGTTATTCTCGCCAAAGGGTAGAGCAAACCTCTACTCCTCCAACAGGGCAGGGAAGAGTGCAAATTGGTACAGGTGCCACAGTTGCAGCTGTACGATCCATCAAAAACGATTATCTAGAAAAGCAAATTCAGGGTGAGACAGAGAAATTAGGATTCCAAGAGAGTCGCTCCGAAAATATGACTCGCGTTGAGCAGGTTTTTAATGAACAGTTAAATAAAGGTTTAAATCAGTTTATAGGTGATTTTTTCAATTCCTTTCGAGAGTTAGCCAATGCACCAGAGAGTGCAGCTTCAAGAACTTTGGTAAAAGAAACAGCCAAGTCTTTAGTGAATGATTTTAAGCGAGTGAATAATCAGTTGGTTGATGTGCAAGTGGATATCGATCATCAAATTGAAAATGAAGTTTCGATCATCAACTCTATGGCAAAAGAAATTGCCAGTTTAAATGAAAAAATATCTCAAGTAGAAATTCAAGGCCGTAATGCCAATGATGAGCGTGATCGTCGAGACTTGTTATTAAAAAAACTCGGTGAAAAAGTGGACATAAAATATGCGGAAAACGAATTGGGCCAAGTCTCTGTTATGGCAGGCTCTAATGCAACTATCGTTTCTGGTTTTAGTCACGCTGAGATTTTTGCTCAACCAAATAATAAGTTTGAAGGCCATAGACATGGAACTGTAAAAGTCATGTTTAAGGCTTCAGAGACAACCACTCCGGTGGACATTACAAGACAGCTTTCTGGTGGAAGAATTGGTGCCGCTCTAGATGTGCGTGATAATTACATTGAAGGTTTATTGGATCAGTTAGATGAAGTGGCATTCACCTTAAATCGTGAAGTCAATTCTCAGCATATCAACGGTAAAGATCGTAGAGGTCAAAACGGCGTTTTATTTTTCGATCTATTGCAGTCAAAAAACAATGCTGCGGCTAATTTAAAGTTAAATGAGACCCTTGAAAATGATGTGAATCGCATTGTTGCTGGGCAAAGTAGTAATGGCCCTGGTGATAACAGAATTGCAAATAGCATTGCTAGTATACAAAACAAGAAAGTATTAAATGGTGGAACAGCCTCCATGGATGACTTTTATACTTCTATTGTGGGTAAAGTCGCCGTGACAGTGAATAAGGCTAATATGTCTTCGGAGCACCAAAAAGGTATCGTGGATCAGTTGGCTAACATTAGAGAAAGTATCAGTGGTGTTTCTTTGGATGAAGAAACCACCAAAATGATCGAATTACAAAAAAGTTTTGATGCATCAGCCAGACTGATTCGTACTGCGGATGAGATGTTTGATACAGTGTTAAATATTAAGAGGTATTAATCGATGAGGATTGCGGATAAGAACAATCAGTTACAAGTTCTTAAGTCCCTGAGTGGGAACCGTAAACGCATGGCTGATCTACAAGGTCAGGCCGCCACAATGAAAAAGATTAATAAGCCTTCTGATGATCCAGTGGCAGCAACAAGGGTGTTGGAGTCGAAAACGAACCTTCACACCGCGGAGCAATTTCTAAGAAATTCTGAGCAAGCTAAACGTTTCTTAGAGTTTAGTGAGCAAAGCTTACAAGAACTGTCCAACTCATTGATTCGAGCCAAAGAGATTGCTTTATCTCAAGCGAACTCAGGTACGACGAATGCTATTGCAAGACGTTCTATCGCCGAAGAAATTAGTCAGCTTTATGAACAAATGAACGCCATTGCCAATCGTAAAATTGGTGACCGATTTATTTTTGGTGGATTCCAAACCATGGACCGTCCTTTTACTGATGGTAAATACGCAGGCGATAGTGGAGAAATGGAAATTGAAATTAATGGTGACTCTAAGGTCGCTATGAATATGCCAGGGGATGTGATCTTTCTTGGAAAGTCCGTTGACCCGGCAAAAGAAGAGATTCGTCAAAAGGATCTAGATGGGATTGAAGGATTAAGAGGGCCGGCTTCGGTTGCTCAAAATACTCGATCCATTGCTGAGGAAGGTGCTTATGATTACGGGGTGGATATATTCCGTGCACTAAAGCGCTTGGAAATTTCTTTAAAATCTGATGATACAACAGGCATTCAAAATTCCATTGATCTGATTGATAGTTCTATTAATCAGGTAATTATGGCTAGGTCCGAGCTTGGGTCTAGATTGAATTCTGTAATGAATAATGTAGAAACATTACAAAAAAATGTCTTAGATAATAAGATCTTAGTCTCATCCTTTGAAGATGCCGATGCTTTTGAGGTTTACAGCAAACTGAATCAAGCTGAGGGTAATTTGAAGGCCTCCTTACAAACGTCTGGGAAATTGATACAGCCAAGTTTACTTGACTTTATTGGTTAAACATTATAGCTAAACTTTTCCTAGGTTTCTTCCGTTATAAGGACTGTAGAAACTTTGACCAGGATGTTGAAGGAGAATACCTATGTTGGTCCTCACTAGAAAATTAGGCGAAAGCATCGCTATAGACGATAATATCAAGGTTACCGTTGTCCAAATAAAGGGCAAGCAGGTCCGTGTTGGTATTGAAGCCCCCAAAGACACTAAAATTCATAGATTAGAGGTTTATGAAGCCATTCAGTCGCAAAACACTGAAGCCATTAGCTCTAGTTCTGAGAATGCCCGTAAAGCTTCTAAGTTATTGAAACCTGAGTAATTTAAAGATTTATCCGTAAAA
>JAYZXX010000076.1:0-6335 GCA_036140815.1 Bdellovibrionota bacterium | reverse complement strand
AGTATGCTCCCTCGCCTGAAACCAAAAAGCTTTTATGATCTAGTTATTGAAGTGGCTATTATTCGCCCAGGCTCCATTCAAGGCGGCATCATTCATCCTTTTTTAAGAAGACGAGAAGGTCTTGAACCTGTCATTTACCCTGATGAGCGTTTGCGAAACATTTTATCCAGAACTCTTGGAGTAATCATCTTTCAAGAGCAAGCCATGCGTATAGCCATGGAAGTGGGAGACTTTAGCGCAGCCGAGGCCAACCAGCTACGAAAAAACATCGGTGCTTGGAGTATGCCTAGTAACAATAAGGATCTAAAAATTATTTTAGAAAAACTGGCTCGTGGAATGAAAAGAAACAATCTATCCGAAGATTTTACACAACAGCTCGTACAACAGATGAAAGGTTTTGCCGAATACGGCTTTCCTGAGTCTCACGCCATTTCTTTTGCCTATATCGCCTATGCCTCTAGTTTCTTAAAATGTCACTACCCTGCAGCCTTTTTCTGCTCGGTTTTAAACTCCCAACCCATGGGCTTTTACTCCCCACACGCTTTATTACAAGCAGCACAACGAGACGGCTGCAAAGTTTTTGCCATAAGTCTGCAACACTCTTTTCTTGACCACAGCCTAGAAGCCATCAAAGGCAAAGAGCCACCATTGTACGGTATCCGCTTAGGTTTTCGTTTAGTGAAAGGCTTATCAAAGACCGCCATTACAAAGATCATTGAGGCCAGAGAAAAAGCTGGAGCCTTTAAAGACTTTGAAGACTTCTTAAGCCGCTGCCCTCTCTATAGAGATGAGCTTACAGCCCTTGCCGCCACCAATTGCTTTCAAATCTTTGGTATGGATCGTCGCCAAGCCCTATGGTTGGCTGAAGCACTGCCCATTAAAGCCTTCATAGAGCAACCAGAAAAAGATTTAAAGTGGGCCAAAGAAGCTTCCTTTGATCGATTACAACGTGACTTTGCTGCATTTCAAACTTCTTTAGGAGAGCATCCTTGCCATTTATTAAAGAAACAACATTGGCCGTTTCCCACTGACTTATCAAAAATCATTGCTTCTAAAGATTTTAACAAACTTATCAACAACCAAGTTTTCTACGGTTTTGGCATGGTATTAGTGAGACAAGCACCACCGTCAGCAAAAGGCATGGTCTTTGTTACCCTTGAAGACGAGTACGGATTTATTAATCTTGCTCTAGCTCCCCCTGTGTATCAAAAATACTTTCGTTTGGTAGAAAACCATGCTTTTGTGTGTTTCCGAGGAAAACTACAGAAACAAGGTGAAAGTCACTCTGTCTTAATCAAAGAGCTGATCTCACCAAAAATTTACGATAACTTATTTTCCATTCAACAAAACACAAGCGATAAGAAAAGTGCCGATAACAGGCAACTGAAAACTAAGTTGGAAAAAACAAAGTCCTGGATTCATCAGCAAAAAGTAAAAATCAAAAACCTAAGAGAGTTGAGTAAAACTAGAAATTACCAATAATCCCCTAACAAAAAACAATACCAATATCTATAAATATTCTTTGCTCTAGACATTTTTTTGCAGTGATATAGGCTAAAAGAAAAGGAGCTAGCCTAATGATTCAAGTTGAAAAAAAACAAATCGAACAAAAAGCATGTGCCATCTACAGTAGTTACGAAAAATTGAAGCAAAAGCCTGACCCGAGTCTGATTGAAAAACTACATAATTTTAGAGACAATCAACTCAAAGGGAAAGTGGATCGACAATGGATCATCAATAAATACTACGAAGTCTCTTTTTCTATTTCACAAAAAAACATCCAAGAAACAAGCCAATTAAAAATTGCAAATAAGGTGATCCGAGACTATCTTCCACAGATCATGGAAAACATTGAACAAGGGAATATAGACCAAAGCATTCGCCTAACCGACAAAATGCTTGATGACTGCATAGCAACAGCAAACGCAAACGACAATTAACAAAGAATGCTAGGCCGCATTCTTTGTCTCAAGAACGGACTCTCTTTTAAAATTAATTAACACATCCACTTCTCCCCAAAAAAATCATACTCAAAGAGCGGCTAGCATTGGTATAGCCGCAAAAAACGATAAGTTTGGAGCGTTCCAAGGCTCTAAAAGCTTTGGATTTACACCTAATGTAGATACAGAATAATTTAATAAAAAGCATCGCTGAGTTTTTTTGGTGACACCAAATCAAAGCATTGGCAAAAAAGTAGTTGCGTAGCTTTCAGCAAAAAGCCAGAAAAATCTGATAAAATACCAATGAAATAAAACCTCATAAAAACAAGCGCGGCAAGAGGGAGAATAAATAAGTTATCTAAATTCCAAATAAGAAAAACACACTCCTTCGGAAAGCCCAATCCATTAGTGAACTTGCTAGCTCATCTTTAAAACATTCAAACGAAATCATTTCATAAGCGTTTAAGATATGCTTTATCAGACCTCTCCCACACTAAAAATTACATTTTTTTAATAATTCAAATCCAGATCTAGCTAAACACAACCAATCCCCACCAAAACCCCTGTAAAAAAACCCGAAAAATTTAATATCATTGAATCTTAAGCAATGTTTTTCTAAACCTGATGAGCTACTCAAAAAGGAGCCCTTGGTGAAAAAATCTTTGAAAAAGAGTTTTTGTAGAATAAGTTTAGTGTTGTTGAGCCTTCTATTTACAAATATCAGCTTTGCAAAAGCAAAGAGCAAAAACCTAATTCTAATCATCGGTGACGGAATGGGACCACAACAAATATCATTACTCTACAGTTTCGCTGAATTTACTAAAACAGGTGTAGTAAGCCCAGATTCTTTTGCATTTGGAAAAATAGCTGACAATGGAACCGTGGCCTACTCTGCTACAAATCCAGAACTATACGCTGTAACGGATTCCGCTTGTTCAGCCACTCACTTGGCCACCGGTTATAAAAGCCTACCTGGAGCCATCGGAGTAGATTCCGAAGGTTACTCTAGAGAAACTATCTTAGAAAAAGCTAAAAAAGCCGGTAAAGCCACAGGACTTGTTAGCGACACTAGAATCACTCATGCTACCCCTGCCTCTTTTGCTGCTCACGTCGCAAGCAGAGATGAAGAAACCGAAATTGCCGAGCAAATGTTAAAAACAGAACCAGATCTAATGCTAAGCGCCGGTGTGGGCTACTTTTTAAGTGAAGATAAATTAAAAGATTATACAAAACAAAGCATTGACTACAAAGCGAGAAGAAAAGACGGAAAAGACTTACTTCAACAAGCTAAGAAACAAAACTACGAATTGGCCTTTAATATTCAGGAACTGAAAGCAACGAAAAGCAAAAAGGTATTGGGTTTGTTTGCCGATAAGGGAATGCCTGATGGCACTTGGTATAAAGAAAATAAAAACAAAAAAGACCGAACAATGCCTAGTCTAAAAGAAATGGCTATGATCGCCATGGATAAATTAGAAAAGGACGAAAACGGATACTTTTTAATGATTGAAGCGGGCCAAATCGACTGGGCTGGACACCGCAATGATGCTGGAACCATGTTGCATCAAATGATCGAAGCCAATGAAATGCTAAATGCGGTTTATGATCGAGTGGCTAAGGACAAAGACACCTTAATGGTAGTAACCGCTGATCATGAAACAGGAGCCTTTGGCTTGGCATACAATATGTCTCGTCCACACAAAGAAGTAAAAGGCCTAAAAGGTCCTGCATGGAAAGATGGCTACAGTGCCGCTTTAGACTATTTGACCTATGATGCTCTAGACAAAATGTATGAGCAAAAACTAAGTCTAAATGAACTCTTAGAAAAATACGAAGATAACAAGTCTGGGAAAAAAGACATTAAACTCCTCCGTAAGCTTATAAAAGAAAATACAGCTTATGAAATCACAAAAGACCAGGCCAAATACATTTTAAGTAATGCCCAACACCCCTATGCTCTGGGAAACAAAAAGTATAAAAAGTTTCCTGGCTTAAAAGGACCAATCTCTTTTTACCCAAGCGCCGGTAACACAAGAATCGCTATGCTTAGCCAAATCATCGGCCCTATGCAAGGTGTAACTTGGGGTACAGGTGGCCACACAGCAACCCCAGTAGGTGTTTTTAGTTTTTCTAAAAATGGAAGTCATAAAAACTTTGGTGGTTTTCTGCATCACAGTGAGTTGGGCAAAAAACTTCAAGAAGTTCTGGGACTATAAATTAAGGGAGAAACTAGCCTATTCTTTCAATTAATAAATTTATATGATTCTTTCCCGTTCTTATTTATATTCATAACTGTCACAAAAAAAGCGACCAAAGAAAAAAGTCACTTAGAGACTCTATGTTTTTGTGAGCGTTAAATACCAAAAAAACTAGAATTATAAGTAAGCAAGATAATATTCCAGTCTAATTTTTAGACATTTCAGTATAAAGTATAATCAAAGGCAAATATTTTCTTGAATGTCTTTAAGGTCTTTCTTAATGAACTCGTACAATTCTTCTCTTCCAGATGTTGGATTACGTGAGACTTTCATTAAAATACTTTTTGAAAGCCTTGTTTCAAGACTATAAAAAGATAAATATTTGCTAATCAGTTCCTCATTTACAGGCAATTCTAATTCAGCAAATTCCTCAGCAATATCCATTAAGAAGTTTACTAAATAGCTTGCATCCTGTTCAACTTCTCTCGGCATAATGGGAATACCAAGCAATTGGGGATCGTTAGAATGTAAATGTAAACGCGAGTTATGGATATCAATAGTGTCAGCGATATCTAGACAGGAGAAATTATTATCTGCATAAGCAGACGAAGAAAAATAAAGCAATATAAACAGTATTGTTCTCATTTCACTTATCCTTTGTTTATCCCAGACTAATATTCTTCGTCCACAGTATACAATAATATTCTGGGCATTATGAGTAGTTAGGATGGAGTTGAAAATCATACGTTCCTCACTGTCGAAATAATTTTCACCCCCTAGGTATTTTAGGACTAAGAATAGTTCTAATTAGAGATAAAGGTGACAGAATCATTTAGGTTTTTTAATTCTATTCACTCAATGGCAAAATAAATCTAAGTATTTAATGACCTGTTGTACTTTCCAAGCTTAGTATCAGCCAAGTATTTTTATTACTAAAACCTTGATAAATACCACTGAAACAACAGGTTTTCAGACAAGCCTAGTGAATAAAGGCTTCCTTGCAATTGATATTTATAAGCACCACAAAGCTTCCGGTATCTTAGCCGGTAAGCTATAAGAACGGTACTTTCTCCACAGTTGTCGTTAGAGTTCCTTTGTTAAATGATAAATTGAAAATTTACCATTTTTATAAAAGACCTGGAAGTGTTCAGATATATAAAGCAATAAATCACTTTGGATATCTTCTTTTATTTCATTTTCCAGTCTATACGAAAAACTTTTTTTAATCAGCTGATTAATAAGAGGCGACAGTTTCGTCGCAAATTCAAAGCGCATCCTATTTGCATCAATTGCCTCAGCTTCAATGGCAGAATTTAATTTAACCGAAAATCTATTTAGCTCTTCATAGCTAAGCCTAGCTGACTGACCACAGCTTGAAGTTTGCGCATTTAAAGCAGTACTAAAAAAAATCAATAGAATAGAAGTTAAATTTAGCCAGTTTTTCATAGTTTTAAAATTTCGGGATTCGGTTTATATCACATGGCTTCTACGCTATCAACTAGATCAAAAAGATCGCGTGATTTTGTGCAAAGTTCTAAATTTTCCGTGCGTTTGTCATCAGGTCGAAAATGCACCCAAGTTGTAAGCACTATATTGGCAAAATCTACTGCATCCACAATACTCAATAATTCTTCATCTCCATTGCGTTTCGCTAATCTAAGATCCTTATCTAATTCCTCACAATAATACTTTAGTGAATCACTTCGACTAATAATTTTTTCTTCTATAAAATCAAGCATAGAATTCACTTTTAGATTATGCTCTTTGATAGCTTCTTCCTTCTCCCCAGCAGACAGTGTCTTTACCAAGTCTTCTAGGTCCCAAATTTCCATTTGCAGACTACTTGCTTTGTCAATGGCCCAATACAGACTTAATTGCTGCTTAGACTTTTTACTTTCTAAGATTTGTAAAAGAACTTTGGGACTTTCCGATAAGTCTTTAGCCTTCTTTCTATACTTTAAATAGTTGTTCATTCTTGGCCCAAGCTTTGTATAAGAATAATAAAATACAAAAGATCCAACTATGGATTTAATCGCCCAGACAGAATATTTAGTAAACTTTTTCCTCAAATAGTTACTAACGGGACTAATCAGCTTGCGTTGTAGGAAACTCAAACTTAATTCCCCAAAAGCGATAACTGGCGCTAAAGCTAGTACACTTCCTTTAATTTCTTGAAGAAAAACATAGTTTCTGAAGG
>JAYZXX010000075.1:0-5465 GCA_036140815.1 Bdellovibrionota bacterium | reverse complement strand
TCTTCGTAAGGAAAGACCGGATGCTTTGCTTGCTGGATTAGGTGGGCACACCGGTTTAAATTTGGCCTTGGCATTGGCTAAAAAAGGAATATTGTCGGAATTAAATATTGAGCTTATTGGGACAGGGCTTAATTCCATTGAGCAAGCAGAAGATCGAGATAAGTTTCGAAGTTTGATGAGAGAATTGGGGCAACCAACTCCTCCATCTGCGATCATTCATAATATTGAAGAGGCAATGGCCTTCACTAAGAAAATTTCTTTTCCAATTATTATTCGTCCTGCCTTTACGATGGGTGGTTCCGGCGGTGGTATCGCTAGTAACGAAGAAGAATATAGAGCCATTGTTGCGAGTGGTTTAAATGCGTCTCCAATTACTCAATGTATTGTTGAAAAATCCATCGCTGGATTTAAAGAAGTAGAATACGAAGTGATGAGAGACGCGAAAGACAACTGCATTTGCGTTTGTAATATGGAAAATTTCGACCCGGTGGGAGTGCATACGGGTGACTCCATTGTTTTTGCTCCTTCTCAAACTCTATCAGACAAAGAGTATCAATTACTAAGAACTGCTGCGATCAATATTATCAAAGCCTTAAAAATTGAAGGTGGATGTAATGTTCAGTTTGCTTTAGATCCATTTTCTTTTGACTATTATGTGATCGAAGTGAATCCACGAGTGAGCCGTTCTTCTGCATTGGCCTCAAAAGCAACAGGTTACCCTATCGCGAAGATGGCAGCTAAAATAGCCGCAGGCTACTCTTTGGATGAAATTATAAATCCAGTAACAGGAACTACCTACGCGGCCTTTGAACCAAGTTTAGACTATGTGGTGACTAAAATTCCTCGATGGCCGTTTGATAAATTTGCTAGTGCCGATAGAAAACTAGGGACGCAGATGAAGGCTACTGGAGAAATTATGTCCATCGGACGTAATATCGAAGAAAGTCTTTTGAAAGGGGTACGCTCTTTAGAAATTGGTGCCAACCATATTGAAATTGAGGAGTTCTCAGACTTTAAAGATGATGAGTTAAAGAATAAAATTTTGCTTTGTGACGACGAAAGGATGTTTGCATTAACAGAGGCTTTGAGACGGGGCTGGTCTGAGGCGGAATTATGTACATTAACGAAGATTGATCCGTTCTTTATGCATAAGCTTCAAAAAATTGTAAATATAGAAAACGAGTTAAAACAAAATCCAGATGATCTAGAGCTTCTACGCTTTGCTAAGGAATATGGTTTCAGTGACGAAAAAATTGCAAAGCTGACTTCTAAAACAGAAAATCAAGTACGTGAAACTCGCAAGAAAGAAGGCATTCTACCAGTTTATAAGATGGTTGATACTTGTGCTGCAGAATTTGCGTCTATTAGTCCATACTTTTATTCGACCTACGATTTTGAAGATGAGGCCACACCAACCAGCAAAGAAAAGGTTTTGGTTTTAGGTTCAGGGCCAATTCGAATTGGTCAAGGGGTTGAGTTTGATTACGCCACAGTTCATGCAGTGAAAGCAATTCAAGAAGCGGGTTTTGAAGCGATTATCATAAACAACAACCCAGAGACTGTATCTACAGATTTTAGTATCTCTGATCGATTGTACTTCGAACCACTTCATATTGAAGATGTGATGAATGTGATAGATAAGGAAAAGCCCAAAGGGGTAGTGGTTCAGTTTGGTGGCCAAACAGCAATTAACTTAGCGCCAAAATTACAAGCCGCCGGAGTTGAAATTTTAGGGACCAGTTTAGAAAGCATTGATCGATCAGAAGACAGAGAGAAATTCGAAGCAATGTTGAAAAAACTTAGTATCGCTCAACCAATCGGTAAAACGGTAAAGTCTAAAGAGGAAGCTTTAGTAGCTGCTAGCGAACTTGGCTTTCCAGTCTTGGTTCGTCCTTCTTACGTTTTAGGTGGGCGCGCCATGGAAATCGTTCACTCTACAGAGGAATTAGAAAGCTACATTCAAAGTGCTGTGAAATTAAATCCAGAGCACCCAGTTTTGATTGATCGCTATATGATTGGACGTGAAGTTGAGCTAGATGTGATTTCGGATGGAGAAAATGTATGTATCCCTGGAATCATGGAGCATATTGAAAGAGCAGGGGTACACTCTGGAGATAGTATTGCCGTATATCCACCGCCAACAATTTACGATAATCTTAAAAAACAGTTGGTTGAGATATCTACAAAGATTTGCCGAGAGTTAAACGTAAAAGGCCTTTTAAATATCCAAGCTGTTATTAAAAAAGATCAAATTTATGTGATTGAAGTGAATCCTAGAAGTTCTCGAACAGTTCCTTTCCTAAGTAAGGTTACAGATATTCCTATGGCCAAGATTGCTACAAAGGCGGCGCTAGGGATTAGTTTAACTGAACAACAAGCACCGATTGGTTATCAGGAAGAAAGCTCAAGGTACAGTGTAAAAGCACCGGTTTTCAGTTTTGCTAAACTACATAAGGTAGATACCGGACTTGGACCTGAAATGAAATCCACTGGAGAAGTTATTGGAAGAGATCAAAGCTTGAGTAAGGCTCTTTATAAAGCCTTGATTGCTTCGGGCATGAAATTGCCGAACCATGGAAATATCATCGTAACCGTTGCTCATAAAGATAAAGAGGAAGTACTTCCTATCGTAAAAGGTTTTGCGGCTCTTGGATTTAATATATTGGCTACTAGTGGGACTTGCCAGTTTTTACGAGATAATGGTTTGCGGGTAGAGTCCCTTCTTAAAATTGAAGAAGGAAGTCCTAATATTTTGGATTGTATCCAAGATGGACAAGCACAATACGTTATTAACACCATGACTAAGGGAAAAGCTCCTACCAGAGACGGATTTCAAATTCGTAGAGCAGCAGTGGAAAGAGATATGGTCTGTGTGACAAGTATTGATACAGCAAAGGCCTTGTTACAGGTTTTGGAAACAATGAGTTTCAGTATGGAAGCTTGGCAACCAGGTCAAGATAACGCTTATCTTGGTGGGATGGAAAACAACACACAACAGAGTTTCTTGCTCTAAGGAGAAACATGAAGGAAGTCATTTTAGCACTTGATTTTCCAGAAGCGAGCCCTGCCTTGAAGATGGTTGATCAAATCGGTGGGGATCTGAACTGGGTAAAAGTCGGTATGCAGCTTTTTTACAAAGAGGGCCCGAAGTTTATTGATCAATTGAAAGCAAAAGACTTGAAGATATTTTTAGATTTAAAGTTGCATGATATTCCTCATACAGTGGCCAGAGCCTGTGAATCTTTATTAGATTTAGGCGTGGATATGACCAATGTTCATTGCCTTGGTGGTAGGGAAATGATGACTGCCGCCGCAGAGGTTTGTTCTGATCGCTTACATTTAATTGGGGTTACGCAACTTACTTCCACATCTCAAAGTCAAATGAATCAAGAAATGAAAATTTCTGGAGATTTAGAAAAAAGTGTCTTAGCTCTTGCTGATTTAGCAAAAGCATCACAATTGTCTGGGGTGGTTTGCTCCAGTTTCGAAGCGAAAATGATCAAGGCCCAATGTGGAGAATCTTTTTTAAGTGTTTGTCCTGGAATTCGATTTAAAGAGGACTCTAAAGATGATCAAGTTCGAGTGGCTACTCCTAAGTTTGCAGGGGAAAATTCTGTGGATTTTGCGGTGATTGGAAGAAGTATTACCAAGTCTGACTTTCCCAAAGAAAAGTTTTTAAAAGCCCAAAAGGAAATGAGGTCCTAAATGAATGCCAAAGAAATTGCAAAAATTTTAGTTGATATAGAAGCTGTTCGCTTGAGTTTCGATAAGCCTTTTAAATGGGTTTCTGGGATTGAGTCTCCTATTTATTGTGATAATCGTCTGATTATTTCCGATGTGGAAGGGCGAAAAAAAATAGCCAAGGCCTTTGCTGAAAAAATTAAATTGCAGTTTCCTGAGACTGAATTGATTGCCGGAACAGCAACAGCAGGAATCCCTCATGCTGCTTGGGTAGCGGAAGAATTAAATTTGCCAATGCTATACGTTCGCTCTAAGGCAAAAGAGCATGGAACCAAGAGTCTCATCGAGGGAAAATTTAAATCAGGACAAAAATGTATTTTAATAGAAGATCTAATTTCAACCGGAAAATCTAGCTTAGCTGCTCTTATCGCATTAAAAGAAGAAGGCCTTGAAGTAAATAAGGTGTATTCTATTTTTAGCTATGGCCTGAAAAAGGCGGAAGACAAGTTTAGAGAATCTAGTTTTGAATTTGAGTCTTTGAGTGAGGTAGATGCTTTAATCGAATATGGCCTAGAGAGTGGCTTTCTTAGTGAAAGTAATACTAAGCAATTACGCAGTTTTTTTGCAAGTTTGTGATGTGAAAAAGGCCGGCTTTTAGATATTACTTTTGTAAATATGCAAAAGAGCTATTCGTTTTTCTAAGTTATTTTAAATAAAGAGCTTAGCATTCCTTATCAATAGATAACATTTGTTTTTCTAAGCTTATCTTCAATTATGTGATGGCATAATGGGCTTTAGAGATGGGTCCAGTTTTAATTCTTTTGATAGTAGAAATTGTTCTACGAGTTTTCTTTTTGATTTGTAAAAGTTAAAATTAAACTTGCGCAAAGGGGCGAGTTTATATGGAAAATAAAAAAATAAATGCGAATAGTTACGACTTGTTACCACCTCTTTATGATATTCGAGGCTTTTTCATTTTGAGCTTTGCTTATAGAAACTCCATCTTTAGACAGCTTCGTTTTTTTTCAGAAAATATGAAGGAGAAGCACCTTGAGTGTGCCATCGGTACCGGAACCTTTACCAAGCTTTGTCTGCTTATGAAAGGCTTCTTTGGTAATAAACTAGTAACTAATGTGGTTGGTGTTGATTATTCAGAAGCTTTAATGGGTGGGGCAAAAAAGAAACTTAAAAACTGTGAACTTAAGATTGAAGATCTTCGTAATTTGTCTTTTGAAGACGCCAGTTTTGATTCAGTAAATTTGCCGAATGGGTTTCATACCATCGACGGAATTGAAAAAGTATTGGATGAAACCACTCGAGTGCTAAAGCCTGGTGGTTCCTATTACGTAAATGTATTAACTCCTCCAGGAGGAGGCTTTTTAAACTGGATTAGTAAGGCTGTTAATAATTACGGTAAAAACATAGGAATTCTAAATCGCCCTTATAGTGGGGAAGAAGCCAGAGGGCTTTTAGAGTCGCGTAATCTTGAAATTATTTCTCAAAATCAAGTTGGGAATTGTGCCAATTTAAAATCTAGAAAAATAAGTTAACGCCAACAGCTAACGCTGTGTGTAACTAACTGCCGTTTCGTTAATTTACGATTAGATTAGCGAAATGGATATTTGGAAGATCAACGCAAAAGAAAATTTTAAGCAGTGGCAATGCTTTTTAAATTATATTCTATTTACCTATCTTTTCGTTGGTCTGACTCAGGGACTATTGAGATTTTTAATGTTTGAAATATTTAGAAGTCCTGGAACCGCTAAGGAATTTTATTCTTATCT
>JAYZXX010000074.1:0-7593 GCA_036140815.1 Bdellovibrionota bacterium | reverse complement strand
AAAATCATTCCTCGCGGACCTGAGTTGATTTATCCTAGAAACAACTTTGTATGGTCAATGCCAGAAAGCCTGCGCTTTGAATGGAAAAACCACCCTACCGCAAATTACTACCAATGGACCATCTCTTCCGATAAATATTTGAAAAAGATCGTAAAAACCATGAAACTAAAAAACTTAGCCTATGATTGGCGTTGGCTCTCTGCGGGAGAATATTATTGGCGAGTAAAAGCCTTTAATGCCCAAGGTACACTGGTTGCCGAGTCAGAAACACATTTACTAAACATAGACCAAAAACAAAGCTCGGCTGCCATAGCTTTAATCGATCCAAAAGACCAGTCAGAAGTTGTGGTAGAAAACTTAGAGCCACTGCCACCCCTTAGTTTTCAATGGCAACCAAAAGAACAATTAACACCTAATTATGAAGTTTATGTTTCAAAAACCTCGGCTTTTACTAGTGCCGTCAAATTTGAATCAAAAGAACTCACTCGCATTAAAGCTCAACTTAAAGAAGAAGGAGTTTACTTTTGGAAAGTACGCTGGGTAAATCCACAAAACCCTAGCGATTTAAAAGAATCCATCCCTTTTAGTTTTCGACTTACAAAAAACAAAAACCTACCAGCTCCAGAACTTTTAGAACCAGAATACGACTCTGAGCTTGAACTCTATCGAGATGAGGCTGTTACTTTTAAATGGGAAGAAATTAGTTCCGCAAAATCTTACCGTTTTATTTTAAAAAGAAAAATTGGAGAAAATACTTTTAAGACCATTGTTGATCGAAATACAAAAGAAGCAAAGACCCAAAAGGCCAATCTCGTTCCTGGTGACTATATATGGTTTGTGCATGCGATCGACGCAAGTGGGATTCAAGGTTTAAAAACGGAAGAAAGAGAAATCAAGATACTAAGGGACAAAGGTCTAGCTCCACCCGTTCTCAACCCTGTCATTATTAAATAGTTTTTCATTTCCTTGCCAGAAAATGATTTCCGCGACAGAATATTGCTATGTCATGGAAATTACCGGTATTTTTGATTTTTTTATGCTCTTTCTTACAACTTGAAGCTAGAGAGATTGAGTTCACTTGGCAAGCTTTTCCTGAAGCCAAAGAATATCAACTGCAAGTCGCACGAACCAGAGCATTCAAAGAAATTAAACATGACAATACCACTGAACTACCTCAGGTAAAAATTGAATTACCCATGGGAATCTACTACTACCGCGTAAGAGCCATTGACCAAAAAAATCGCCCAGGAATATGGTCACAAGCATTAATTGTAAATGTAACCCCCTTCCCTCCTAAATTAGAGTCTCCAGCGAAGGGCGCTAAATTCAACTTCTTTGAGAAAAAAAATGACATTGAGTTTTCTTGGGAAAAGCAAAATGGCGATGTAGAATATGATATTTTAGTTCAAAAGACCAATGGCAAAGTGGTTTTAGAAAAACGAGTGAAAAAAAATAGCATCATGATTAACAGCCTAGATGCTGGTGACTATATGTGGAAAGTTCGCTCAAGGTTTCAAAAAAAATTAATCACGCAATACTCTGAGAACAGTTTCCTATTTATAACCAAAACACCAATTAAAGATCCTCAACTAATATCTCCAAAAGACGGAGATGAATTTCCTGCTTTTAGAGAGCATGAGTTTGTTTGGAAAAAAGACGAAGTGGCTCAATTCACCGACATTGAAATCCGTCGTTTGGATGATAAAAAAGATAAAATTCGACCACTAAGAAACCAATCAGGAGAAAGTTCAGAGCTTCCAGCTCTACTCCCAGGTGAGTATCGCTGGAGAATCCGCACAAAAGAGGCAAAAGACTCAAAAGGAAAAATTTCTAATTGGGCAAAGTTTAAAACCAGTTCTTCTGTATTAACTGGTGACAATCATATGTTTCGATTTCGAACGGGTATCGCTACCAATCGCTACGCTTATGACTCTAGTAGAAGTGGAGGATATACCGGGAGTGGCGATGACACCAATACTTTCGTAAACCTTTTCACCCGTCTTCATATTACCAGAGGATTTGCACTATCCTTCGATGTGGCTGAAACTGACTTTGAAATCAACTCCAACCAACTTAGTTTCAAAAAAAGCTCCCTGCTGATGGAATTTCGTTTTGCAGAAAATGACTTTCAGCAGTCAAGTATCATCGGCTACCGCCTTGAAGACAATTATGATTTTATCAACAATACTGAAGCTCAAAAGCTCAGTACTCAGGGCTTGGTTTTAGGAATCGCAATGGATGGATACCTGGGAACCAAGTCTAAATTTAGACTAGGACTTACCTACTACAAACCAAAGAGTCTTTTTCAACAAGGGGCAGAACTAACTGCCGATGTCTACGAGGGCCGATTAGCGTTTTCTTATAACTTCATGGAAAGGTTTTGGCTGGAATATGAGTTTGCCTACGACAAATACATCTTTAAATTAGATGAAGATGGCGTTGGTCTAATCAGTCGGTGGACTTATGATATTAGTCAACCCATTAATATTGCCATAAGTTACGAATATTGATCACCAATGCAATTTGGCCGCGATCACGTCTTTGTGATATGCAAGCTTAGGCTTAAGATGCCTTTCCCCCACACGCTCTAGAATATAGGCTTGATTCTCTTCATCGATTTGTGTGATATAAGCATTTTCAAACTCAGTTCCATCTTCAAAACGAAAATTTACTTTCCAGCCTTTTTCCGCGGCTAAAATCACAATATCCCATAGTTCTGCTGCAGTCTGTTTTGCCAAGTCGGGCCTCCAAAAATAGCGAAAGGCTTGCCATACCTTAGTATTCAATGATTCAATAAGTTATGCGTAGTTTTTTGTACCTTAGCCTACTTTGTTTAATCAATATAAATCTATTGGCCCAGTCACAAAATAGAGCCAAAACTCAAGATGCTGGCAAAATAGCAGCCTTTTTCAGTGGAAAGAAAAGCATTGTCCTTGATTATGGTTATTCTGCCAATTTGTTGCTATCGGACTTTAGCACAAATGTAAGTGGACTAGGTTTAGGAAATCAATACTCTATTCAACTAAATTTCAATCAAACAGGAAAAAGAGGCTTTAAGGTCAGCTATGCAAATATTGTGAGCGAGGAAAATAATTTCCGTAATTCTGAAGTAAGTAGTGACTCTTCCGCAAAATATAGAAGTTTTCAACAAAAGTGGAATTTAATAGGCTTTGGATTAGAAACCAGAAAATCCAATCGCCTTCTAAAATGGTACTGGGATTGGTCACTAGGTTACGCCTTTGGAAAAGATAGCGAAATTGGCATTCGAGCATCTGACTCCCTAGGAGCAACAGAATCCAGCATTGATGAACCAACAAGAAGCTTTCTTTTTGTTGGCTTAGGCGCTGGAATTCGCAAACCTATTCATAAAAAATGGACCGTGAATGCAAGCCTGAAGAGCTTTTATTTATTAGGTAGTGTTTATGGAGGCGACTTAAAGTCAAAGAGTTTGTTTCTGGTTCCATTGATGGCTAGTTTTGGCCTTGAATATGGGTTTTAAGCGGCCATAGTATTACGATTAATTTCTAAAATAGCATCTGCATATTCGTCAGCATATCTTTCCCACAAATGTAGATCAATTTCATCCACCCGTTCTTTCTCACAGAAACCTAGAATTACAGCAACTACATTTTTATTTAAAGTCACGGGAATTAAAGTGGCATGATCAGGAAGCTTCCCTTTATTGAAAGCATCTAAAAACCTATCATTCACGTCATTACGAACAACATAGCCATGGTAAGGCATTTTGGTATTACAAACGATTTTAAATATGCTATTTTCAGCTAGCTCAATTTCATTTTTTACATTAGGATTTTCTGACCAATCCCCTTCCCAATGATATGGCTTCAACATCCCTTGATGCATTTGCAAAATCATACGACGACTACATATACCTGCGATTCTTTCTAAGCTTTTATGTGCCGCTTGTTTTTCCAGATCGCCTCCAAAACTGGTATCTTGATCCTTTATAACTGAAACATTTTGTGGGTTTGTAGGATGTTCCACTTTTATTGCCTGAGGTTCTTTCTCTGTAGCAAGCTCAAAAGAAGGATTTTCCAAAGAAATGTCATCTTCAGAGTCTAATAGATGTGCACTAGGCGGCCTAAGATTTTCGGAAGAGTCATCATCAAAATCAAACTGTGAAAAATCCAGGCCTTCAATTTCATTCTCTTGAAAGCTATCATCAGAGACTTCAAGATCATCAGAAGCTTCTTCCTCTAACAAGGAATTATCCTCCGAAGAGAGATTTAAGTCGCTTAAATCCAAACCAACAATCCCAGTGTCCTCTAAAATATCAACATCTAGATCGATGGCAGAATCCTCTTCATCAGTCTCTTCTACATCTTCAAGCTTAAAATCATCGAAGTTAATCTCAACTGTCTTTTCAGTCACATCTTCTTTTACTTCTTCAAGTTTCTCTTGCCCAGAGGCTACCTCTAAAGGCGCTATCACAGTATCTTCAATTTCATTCAAATTCGAATCAAACTCTACTTCATCTAAATTAGTAAGAGGAGGAGCTTGCTTCTCCATAGCTTCAGAAACTTGCTTCTGCTTATTTTTTTCATCCATATGAAGAAGTTCGTTATGCTTAGCCTCTAAGGTTTCTAGAGCTTCATCTAAACTTCTTACCTGAGTAATATCATCATGTTCTTCTTCTACAAGTTCAGCCACTTCTTCGACAACTGGTATAGGTTTTGGAATGGTTTTATTTACCAGAGGTTCTTCCATTGGAGTTGGAGGCATATCTCCAATCATAGTAGGCTCGACAGGTGGTAAATCAGGCATCATTGTGAAGGCCTCATCTGTTGTTTCAGGTACAGGTGGCATAGAGATAGAAGCAGCCACTTGAACTTGTTCTTCATTCACTGACTCAGGTGGCTTGCTAGTTTTTTTCACTTCAAGATTTACATGCTGCTTAGGAATATTCTCAGTTAGCCCTTTAGCCTCATTCGGGTTTTGCACATTGGCCTGAGCAGGCATAGCCGCTGGGTTTTGCACCGAACTATGCTGTGGATTCACTTGCTCTGAACCATTGTAATGATAATTTGTATTTTCAAAATTCCCCTGTGCAGGCACCTGCTGAGGATTCATACTATTTTGCTGATAAGCCTGCTGCGGATAGTTCTGTGGACTCACAGGAGCTTGATACATCTGAGCAGGATTGGGATTTGCTGGTGCTTGATTGGGCTGTCCATACTGCGGAGACTGTTCTTGGTATGGATTTGGAAAACCTGAATTGGAGTTTTGCGTGCTTTGACTGAAATTATTATTAAACCCATTTCCTGGCACTGGATTCATAGTTTGCTGCTGTTGAGTATAATATGGGTTCACTGGGTTTTGGCTGTGCTGTTGATACCCATTAAAGTTATTTTGACTTTGCCCATTGTAAGCATTTTGACTCATAGCTTGGTTGTTAACTGGAGTGGTTTTTCCAACTTCAGCAAACTGTGCTAATTCAGGAGGTAGTCCACTCACCTGTTTATACATTTGCAGTACAGGGGAAATGATCGTCCACCATTTTTTCATTCCAGAAATGGGAGCTAGTAACAAACCTGTACGTGTATTTAAACCAGCGATCACCTGTTGCTGAAATGCATTGGGAGGCTCAAGACAGGCAATGTACAAGACACCATCATACTCATAAATTGGCAGAAAAGTACCTGCCCAATCAAAACGCCCCCACTTATCCCATAGAGTAGGATTTGGGTTTTGCTCAAAGAAACTTTGCGACAAACTTGGGAGTTTGTAATAGTTTTTTGCCCAATCAAGATAGATGTGTTCTAAAATTTTTCCGTTTGCCAAAGCCCAACGTAATAAATCACTACCCGCCGCCTGCATTTCCCAGACAGCAATCACATCATTTGGAATTTGTAGACCCTTGGCCCACGGATAGTGTTGATTCATACTTAACTGATCGGATAAAAAAGTCTGGCGCTTAAGAAAATATAAGAGTTATTAGTGGTTTACGCGTTGCGGCTAAAGTAAGTTCGAATTAAATGCACTCTGATCGAAGTGGAAGCCAAAGTATTTATTTTCAAAACATTGGTCCAGCAAAGTATTTCGGTAGAAATAAACGAAAAGACAATTAAAATTTCCAGCGAATGGTTTCAGTTTGGAACATTGTTCAATTAAAAATTGTTTTACAAAATGCCCGACTTCACACAAGAAATTCTTTTCAAATTTTTATCCATTGCTTTTATTCTTTGGTTCATTTTGTCCAATAGATCATTGAGTTGGAAAATGCGTGGATCAATTTTTTTCTTCAATTTATATAATTTATGCTGCGCTCTTGATTCAAAAATCAAATACCAAGCCACTGCTATATAGGCCATATTTTTAAAAGCAAATATCATACTCGTGTAAACAACCGCATCATTTACAAAAAAAGCAGAACTAAGACCTATTAAGTCCACGAATGCTAAACTTAAAATCAAAGACCTTCTCAATTTAATGGATTTTTGTAAACTCACTAAATCCTTTGCCTCTGATTTGTCCTTTGAAATTTCCATCAACTCCACTTGTTCCATGGATTCTGGAAATTTCAGATGAGCATGCTGATTTATAATACTTATTAACCTTGGGTCAATTTTATTTAAAAACTCATTGAGACGATCCAATAATTCATTGGAACGAACTACTAGATTTTCTAACAAAAGACTTTGAGTCGCTTGCTTAAGCCCACTTAAATCAGAATATATCTCTACTAAATCCTGATTCAATCGATTTATCTCTTCAAAATCATTTAACATTAACTCATAAAATTTCTTAGCCTTTTTCTCAGATCCAAAAAGGCCAGTTAGTGAGTTTTTCTCAATTTCTCGCAAGAAGCGTCTCTTTTCAGCCTTACTTAAACCAGAGAAATCAGTCTCAATGGTATCTAAAAGCAACTTCCGACTTAAATTCTTTTGCAATGGGTTGGATTCAAAAATATTTTCTTGTTGCATAGAGTAGGAAAGACCTTCTACAAACTGGCCAAGACTTTCCTGCATCTTTTTCGTTTGCAACAAAAGTTGTTCATACTTATCACTATAGTTTTGTTCAGTTTGACCGAATCCGTGATTTTGAAATCCGTAAACTAAAAGAAAAAATATAATCCAACGACCCATCTTCGTTCCTCAAAGTGATTCAGGAGAAATAAACTCTCCACTCTTGTAACTTAATAATACAATAGTAATTATAACAGATTAGCCCCTCAAAGCCCTTAAATGCCAATTTGAGAGAGGCTTTTATCTTTAGCTCTATAGATCTTTCAGAAGAGACAAAAAAAGCGACAAAAAATGTCGCTTCACTTTTACTAGTTTTTAGACGAATTGCCAATTTTGGGCAAAATAAAGAAATAAAGTTTTAGTGCCTCAATTGCTTTTTGAAAGCCTTTACCGCTTTGTTTAGGCCCATAAATATAGAGTGGCAAATGATGGAGTGACCAATGTTTAGCTCTTCTAGGTAAGGAAGTTTTTTAATTCTCTCGCAATCAATAAAATCCAATCCATGCCCGGCATGAACATTCATACCTAGCTCGTGAGTTCTTAAGGCCGCCGCTTTTAATGACTGCCATTCTTTGCGCTTCTTATCCCCTTTCCACAAAACCCAATG
>JAYZXX010000073.1:0-8768 GCA_036140815.1 Bdellovibrionota bacterium | reverse complement strand
TATTATTCTAAAGACCTTTGGTTAAAATTAGACTCAGAGCAGTTGAAGCTTTCTGATTTTAGAGAAGTCCAAGATTTTAAGGTTAAGTACGGAGACAGTAGTTTTCGATCAACGGCAGTTATTCAGTCAAAGAATGATGTTTTGGATATTCACGTTTTAAGTCCGATGGGGATTAGTCTATTGGAGGCTGAATTGGTAGGGAGAAACCTGAAGGTGAAAAAGAATGATCTTTTGCCCAAAGAATTTAAGAGTGACTATTTGTTGATGGATTTTCTTTGGATTCGTTTAAGCAAGGATAAGCTTGAAAGTAACTCAAGCCAGGGCTTTTCCATTCGTGAAGATTCCTTAGGGAGGGAAATTTTTTTCAAGGGAAAGCTAATAGCAAAAATAAGGAACTCTACAAATGGGAAAGGGCAAAGAGAAATTCATTATAAAAACATAGAACGATCTTACGAATTTCACATAAGCATTCTTCAGGAAGGTTTTCATGAGTAACTACTATATTTCTGATTTTGCATTTTCCTGTCATTTGGGGAAATCAAAAGAACAACTGAAATCGAAATTGTTTGATCCAAATTTTAAACCGAGTCCTCTGAAAGTGGATTTGGTTTCCGGTGATGAAAGTTTTTTCTTTCAAATACAAGAAGAACTACCTGAAATGAAAGAGGCCTTTAAGGCTTTTGATTCAAGAAACAATCGCCTCGCCTTGTCTGTGATGGAGCAGGTTTCTTCAAAATTGGATTTCCTTACAGATAAGTATTCAAGGGAGCGTTTGGGAATTGTTTGTGCAACTTCAACTACAGGTATGGATACTTTCGAAAATGCGATGAGAACGGCTAATAAAGACATGAGCCTTTCTGATTATAATTTTTCTTTACAAGAAATGGGGAATCTAAGTGATTTTGTACAGAAGTACTTGGATTGGAGGGGGCCTGCTTATACCGTATCAACAGCTTGCTCCAGTGGCCTTAAAATATTTGCTGAAGCGAAAAGGCTTTTAGATGCTGATCTATGCGATGTAGTCTTGTTGGTTGCTGCGGATACTTATTGTGATTTGACAGTGAATGGTTTCAATTCTCTTGAGGCTACTTCTAAGTCTTTATGTAATCCTTTTAGTAAGAATCGTGATGGAATCAATATTGGAGAAGCGGGTGCTGTTTTTATTCTAGGGAAAGAAATATCTGATTTCCGTCTAGCAGGTATCGGTGAATCTTCAGACGCATATCATATTTCATCGCCCGAGCCAGAGGGAAAGTTTGCAAAGCTTGCAATTGCACAGGCTTTAACTATGGCCAAAATATCTGCGAACGACATCGGTTATCTCAACTTACACGGTACGGCCACCAAGAAAAATGATTCTATGGAAGCCTTGTTGGTGGATTCTATTTTTACAAATAGGTTGAAAGTTAGTAGTACAAAGTCTTTTGTCGGTCACTGTCTGGGAGCGGCCGGGGCTATAGAGTTGGTGTTTTGTCTTTTGGCTCTTGAAGAGGGGCTTTGTCCTATGCACTTAAATGATAGAGAATGGGATACTGATTTTCCCAAGTTGAATTTTGTTGAGGCCAAGACCGAGTTGAATAGTAGATTTGTGATGAGTAATTCTTTTGCTTTTGGTGGCAGCAACGCTTCTATGATTGTGGAGAAGGTGAAATGACATTTTTAAACGTTAAAGAATACATTCCTCATGAAGACCCAATGGTTGTAATTGACCGAATTGTTGATATGGGGTCTGATTTTGTTGAATGTGAAGTAGAAATTCGAGAAGATAGTTTTTTGTGTGAAAATGGCAAAGTTCCAAGTTATTTAGGGATGGAGTTTATCGCCCAGAGTATAGCTGCATTCTCAGGGAAGATGGGTAAAGACTTAGGTGAATCAAAACCTGGTATTGGATTTTTAATCGGAATCAGAAGGTATAGATCTAGTAGAGAAAGCTTTAATGTTGGTGAGGTTTTGAAGGTTAGAGCTGAAATGGTTTTTATCGAAGAAAGCCTAGGTAATTTTAAGGCTAGTATTTCTGTATCTGGAGAAGATGTTGTAAGTACCAGTATATCGACTTTTAAACCTAGTGAAGAGCAGTTTAGTAAAATGAAGGAGTCTTGGAATGTCTGATCTTGAAGTATTGGTTACGGGAGCAAGTAAGGGGATTGGAAGAGGTATTGCCACCCATCTTGCGGAAAGTGGTTTCAAAGTTTTAATCCATTATGGACGCGACGAGAAGGGTGCGTATGAGACTCAAAAAATAATTGAAGACCAGGGCGGCAAGGCCAATGTTATTGGTTTTGATGTTTCTAATCGTGAAGAGGTAAAAGAAAAGCTAGAATCTTATATGAAAGAATATGGAGCTTTTTATGGTATTGTAAGCAATGCTGGTATTGCTAAAGATGCTGCATTCCCTGGGATGACAGATGAGGATTGGGATCAGGTTATAGATACAAATTTGAATGGCTTTTATAATGTTGTAAGGCCTTGCGTAATGGAAATGATACGTAGAAGAAAGCCAGGACGTATTGTTACAATGAGTTCCATTTCAGGCATTGCCGGTAATCGTGGACAAGTGAATTACAGTGCAAGCAAGGGGGCAATTATTGCTGCCACAAAGGCCCTTTCTTTGGAACTAGCGAAGAGAAAAATTACAGTAAACTGCGTCGCACCTGGTTTAATTGATACCGGAATGATATCAGAAGAAATCTGGTCCCATGCTAAAGGAATGATACCTATGCAAAGAATGGGTGATGTTCGTGAAGTGTCGAGTGTGGTAAACTTTTTAATGTCAGAAGAAGCAAGCTATATTACTCGCCAGGTGATTTCGGTAAACGGAGGAATGATATAATGGAAAAACGTGTAGTTGTCACAGGATTCTCTGGAGTAACCGCTCTTGGAAATAACTATCCTGAAATTCGTGAAAATTTAGGGAAGTTTAAGAATGCAGTAAAATATATGCCTCAATGGGAGGACTATAAAGGTTTGCACTCAAAGTTAGGTGCGCCGATTGAGAACTATGAGTTTACTAAAAAATATTCTCGAAAAATGACTCGCTCTATGGGGCCTGTGGCAAAAATGTCCTGTACGGCCTCTGAGGCAGCTCTTGAAATGGCGGGTTTGATGGATTCTGATCAAATTAGAAATGGAGATATGGGTGTCTCTTATGGTTCTTGGTCAGGTAGTCCTGGTGCTGTTAAGGATTTTGTTAATTTGTTAAATTCATCAGACACCAAAGGAATTACGGCGACAACCTATATAAAAATGATGAGCCATACTTGTGCTGTGAACATCTCTCTGTTATTTGGTTTAAAAGGAAGAGTGATTACTACCTCTTCTGCTTGTACCTCTGGAAGCCAAGGTATTGGCTATGCCTATGAAGCGATTAAATATGGCAAGCAAAAAATGATGTTAGCTGGTGGGGCAGAGGAATTGTGTCCAAGCCAAGTTGCTGTTTTTGATACTTTGTTTGCAACGAGTACTAAAAATGAAAATCCTGAACTGAGTCCAGCTGCCTTTGATAAAAATCGAGATGGTTTGGTTTTAGGTGAAGGAGCCGGGACCTTGATTTTAGAGGATCTCGAAGTGGCTAAAGCTCGTGGAGCAAAAATTTATGCAGAGTTGGTAGGTTACGGAACCAATTGCGATGCACAGCACGTTACTTCGCCAAGTAAAGACACCATGCAAATTACCATGGAGTTGGCTTTGCAAGATGCAGGGATTAAAGCTGAGCAAATCGGATATATCAATGGTCATGGTACGGCAACCGAGCGAGGTGATATCGCTGAATCCCTAGCCACCTATGAACTATTTGGTGATAAAATTCCCTATAGTACTTTGAAAAATTATTTTGGTCATACCCTTGGGGCCTGTGGGGCGATTGAGGCATGGTTAAGTATCGAAATGATGAACGAGGGCTGGTTTGCCCCCAACATTAACTTAAAAGAAGTGGATGAAAACTGTGGTCCGTTAAACTACATTCAAAATGAAGGCCTAAATGCCGAAGTTGATTATATAATGAGTAACAACTTTGCTTTTGGTGGTATTAATACCTCATTGATCTTCAAGAGATGGAATGGATAAGTTTTTAAAAGTTTTCTTATGTAAAGAGGAATATGAACTTCCAGTGAAACTGGATAATTTAGACTTACATGAAACCGAGATAAATCGTTTTTCGGAAATTAAATCTATGAAAAAGGCGAGAGAGTTTTTACTCTCTCGTTTTATTTTGCAAGATATTTTAAAAACAGAGTTTGACCTTCCTCTTAAAAAATTTAAAAAAAAATCTAATATTCCTATTCTTGAAGATAGTTCTATTAATATAAGTATGAGCCATTCAGGGGGCTATTTCTTGTATGGCTTTTCCAATATGAAGATTGGCGTAGATATAGAAACAAAGCTTCCTAAATCAAATGCTATAGATTTGGCGAGAAAGTATTTTTCTCTCAAAGAGCAATTACAAATTGAATCTCAGCCTGATGCCCTTGAACAAAAAAAATATTTTCAAAGGATTTGGAGTTTGAAAGAGTCCTATTTTAAATTTTGGGGGGAGCAGCAAAGTATTGAAAAAGTGAATGATCTAGTCTTTGATCTTGATGGAGGCTTGAATTCTGTTAGTAGGGATTCTGTTTTCTATTTTCAGAAATTTGAAAATCTTAGCTTCAGTATTTGCATCGAGAGTGTGCCTGTCTCATCCAAAATCATGATTCTGGGAGAAAATGTCCCCATAAATGGTTTAGATAAATTTTAAATTGGTGGTTTTTGCTACTTTCCATAGTTTTTTTTTAATTGGATTATGGATCAAATATTTTTTTAATGAAGCGATGGCCTAAGTTCTAGAATTTTTTTTCAATTTATTTAAAAGCATAATTACCGGTTTATTTAATTCTGCATATTTTGGTTTTCATTTTGTTTAGGATTGCTTAAACTAAAAATATGAAATTTCTATTGTGCCTTTTCATCTTGTTTCCTGCCTATGCTTTTTCAGCAGAGGCTTCTAAGATTCGTTTTGGCATTAATGCCTTTATGCCTCCTTATGTAATTGTAGAAGGGGAGAGTTTTTCCGGAATTTCTGTAGATATTCTAAAAAGTGTTTTTAAGAAAGCAAATTTGCCTTACAAACTAGAGGCTTTGTCTAACCGTAGATTAAATGAGTTGTTTATTGGGGGAGACTTCACTGGAGTCATGTATCTATCCAGTGGTAGCGTAGAGGATATTCCAGTTTTTTTTGGTCCAGAATTGATACCGTTTAAAAACGGCTTTATGTGTATAGAAAAAAAATATTGCGAACAAGCAAGTGTTCTTGGAAATAGTTTGAGAATGGCAGGCTTTCAAAATGCTTCTAAAGTTATGGGGATTAAATTTAAAAAACTAACGGACAGTATGGAGAACTATTCGGAAGTAACCAATCAAAAAGAGCAAATTATGGGGCTATTCTCCAAACGCTTTGATGTGGTATTTGGAGATGATCGAGTTTTACGGTACCATATTGACCATATTGCAAAAAGCAGTCATGTCTATTCAAAGAAAGTTCGAGAAACTAAATTTATTCATAGACCTTATTCTCATCAAACACCTAGGCCAGTTGCATTTGCGAATAAAGGGGAAAGGGACTTGTTTTTTAAAGCCTATAAAGAGCTTAAAGCTTCGGGGGAAATTGAACGGATCATTGAAAGATACTTAAATGATTAATGAACTAAAAATATCGATATAATTTTGTTTATTTTTTTGAAGACTATCTCTCAACAACTAAATCGTCCCAGATCTTTTCAATGTACTCATGATTCATTTCAGGTGCGCCATCAAGTATCCATTCTGTGAGTATTTTAGAAACATTGGGGTAGTGGATTTTTGTCGCTTTTTGTCCTTGGATGTTATCAAGCCAATTTCTTACAGTCTTCGTATTCAAAGAATAAAATGCCTCAGCATAAGATAATTTTTGCAATGCTTTTGCATTGGCAACTTGTTCGGCCTGGCCAGACTGAGGTTTTGATAGGAGATGTATCCCTGCAGCTAGAGCTTGAGATAAATTACCAAACCCAGAATTAACAATCACTGCCTCGGATGAGTAAAAGTCATTTCTGTAATTTTCGTAAGAGGTAGGATGCAAATGTATATGACTCGGCAAGTTGTTTAATTCAATGTGTTCGAATTTTTTTAGGTCAGCATAAATATGAAAATCATGACTAGTAATTGGTGTAAGCATTTGAACTACATTTGCCTGGTTCTCATGAGGTAAGTTAACAGTTACTTTAGACTTAACTCGCTCAAGATTAGGTATCTCGGATAGCATAGGAGGCAGTACTAGTGATTGAAAACTATCAAAATGCAAACCTATTGATTTTCCCTTTGGTATAGGGGTTAAAAGTCTCATTGCAGGAGCAATCAAATACTTCATAAAAAGGGAAGCTGGTACTTTTGAATGATTGAAAGAATATTGATTCGCTATTCCATAGATGGGTACTTTGTTCAAAATGGCAGCCCAAGCAGAAACAGGTTCAAAATCATTAATCACAAGATCATACGAACTCACATCAATTTTTCTGATGTCTTTAATCAATTCTGAAAGGTTTCTACTGTTTTTAAGAAAGGTTTGAAAATTATCAACTTTACCATTTTCAGTTACGAAAGTTAGTCCGGTAAAATACTTGGCATTAGAACCAAAAACTTGTTCATGATCTTCAAATACGAAGTCTTGTCGTTGTCTACCACTGAAAACAAAGTCGACTTGAACACCTGCCTTGCGCAAACTAGTACCAAGTTCTCTTGCTCTAGTGATATGCCCATTGCCGGTGGCTTGAACACCATAAAGAACTTTTAATACTTTTGCAGACTTGATGCAAACTCTTTGGCTCGCAGTAGCTTGATTGGTAAGAATGAATACTGTGAGAACGATAATTATATTTAAGTAAACATCTAAGTGATTGATAGATGTTTTGTGTCTTATATGAAGCTTTCCATTCGATTTCATAGTTTATCACTTTGCAAAAAAATGCCTAAGTCTTTGTTTTATTAATCACTTTGTTACTGTCTAAGTTTTTATTGATTAAGGTATTTTTTCCAAAAGATGAGGAGTTGATTAATGAATTGATAAATACCCTATAAATAGTTACTTTAGCGTTCAATTAAAATTTTATCCCAAATTGCTTGGACATATTTTTGGTCCATTACTGGAGCCCCTTGAAGTATCCAATCGGTTAATATCTCGGATACATTTGGATAGTGAATTCGAACGGCTTTTTTATTTTCAATGGAGTGAAGCCAAGCTTCTACGTCTTTAGTTTTCAAGGAGTTGATTGAGTTTGCATATGACAATTGCTCTAGGGCTTTTACATTTGCTAACTGTTCTGGTTGTCCATGAATCGGTTTTGAAAGTAGGTGGATTCCCGCTTTGAGTGCTTGGGACTGATTTCCAAATCCTGCATTTACAATAACAGCCTGAGAAGAATAGAAATCCTTTCGGTAACTTTCGTAGGAAGTGGGGTGCAAATGAATATGCTCTGGTAATTGTTGTAGGTCAATGTCTTGAAATTTTTTGAGGTCCGCATAGATGTGAAATTCATGACTCTTAATTGGAGATAACATTTTCACCACATCTGCCTGATTTTCATGTGCCAAATTTACGGTTACTTTTCCTTTGATTCTTTCAAAGGTTGGCACCTCGGCGACCATTGGAGGAAGAATGATGCTTTGAAAGCTGTTAAAGTGTAAACCGATGGATTTAGATTTAGACACTGGAGCGAGTAATTTCATGGAAGGGGCGATTATGTATTTCATAAGGGGAGAGGCTGGGACCTTCGAGTGATTGAAAGAATACTGATGGGCGATTCCGTACAGTGGAGTTTTTTTGAATAATGCCGCCCAAGCTCCAACTGGTTCAAAATCACTAATTACCAAGTCGTAATCTTTTAACTCTAGGTTTTTAATATCTCTTATTAATTGAGGAAAATTGCGTATTCCATCGAGAAAGGTTTTGAAGTTGTTGATTTTACCTTTGTCAGTGGCGAAGGTGAGTCCTTTATAATATCTAGCATCCGAGCCAAAAATCCTATCATGGTCTTCATGAACAAAATCCTCTCTAGCTCTACCACTAAATATAAAATCAACTTGTACACCTGAGGATCTAAGGCTTTGTCCTAATTCTCTAGCGCGGGTGAGGTGGCCGTTTCCTGTACCTTGAACAGCATATAGGATCTTAATTTTACCAGCAGATTTACCACAAGCTCTTTTTTCTGCAAATATGGAGCTACTAAAAAGAATTAAAAATGAAAATAGAACTAATTTAAAAAAGCCTAAATTACTTCCTTTTTTAAACGCTTTTGAGTTAGCTATTTTTTTAGTAAAAAACATATGTTTTCTATTTGCAAATCAAGTGCCTGTTTGGGGCCCTTTCAGTTGAATATGAGCTCATTGATTGACCAGCCTGTTTACAGGCACTAGTAGCTTTTTCATTCCTAGACTGCTTTACTGACTTTTCGCTTTATATAAAAGTTTGTAAAAAGTTTCCTTTGTTCCAAATCTTGAAAAAATAACTTAGCCCATAAGCAATGTTTTAAGTGCTCTAAAGAAGTGTTCCAGAAGCAATTTTAGGCATGGGTCTCTGTACAGAGATTTGCTATTTCCACTAGAGCAGGGGCATTGGCGAGTACTCTGTTTTATAATTTCGGGTCAACCCCCTAAATCCGGAATTTTTCGTTACACAGAAACGTCTAGTATCTGAGTCTCGCCACGGCTAAATTTTTCAGTAAACTCTACCGGGCTCATCATGTTCAGTGACCCATGGATTCTTT
>JAYZXX010000072.1:0-10127 GCA_036140815.1 Bdellovibrionota bacterium | reverse complement strand
CGACGGATTTATTAGAATCCCCACAAGAAATTAAAAAAATGGTGAAAAACACCATTACTAGAAGTTTCATATTTCCTCCTTAAAAATATTTGCAATTCCTTAGCTATTTAAGCATTGCAGGCTTTGTGGGGAGGTTCAAGGAAAAGAGTTTAAAAAAATGCTCTAAGTCATTAAAAATATTTAGAAAAATTAAAAGTGCCTTTATAAAGTTAAAATAGAAATTTGATTAAAAAACAAAGTGTTTTGCTAGCTTTTACCTCTAAGTAACTGGATTTACGTACGTTTATAGAATGTTCCCAAAATGATCAAAGCTATAACAATTCAACAATCTATTTGACTCTAAAATCGAAGTCTCTTATACCATTCCTTCGTGTGGCGATGTAGCTCAGTCGGTAGAGCAGTGGAATCATAATCCATTGGTCGGCGGTTCAAGTCCGTCCATCGCTACCAAAAATAAAATTTCGATAAAAAGACTTAGCAATAGCTAGGTCTTTTTTTTTAGCTTACGGACTTGAAGCGAGAGAGCGGCCGTGATGAGTGTGCCAGTGGCACACTTAGCTCGGCATGGCAGACAGGAAGTCTGCCATAGCGAAAGAGGTGAGTCTACGCAACGGAGCCCCCGGAAGGGACGAAGAGTAGTAGCCCGCCGGGCCGTCCATCGCTACCAAGAACTTTATCGGTTAAAAAAGAGAACACCCAGTAGGCGTTTTCTCAATGCTTACTGGGTGATCAAAGAAAATTCTATTGTATTTTCACAGCTGTTTTATAATCCCGTATAGGAGAATATCTCGATAGATCTTCCTGCTCTACCGGTGCCACCCATGATTAAAACTCGATTGTTGCTTAAACCGATAATGTCAAACAATGTACGGCCAGCAGACATGGAGTTTCCAGTTGAGATGAATTCTTCTCTATCAATTTCAGAGCTGAATATATCTGAAGAGGATAGACAGCTTATGCACTTCTTCTCACCCTCTACAAGGTTAACATGCCCTTTTAATCCACCAAAAATCACTATTTTACCAGACTCTAATCGAATGCTCTTGTGATAAGCCCGGCCTTCTGTCATGACTTCTCTTAGCTCAAAAACTCCTCCTGATGGTGTGATAATCTCTGCAGTCCTTGAAGCTTTTGTCATTTCTGAGTAGCGAGATGATCCAGAGCTATCATTTATTGGTGTCGAGTTAGGAAGCTGTGGGTCTTCTACTGCTGAACTTTGACTATCTGGAATTGTTTTACTTTTTTCTGTAATTCCTCCAGTTACTAAGATACTACCATCTGCAAGCTGAACGGCAGAGTGACCGAACCTTGCCTTGTATAATCTTTCATTAAACCACTCAAAGCTTTGCGTTTTAGGATTAAATCTTTCAATAGTATTAGTAGGGACATAAAAGCCGTTGGAGTTTTTAGTGTATCCACCAATGACCAAGACACTACCGTCATCTAAAAGACTTAAACTATGATCCGCTCTCGCTAAATTCATTGCGCTAATTTCTTTGATAGACTCTTGATCTTTATCGAAGATATAAGCGGCTGCAGATACCTGTGCGAGGCCTCGGTCTTTGTATCCGCCGTTAATTAATACTTTTCCATTCCCTAAACCAATAATTGAATGGGAAGAGGTCGGTGGATATGGGAAATCTATATGTTTTCTATTCAGAAGGTCCCCGTCGTCGTCGAAATCTAAGATATAAGAATTCATAAGAGCGCTATCTTCCGATGTACCAAAGGCAAAGACTCTGTTTTTTTCTAAACGGATAAATGACATATTGTGCGCATGCTTTGTCTTTTGCTTTAGCTTTCTAACATCCATATTGTTCTTATTGATCACCTCAAGATGGTTTTCGCCAACACCTCCAATGATCAAGAGAAAGTCTTCGTTTAGATCCACTAAGCTAGCACCTGTACGATTATGCGCGCTTCGAATGGATTCTGAAAAACTAGTATAGCGCGAATAATCTCGACTGATGCAGACCGAGGCTTTTGCGCCCTCAAATGGACAACTAACACGCCTTCCCGCATTCGAGAGATTTAGATACTCGATACTTGGGATCTTATCTTCTAAGCCCATCACAGGGTTCAGATTATTGTTACTTAAATGCAGCCTAAGTAATTTCGGCATGAAAGGAAAATTTCTAATATCACGAATAATATTTCGTGAGAGACGTAAGTCTTCTAGTTCAGGCAGGCTTGCAAGTTTCTCTAGTTGTGAATCATCTAGCAAGTTATTACTCAAATCCAATGTCTTAATATGTGGTAGCAAAGAAAGTGGAGATAGTTCAGTGATTTGCTTTCCGCTTAAATCTAGGCCCTCAGTTCCTAGAAGGTAAGTTTCTATGGCTTGGCACTTATCATCTTTTGTGTCCAACGGGAAAGTCATCCCAGTTTCTGTTTTTATAGGCTGATTAGCGACATCATACAAAGCTTTCATTGTAGCATTGCGTTCATCCTTCATTTCGTTGGCTTGCCAAAGATCACAAAGTGCTGCAAATCTTTGCGCCTTAAAGTCAGAGCCTTCCGAAATAGCCTCAGCTCTATTCTTATAATAGTAAAGGACCTCATCCGTTACGACCTTCTCGCATTTTATTTGATCATTGTAGCAGACATCAATGTATCGAGATGTGAGTTCTTTCATGTCTCGGTAAGCCATTACCTCCCATTTCAATCGATTGTCTGATTGTTGTTGGTTTAGGCGGGGAATACCGGTACTTTTAATTCTTTTTAAATCAATCCATGCCTGTAAATAGGTTTCGAAAATATCACTCAAGCTTTTTCTTGTTTCTCGGATCAACTGTGAGGTCTCTGGAGATTGAATTGTCTCTAGGTTACCAACATCTGTGTAACTCCCTAAAATACTGGATAAAACGGCCGCGCCTTGTAAGTTTCCATGAGTATCATAGGTAAAATTCTTACTAAAGCCTTCTTTGCTTGTTACATACCTCATAGCTGAAGCCAGAACATCTAGACACTTATTCAATTCACCAGTACCTCCGTTCGTACATTGAACAAAGGAGTACGCATTAGTCTCTCCTGTTGCAGTTTCAGTGCCTAAAATGGAACCTAATTTTTCAATGGCTCCTCCAATTTGCAAGACAGTAATGCTTACTCGTGTTCTTTTACTAACTTTTGACATCTTTTTTTCAAAATTTGACTTAATGTCAACCGATGGAGAAGAGAATGAAAAGTCTGTGCCAAATGAGTTTTTATCGGCATTCGAGACAAAGTCAATCCGGAATGAATATAGTAGTTTTGCTCCAGAAGTTTGTCCTAACACAAAATGAGTACCGCATTTCTTCAAAAACTTTTCGTCATTTCTTGCAACCACGGCTCCTTTCCATTCTTCTTTATTGCTCTCATTTGGAATAATAGGTTCCCAGTTTTCGTCAAGTGCATAGAGATAGTCTTTAGCTAGCTCAGTCCAGCCTTTATCTTTTTCTTGGAAACTAGTTGGAGCGAATTTGTAGTCTGCTTCAAATATGAAAGAAAGGGACTTTGAAGATGATGCTGAGCTTCGCAAGAATTTTGCGGAGGCAGACGACTTTGTTGCTCCTGTGCGGTATTTTCCCCCCACCGACATTCCAAGACTATCACTTAACTCAGTCTCATTCAATTCAGCTTTTACAGACAGGTTTCCCTCTGAATAGCCCAACTGCTCTTTCGATCCAGTAATACAGGCTGATTTGAACAATTGGTTATTTGGTTCATAACCTTGCCCGAGTTTGATAATTGTACTTGGGCTGTGAATTATTTCTAACGAATACGAATTGGATGAAACTAAACATCCGATAATTAGTGTAATAAGTTTTTTCTTCATTTTTCCCCCCTAAAGATGATCGTCTACGAACTCAAGCCATTCTTCTTTATATGTTCCAGCAAGGTCCTGCCGAACTTGCATCGCAGTCGATGGAGATTGCTCTTTTAAAACTAAGAAAAGTTCCATCTGGCTTCCGGCAATTGTTTTTCTTAAGGCTAGGTCATTTGTGTTTAAAATTAGATCGCTCTTGATAAGATAGCTAGCATCCTGCAAAAGATTTTCCCTAATTGGATTTTCTTTCCATGATACAGCAGCAGCGATAAGATCAATGCTTTCCATAGTGCTTACAATTTTTTGTTTAGGCTTGATAGAACTATTGGTATCTGTTAGCTCAAGATAAACCTCATCCATAAATCGATTGTCACTTAGAATGTTTTGCCACTCTTTAGTTTCTTCTTTGCTCTTTAGAGTTTTACTTGAAAGTGTCTTAAAGCGGCTAAGTTTTCTATTGTATTCCGTTTTTTTAGAATTTTGAGATTGCGAACGGATGGTTTTTACTTGCTCCTCTAAAATTCTATTGATCTCATGTTCACCTTTAATCAGTTTTTCCTCAACATTCAGTTTTGCTTGCTCATGTGGAAGTTCTTTCGAGCTTGTTTGAGTCGTTGGATTTGTAGCCTTCTGATCGGTATTGTCAAAACTTGTCCATATGCCGAAAGCGATTAAAGTAGTAATGCCTAAATATTTTAATTTCATAGTAGGTCCCTCCGGTTATTTTCTAGCCAATTTAAATGATCATCGTACTTCTCTTGTACTAACTCCAAGTCTTCATACAGTTGGTCCAACTCATCTTCATCAAATGTATGGGAAATCCTTTTTTCTAGTTCTTCTAAGGGGTAAATGGCCGATACTAGTTGACCGATTCTCTCTTCACCCATATTTATTGCTCGAGCTACCTTTAAGGCTGCTTGCAAATTTGTATTTCCCCCAGACCAAACAGGTAGATAGTTAAAGGATACTCCGAGCAGAAGAGCTTTCTTTAAATCCAGAGCGCTAAGGTTTGGGTATTCATCTAGTAGCTTACTTGCAATACCTGAAACAACCGGAGCCGCAAAGCTAGTGCCAGCGTCATCGGACTGGCTTGATTTTAAGGCCGCTGTATGAACACTATTTCTTCCTTTTACGCTGTATCTATGAACTTGTCTGCTATCGGCATCCATAGCGGCCACTGCGATTACGTTTGTGAGAGACTGGATTCTTTTGTCGCAGGCGGTGTTTTTGTCGTTTCCTGATGCCTGGATAAAAAGTCGATTGTTTTGCTGTTTGATCTGCTTCACAACTTTATCACAAGCATATTTATCTAAAGAAAAGGATAGACTTAGATTTACAATGCGCCCCTTAAAATCGGAGTTAAGTAGTGGATTTCTACTTAATTCAGTTGAAAAACAGGATTCTACACTGGAGGCGGTTACAGTGACAGCTGGTGATACCATCGCCGTTGATGCCAGAACATCCATATGATGAGTTGCATACAGTTCTATTGCAGACTTTGTATGTTTTCCATTGCCTTGGTTTAAAATAGCTCCATCAAAATACAGATGTTCTGAGCCTTCATTATTTTCTAGCCAGCCCCATAAGCTTCCTTGTTTGCTTTCCTTATTGTAGTGGGGGCCAACAACAATTTGACTGGCCCATTTGCTAATTGGAAAACTAGGTAAGACACCATACTCACAGACCATAACTGTAGACGGGCTAACTTCCCTTCGTAGTGTTGGTGGAGTTTGGTGGTAAAGAGAGTAATCTAATTCAAGTCGGCCACTTTTTATTAACTCAGCGTTTTTAGTGAAGACATCATAAAATTTAGTGAAAGTTCCTGCACTGGTTTTTATGGGCGACAGTTTGTATGCTAAATTTAGATTGCCAGAACGGTCCAAGAGTAGAACCACAAATGCATCTTCAAGAAAAGAGCTTTTCGATAAATAGATTTTTCTCTGCCTTAGATTTCCCGCTGAAATAATGTTTCTCTTAATTACGAAAACGTCTTCTTCTAGGAATTTTAATTTAGCTTTTTCATCAATGTAGCAGATATCTGCACAACCATTTTGAGTGAAACTCTTGTAGGATTTAGTGTAATCTAAATTTTGAAGATCATAATGAAACTGTTCAAAGCCTGGAAGCTTGTTTAGTTTGATTGGTTTGACATTCATATTGTTGAAAAATATATAGTTTTCTAATTGGCTTTCTTCATAAATCACTTCTAAAACGGACTTCGTACTGTGATTTAAGCCACCTGTGTAGCTGGTGCCATCAGGATCTACTCCTAGCTGGGCTTCAATGACTCTATCGTCAAGGTGGTCAATTTCAAAGAATTGATATCTTGTTTTTTGCTTGAAGCTATATGGAAACTTTAAGTCTACCATTTTCTCTATTCCTTCAAGAAGGTCGAAAATCTTTTGTTTCGAGGTTCCAAGGCTTTGATTAATTTCAAAATCAATTTCAGCTCGGTTCTTTTCTGCGTGATTAGAGCTTAGGTCTTCGATCTTTGGTGGAAGACAGCTTGCGTACTCGCCATTAAAGACAAGTCCTTGGCTATCACATTTACAGTAATAGTTTTGTTTATCATAAATTCCACCTGCATTTTGACAAGCAAGGACAGCACATTGCAGAGCTTTTTCTGTGTTTCGTTCTTCTTGTAAATTACATTTAAATTTCTGGTCTCCAGTGACACTTCTCCATCGCTGGCGAAATTTTTTGTAATTGGATTTTAAACTTTCTTCTAGTGTTGGCTTTTTTGGTGTTCCGTTGTTCGAATCGGAGCCGTGTTCACAAGCCAAAAGGCAGCTGATTAGAAAGGTGCTTAGGAAGATATTAGTCCAGTTTTTCATATTTGTCCCTTTGCAAAATGTAGCGGGGTTCTTTACCCCGCTCGCTTATTATTTCGTTACGAATTCGTTTGGAATCATACTTGTTCTAAGAAGCACACGATTCAATTTATTTTGTAGTTCATTTTGGTATCTACTTGCTCCACTGAGGTAGCCCTGGGCGACTACAATGTTTTCCATTAAGTCTGTAGATGCGACTTCTACATTGTAAACTTTTCCTCTATGAATCCTTGGTGTAATTGCCACAATCGTATCGGCTTTTCCGTCATCGGTTAGCAAGGCGTTTCCTAGTTCAAAATCAGCGGCTTCCTTCATTATACCGTTAGCATTTAGCAAAGGGTGGTTAGGAGTGACACTGATTTTTCCTCCAGATTTCATAACAAAATCAAGAATCTTGTGATTTTTTATTTTAGGACTTTCAACATACGCCAATAGTTGAGAAAATTGAAATACCTCGTGTCCATTTTGTAACTCCTCTAAGTTAGTGCCTGGTGATAAAGTAAGAATTTCATTTAACTGCATTTTCTTGGCTTTTAGTATTTCTACGTCTTGGACAGCCAATTGCTCTGAGTCATCCAGCTTCAGAAAGCTAATCTTTTGGTCTGGCGTGTAACATGATTCTCGACACCATCCTGCGATCTTATAATCCTCTGGTATATCACAGATAGCAGTTTCAGGGTCTTTGAGGATTTTTTCAAAGGGTGGGACATAGTCTCTAGGGTTGGTATATATCACTCGGCGGCCTGATGACCTAGTCTCATCTGGAACAAATGATCTCACACCGAAAACCGGATAGAGGCGATATTCTTTGCCATCTAAGGTAATATACCCATCCTCTTCAAGTTCCCCGGCAAAGTCTATATTGCACTTACTAATCCATTTCCAAAACTTAGTATTTTCCTCGGGTGAAAGTGAACGGGTATTAATATCCTTTACTCTTTCACATCGTTTTAAGGTTACATTTGTCGCTGAACTGATTTCAGTGGCAAGTAGACCGCTAAGTAGCAGCATTAGTGTTTTCATTTTATTTCTTTTCATAAATAACCCCTCTCTGGTTTGATTGGCAACATGAGCTAATTGCAATAGGGGTGCCATTAATTTAGATGGTTTATGTGGTGGTATCAGGCAGTTCTTCCACTTCTTAGGAAAGATGGTGTCCATTTTCTAAGAAGTGGGACTATTACAGTGAAATCAGTTTTGAATAGATCCATAAAACCAAAGGGATATGGCTTATTTCCATTTCCAAAAAAAATCGTTTCGGTACTAGGGGCTAAGCCATTTATGGTTTCGCAGGAGGCTAACAGTAAGTGGCTTAGCGCCTTTTTTCTTCCCCAAAAACATCCTAAAGCTTCATTTATGAATAGTATAAGTTTAGTCAATGTAAAGTAATCCTTTTGAAGACTTGAACAACTCTATTATCCAATTACATTGAACTGGCTAATGGTAAAATTAGGTTAAATAAAATCAGTATTACTCCGATAAAGTATTAAACAGGAGGGATATCTTTGATTGAATATCTTAAACAAAAAATACAAACCAGAGAAGTTTTTGAAATTGTATACCACGGAGGATCTAAGCCTGGAGGCAAAAGAGAAATTGTAGCTATTAACATTTCCGGAGATAAATTACGCGCACATTGTATGATTACCGATATGACTAAAACATTTTTGATAGAAAAAATCCAAGTTGAAGAAATCGATCGTCACCAAAATTTCGATGAATTGGATTTTCAGTCAGAAATAATTAAAACTGCAAATTCTCTAAATCTCAAAATTGTTGATGAAGCAAATGACTGTCTCTTTATTTATCGCCCCAAAAAAAGAGGCACTGGATATTTAAAGCACCCCTTTGCATCAATCATATGGGAAGAGTGGAATGAAGAACTAAATCAACCGCGGGTGAAACCCTTTACAATTAGGTTTGAAAAGTTTGAGACTAAAAGCTTTAAGCTGAAGGAAAAAGCTTTAAACTGTTTATACCAATATCTGAAAGAATATGAATCAAACACAAGCGACAATGAACTTGCAAGCTAATATCTGACATTCAAGCTCTTACTCATACATTTGAAAAAATCAAGGAATCGAAGAACTATGCAGGCTAACACCCTGTCATTTTTTATGTTTTAAATCTCATATTCATGTTAAATATCAAGTGCTTGTATTAGGTATCGGTCCATCCATCGCTACCCAAAAAAATCATTAAAAAGATCTAGCGATAGCTAGGTCTTTTTTTTACCTGATCGACTTTAAGCAAGTGAGCGACTGTGATGAGTGTATCAGTGGCACACTTAGCCAAGCGCCTTGGTATTTTCGACTCTTTTTTAATTTAGTCGCAACTAATTTGGCTGTAGTGATCACCCCATCTAACTGGGTCCCAATCAGGAAGTTCTTTTCTAATGAATGGATTTATTTTGCCAAAAGCTGCACGTCTTTTTCCATTGACTTCGTCCCTCCACGATACGCTACCGTCTTCGGCTTCAGCGTAGTAGTAGTAGACTGCATTATTGGAATCAGGAACGGCGAGGCTTCTATGATTTTGGCTAAGGTTGTGGCTCTCATAGGTTCCCCAAGATCCATCGGTATGTTGAACTCTAACTGCGACTTTAACCTTTTTATGACACAAATTTTCAATGTAAAATTTTTGGAAGGCTTCGGTGTCGATATTTAGCCTGGTAAAACTAGGACTTTTTTCGTCTTCCCCATTAAAGATTGCGTTTAATTCACTTTGGATTTTAGGGCTAATTAAAGCTACATAGTTGGCCCTTTCTTTTGGGTCATCGGCGGATAAGACTCCAATAGTTTGCCAAAGATTTTCTCCTTTTACAGTAATTGCACTGCCACTAGCGCCCTTAAAAATATCACAGCTTGTTTTGGTTAGATCTGATTCCTTTTTAAGGTAACAGTCTTCGTACCACAAAGTTCCGGTAGCTTTATCGCCAGGGTAGGATCTTAAAGACATATCAATAATTTTAGATTTTTTAAAATAATCCTCAGCAGTTTTAAGACCAAACCAGCCATACATTTCCCCAATATAATTTTGACTGTAACTACTAAATACTTCTAGTACTGCAATATCATTTTTAATCATTGAGCGACTTAATGATCCCTGATTTGTTTTTCCATATAGTATTTGTGTATTATTCCATTCGACATTTTCTTCTATGAATTTAGTGAGTACGTAAGCCTTTTTTATAAATACACGACTGGGTGAGCGAGTCTTCAAACCTACATGTTTTGGCTGATAAGTTATTTGATCAAATGGCTTTGCAGTTCTTAAATCAATAACGCAGTGAGCGGCTGTGATGATATATTTGTCACTAATATTTGTTGCAGTACATTTTCCTGTTAGATTAGGATTTTCATTGTTCCGGGTCAACCCCCTAAATCCGGAATTTTTCGTTACACAGAAACGTCTAGTATCTGAGTCTCGCCACGGCTAAATTTTTCAGTAAACTCTACCGGGCTCATCATGTTCAGTGACCCATGGATTCT
>JAYZXX010000071.1:0-74096 GCA_036140815.1 Bdellovibrionota bacterium | reverse complement strand
GTTTTGAATCCCATGGATGGGATTCAACAAGCCCCAAGGATGGCAGGGAGCAGCGAAGGCTGCGACCGGAGTAGCGCCTCTGAAAAAATACATTTCTCATAAGGCCGGTTCATTGGAAGGCCAAAACCGAGGAGTAAATTCAAGCGAAATACAAAAAATACGCCGAAAGCCAAAAAGAATCAAAATTCAATAAAAACTAAGAAAGAGACTTCTTCTGTGCCTCAATCAAAACTTCCAACATCTGATTTTCAATTTGAGTATCCAAAGGATGAAATTCAATTCCAGCTCTACGAATTCCACTACCCATTGAACCCACACGATTTACATAACGTACGATTGCATGAACAGGTATATGAAGATCCTTTTCTGGAATAATCACTTTTCCTACAATCATTTGATCTTGTGAAATGTCTAAAGGGGACTCTAGATCCATATCGAAACTCAAGCCCCCTAGACTAAGGTCCTTGATTGTAAAATCGTGATCCACTTCAATTTGGTTAAGTTTAAAAATTTTTAAAATTGAACTGTAGTTATCTGTTAAATCAACTCTGAAATTTTGCCGTCTCTGCAGTTTAAAAAGGTCCGATAATATAGAAACATCGATGTATCTATCACTTGTGATATTAGCAGAGGTTTGCATGAAGTATTTTTCAGGACCAATGTCGAAGCTAAAAATAACGTTTACAAAGCCTTGTTGGTCAAACAGGCCTTCAGTAGTTTCTGCTGAAATCTGCTTTCCAGTTCTAGATACAACTTTTACCTTAAAACTATCACCGTTCTTTACTCGAATCGTGGCCACACAAAATTTTGACGTGAGTAATTCAAAAGCTCTTTCTCTCAGCTTTTTGGTATTAATTCTAGTGAAAATATTTTGGCCTTTATCATCTTCTTTCATGCTTCAATATATTAAAAAGAAATAAAAGGAAGATCTATCTTTATTTGTTTCTCTAATAAAACAGATGCAATTTAAAAAAGACAAAAGGCTGGCAACCTAGGTCTGGGCAGACCTTCTACTAGTGCAGACCATAGTCCTGCTTTTCACTCGACTTTGTTATGGTTTTCAATACAAAGGTCTAGCTTTGGCTAGGCGATAGTCTAGTTTCACTCGACTCGACTAAGGTATCCCCGGACCTGGCCGAAAGGTTTAGTGAGTTTTGGTTGCGGAATCTTTCGCAAACTTAAGTTTGGAGTGACTCCCTTACTTTAGGAAAGACCAAACAACTGAGAGCTCACGACGTGTTTATTTTTTTTATTAATTTAGGCGTAAAGCAGTTTCTAGATAATGGGACATCTTTAACTGTAAGGCATAGGGCCGCGCCGTAAAGAACAATAGGGGACTATTATGAGTGGATTAAGAGTATCAACCAACGTAGCAAGTTTAAATGCACAGAATTCATTAGCGGCTTCGCAAAGAAAAATTGATAAAACCTTTGCGCAACTATCTTCTGGTGATCGTATCACTAAGGCAGCCGACGATGCAGCTGGTTTAGCATTGAGTGAAAGTTTAAAAGCCCAAGTAAAAGGTTATTCAGTAGCACAAAGAAACGCAATGGATGGTCAGTCCATGGTTCAAGTTGCTGAGGGTGGTTTAAATGAGGTTTCCAATATATTAGTACGATTGAGAGAGCTAGGTGTACAGGCGGCTTCTGACACAGTAGGTGACAGGGAGAGACAATTTCTTGATAAAGAGGTTCAACAATTAAAGCTTGAGATGGATCGTATTGCACAAACAACGAAATATGGAACAACCAACCTTCTAGATGGTTCTGGTGGTGAGTTTAGTTTCCAGATTGATATTAACAATGATGACTTCCAAGATAGAATTACTTTTGACTCTGGAGCACAATCGGTAAGATTAAGTGAACTAAGTATGGAAGGATTAGATTATTCGACAAAAGAAGGAGCTCGAGAAGCCCTAACGATAATTGACGATGCACAGTTTACTGTGAATGGTCACCGAGCAACACTAGGTGCGGTTCAAAACCGATTGATCTCAACGCAAAATAACTTAGGTACTGCCATTGAGAACGTATCGGCTGCAAACTCTCGTATCCGTGATACAGATATCGCACAGGCAACTGCTGAGTTAACACAAAACCAGGTACTATTGAATGCTTCAACTGGTATCTTGGCTCAAGCAAATGCACAACCACAATCAGCATTACGTTTGATCGGTTAATAAAATTAGATTCGGAATTAACGGTTTTAAGTGACATGATTCGCTTGTCCCGTCCCAACCCAGGGAGCCATAAAACTCCCTGGGTATATTAGGGGAAACCATCGACAGTAAGTCGAATTTTTCTAGTTTTAGGTCGAGTAAATAAACTGACTAAGATTACCGATTAAAACTATGATGAACTTAAAAAGTATAAGTAACATTTCAAATCCTTTGCTTGATAAAGTGTCTTCGGTGAAAAAAGAAACCAAAGCGATGGATACTTCTGCGGATCGTGATCCTCAACAAGGAAATCACGGTGGTCATGAAGAACAGCAAAATTTTACCGAAGAAGATTTGCAAAAGGCACTTGAGTACTTAAAGAATCACCCAGGAATAAAAAAGAATAATCTGAGTGTGATTATGGAAAAACAAAACGAGGCTTTAATTTTCCTAGTGAAAGACTACAAAGGAAAAGTTGTAAGAAGACTCACTGCAATTCAGGCAATAGAGTCATCTAGGGCAGCCAATGCCGATACCGACGATAAACGTGGTGGTATATTGAATAAGGCCATTTAATTTAATATCGAATACAGAGCTACTTTCTAGCGATTAACCATTCAATCATTTCTTCTACATAATCATCAAAATCGTGAAAGCTATGATCACCACCTTGATCTATATGAAGTTTATGATCTTTGTATAAATTAGCTGCGTGTTGATAGTCTAAGACTTCGTCTCCGGTTTTTAAGAAAAGATAGAAGTCAGAGTTTGGCGCTACACTATTTTTATATAAGGACTTTAACTCTTCGATGTGTTTTTCATTGAGACGATATATTTTTTTAGAATAAGGATTGGTGATGTCAGTGCCTATATATTCTTTCACTCGATTAAAAGGATCTACACCAGGATTTACAAAACAGGCAGATACAGGTATGTCATGGGCAATAAAGTTCGTGAAAAAACCTCCCATACTAGAGGCAATGATCAGAGGTCTTTGAGTTTTGGCAATGTCCTGAATTTTTTCTTTTATCAATTCAAGTGCGGCCATTGGATAAGGGGGGAGTTCTGGAGCAACTAACTCTATCTTTGGATATTTATCCGCGACACATTTTCTAACCGCCTCTCCTTTTGGAGAAAAGGGAGAGGAGTTAAAACCGTGAAGATACAATAGTTTAGTGTTGTAGCTCTCTGAGTTGATGGTATTCCCCCTGTTTTTGCATTAACTCATCGTGGTTCCCAGCCTCGATGATTTCTCCAAACTTCATTACAATGATACGGTCGGCATCTTGCACAGTTGATAAACGGTGAGCGATGACGAAAGAAGTTTTACCTTTCATCAGTTGGCTAATTCCCTTTTGAACTTCACGCTCACTTTCAGAATCCAATGCACTTGTAGCTTCATCTAAAACTAAGATAGGTGCATTTTTAAAAATAGCTCTAGCAATACTGATTCGCTGTTTTTCTCCACCAGAAAATTGTGAACCAGCTTCTCCCACTCGAGTGTTGTAGGCATTTTCTTTTGCCGAAATAAAATTATGGGCATTTGCTAAAGTTGCAGCCTCTTCAACGCTCGAGCTCTCATCTTCTAGGTTTCCAGCTCGAATGTTAAATTCAACACTATCATTAAATAAGAATACATCTTGGCTAACCATTGCGATATTTTTTCTTAAGTCTTCTAACGAAAATCTCTTAATATCAATACCATCCACTAAAATTTGGCCACTATCAGGATCATAAAACCTCTGAAGTAAATTAACGGTGGTGGATTTACCGCTTCCACTGCTTCCAACTAGCGCAATACTTTCACCGCGTTTTACCGAAAGATTAAAATTCTTTAAAACTGGTTTACCTTCAATGTAGCTGAAGGTTACATTTTTAAATTCAATGCTTTTCCAGTTGTTAGGAAATGGAATGGGGCTATCTGTGTCTTTTACATGATTTTCTTCACCCAACATTTCGTGGTATCTTTGTAAACTAACAACGGCTTGTTGGATCGCAACATAAGCTTGCTGAATTCTCTTTACTGCATCTTGTAGAATTGCAACGGCAAAAGAAAATCCCATAAAGTCAGCCACCGTCAATTGACCGGCGATAATTTGGTTACCAATATAAACCAGAAGAGCCGAAAATCCTAAAGCACCAATGCTTTCAATAATTGGACCTGTAGCTTCTTCGCGACTCACCACTACCTTGCGATTATCAATGTATTGTTGAACTTCACTATTGAAACGCTTTTCGAGAACTCCTTGAAGATTGTAGGATTTAACAATACGGGAGCCATCTAAAGACTCTTTCAAAGTTTTTGAAATGTTCTCCATGTCAGTAAAGTTCTTGGTAATGTACTTTCGAATGGACTTGGCAATATTCTTTAACAGGACTCCAACGATGGGTAGGGTAGCTACAATAAAAATCGTTAACTTCCAATCGATCATTAATAAATAACCAAACATAAATAAAGCGGCAAAAGGCTCCTTCATCATATCGGTCATTTTTTGAATTCCAAATTGGACGTGCAGGATTTCATTAGAGATTCTAGAGATCAAACCACCAGAACCTGTGTCTAAAGAATGCATAAATTTTAAATCGAAATCCAAATACTTTCGCATTAGGTTCATGCGAAGAAAGCCCATGATTTTTTCTGAAATTACTCTAATTTTGTAGGAGTGAATATATCGAAAGATACTAGAAATAAACCAGATAGCTGCAATACCAATTGGAAAACTTATATTGCCGGAGCCGTCTCCTTCACGCCATAAGTCGATCAATCGTCTTGAAAGCTCAGGAGTAAGACCTCTTAGTCCTGAGATCATTGATCCTAAAATCAATAGTCCAATCATTTGATAACGGTAATGCCTAAGTAGAGGTCCTAAGTATTTGATGATTTCTCTCATTCCACAACCTTTTCATCCAATTCAGATATGCTTTAAAATAGAAGCTTCTTTATAAACTTTCATCAGAGAATCTTGTACCAAAAAGACTTCGCGATGCGGCTAAAACTTAGGTCTAATTCCTGATTATGAGGCATATCGGGGAAAAAATACGTGTCTAGGAAGAATCGACTAAATGACTCGGCTTTCAGCCAGTAAAAGCTTGGCTTTCAAAGCAAAAGACTGCCGGAAAAATTTTCCAGTTATAAACCAAAGCACATTTCCGGGAAAGCATCAGATTATTGACTCACTGTTTCTGCGATTCTTTGAGATAATGAAAGAAGCTCCCAGGAAGGGATTGAAGTCGTCAGGAGGACGAATTGGCAATATCGTTTGGAGGCATGGCCTCGGGATTACCACCGAATATCGTGGAACAGCTCATAGATGCTGAAAAAATCCCATTACAAACAATAAAAGGTAAAAAGAGCAAGGTTGAGAATAAACTCAAGCTTGTGGATGACCTTGCCACTAAAGTTTCTGACATTCAAAACTCTATTGGCGGTTTAGCCAGTGCGAGAGGTTTCACAGATATAAAGCTAGAATCAGCTGACCCAAGTATCATTGGTGGTACTGTTGATCCAAACTCGGTGCGAACAGGAAACTGGGCCATTGAAGTAATGCAACTTGCACAAAAGGCGGCGGCCATTACAAACGGCTTTCCCGACAAAAATGAAACTCAAATTGGTGTTGGGTATTTTTCTTTTCAAACGGCTGATGGAGAAAAGGAAGTATATATTAGTGGGGAGAATAGCACTTTAGAAGGGGCAGCAAATGCCATCAATCGTGCTGGAGTTGGCTTACAAGCTACTATCATTAATGACCAAACGGACCCAGATGCTCCTTATCGTTTAATGCTAACGGCGAAAGATGTTGGTAAAGAAAACCAAGTAGATTACCCAACTTTGTATTTTTTAGATGGTGACCAAGATGTATTTTTTGAGCAATCTCGTGAAGCCAAAAACGGAAAGATCAAACTAGATGGTTTTGAAATTGATGTTCAAGACAATGTTTTGGATGATTTGATTCCAGGTGTGACTCTCGAGCTAAAACAAGCTTCGCCAGGAAAAACCATTAGTTTAAATGTGAAAGAAGACATGGAAGTAGTGAGTGGAAAGGTGAAATCCTTTGTAGATTCCATTAATTCTGTTTTAGGTTTTATCCAACAGCAAAACTCCTTAACACAAGAGTCAGATACTAGCGCAACACTTGGTGGAGATGTGGTTTTAAGAACCATCGAGTCAAGAGTTCGTCAATTGCTTCAATCTCAAGTAATCGGAACAGGAAGTAATATTCGAACTTTGAACGAAATCGGCATTACCTTCACCCGTGGCGGTACTTTGGATTACAACGAAGAAAAGTTTAATACCAAGTTAAAACAAAATCCAGAACAGGTTCAAATGTTTTTGGCGGGGGATGGCTTTAACACAGGATTTATCCCCAAATTAAGAAATATGATTCGTACATTAAATGACAATAGCTTTGGCCCTTTGAATAACCGTAGAAGAGGACTTCAGCAACAGATTGAACAAATGGACAATCGTTTGGAAAGCTTGGAAAGACGAATCACTCAAAAAGAACAAAATTTAAGAAGAAAATTTGCCGCTTTAGAGGAAAAGATGGCTGGCATACAAGCGCAAGGACAGTTTCTCGCTGGATCAGTAGCGGGCGGCGCTGGATAAGAGTAAGGGGTTAAGGAGTAGTTATGAGTTATAACAAAATGGGATCACAAAAGTACAAAGCGACTTCAGTACAAAGTGCAAGCAGAGAGAAAATCCTACTTATGCTTTACGAGGGGGCAATCAAGTTTACCAAGCGAGGAATTATGGCCATCGAGGCTGGGGATGTAGCCGAGCGTGGTACCAACATTGGTAGAGCATATGACATTGTCTTAGAGCTTATGAATACTTTGGATCATAAAGTGGGTGGGGAAATCGCCTCACAACTCGAACAACTCTATATGTTTATAACGGATCAATACACTCAGGCAAATATCTCTGGAGACAAACAGTATCTAGATAACGCCTTGAAAATTCTAAACACCCTTTATGAAGGTTGGGTAGAAGCAGTAGAAGGTCTTAAGAAAGAAAAGCAACAAAATAAATCAGGGGACGGCTCGAAATCAGCGGGCTAATTAAGGGGGAAATAAAATGAATCGCATGACAAATTTAATGAATGAAAGAAACAAGTACTTGGTAAAATACTACAATCTCAATGAAAGAGAGATGGTCCTATTTGCGCAAAATAATTATGAATCCCTAGATGCCTTCTACGAAACACGCCAAGCAATTCTAGAAGTAGTTGCTGAACTAGATAAAAAGATTGATGAATCTTTGATGACATTGACGGTGAAAGAAGTGGAAGCGCAAGAAGACGATATCGCAGAACTCTTAAGCTCGAAAGACAGTATTATTGAGAAAATTCTAGATCAAGATCTACAGTTACTTTCACTAATTGAAAAAGAAAAGAACCGAGTTATGAAAGAATATATGGATACAAGTTTAAGTAAAAAGGCGGTTGGAAAATACCATAGTGGTGCGGTGAAGCGTACTTTCGAACAAGAGGCTTAATCTTCCCTCACAGGACTTTTGTCCTATCAATCTAATGACGGCGATCGAAATGACCATGGTCAATCTTTCGTCGTTTTTTTTATTAAACTAGCATGCTTTTGACCTGAAATTGGCACCGGCTTTGCTTTCTAAAGCATTGGATATTTCCAGGAAGGAAAAAGAATGCAGATAGATCATTATCAAAGACAGGAAGTCGTAAATGCACCGGAAGAAAGTCTAGAAGAGAATTTCTTTCGAAATGCCGAGCTTTTATATGCAAATTCTGATTTTACATTGGCGAGAGCCATTTATGCTCGTTTGCATAATATGAATTTTGATAGGCCAGAGTATCTACAGAGATTGGCTGAATGCTTTGAAAAATCAAATGAGTTAGTAAATGCTCGAACTAGCTTCGAAAAACTCGCCGAATTTCATCCTAGCTTTGAAAATTATGTTCGTACTGCTAATTTCTTTTATGAACAAAAGGATATGAGCAAAGCCAAAGCCTATTATACCAAGGCATTATGTGAACAAGCTGAGGATTTTGTCTCTAGTTTCCAAATGTTTAAAAATCTTGGAAATATTAGTTTAACCGAAGGGGATTTTGAACAGGCTGAAGAATACTATCACCGCGCTCAGCGAATCCATAGCGAATCTGATTTACTGTGTGTTAACTATGGAAGTCTCTATTTTCAAATGGGGCGGTACACTGAAGCTATAAAATCCTTTTACGAAGCTCTACAGATTAATCCAAAATCCTCTAAAGCAAGAATGGGCCTGGCCTTGTTATACAAAGCGCAGGATGAAACCGAGATGGCCTGGGCAAACTTAAAAGCTGCCATCGACTATGACGAGGCCAATGCTTCTTATCTGAAAATGTTGGCCCACTGGAGTATGAGTGATTTCCGATATGATGATGCATTAGAAAAACTAGAAAAATACTTAAATCAGAGAGAATACAATCAAGAGTTAAATCTACTGTTTGCATGTGTTTTGTTTCAAGCTGGATATCGTGAATATGCTTTTTGGGAAGCTCAAAAAATTCTTAATTTTGATCCCGACTGTGAAGATGCAAGAAAGTTAGTGGATCTTGTGGAGGCACAAAATGGCTGATGCCTTGGAATTTGTAGAGTCTGAGTTCGGTCCCATTCCAGTTCTAAATGGTCGAAGGCTTGCATCAAAGAGAAAGCCTCTTGCAGAAGCTAGGTCTTGGGTAGAGAGACAGGATCGAAAGTGTGATGAATTTATTGTTTTTGGATTTGGAGCAGGTTTTCACATCGATGAGTTGAAGAAAACTAAAGATGCCAAAAGCTTTCTCATCTTTGAGATAAACTTAGAAATTGCTGAGTTTGCGAAAACAAAAGGCTATGAAGTCATAACTAATAAAGAAGAACTGCTAAATATAGTTGAACAGAGTTTCAAGGGTGGATTTCAAGTCCTGTTTCATCAAGCAAGTATTCAACAGCATACTGAAGAATACGAAGAGGCTCTTTTCTATCTATCTGGTCGAAATAAAGAAGGCTTAGAGAGAGCTTTAAATCGAATTTCATTGAGTTTAGATAGTAAAAGAGAAATGGAAAATAAAATATTTTTGGATAGAGAGCTTGTTAATTATAGCAAGGCACTACCGATGGATAGAAACTATAACCTTCTAAATGTACTGGCGGAAATTTTAAAATGAAAACATTGTTTATCTCTTTGATGCGTTTGGGTGACTTTTTGATGATGCGCGAGTTGATTCGTAGTTATAAACAAAAAAATGGCGCTGAAGTTCAGGTTTTAATCTACAAAGAGTTTGAATTTGCTAAAAGTTTATTTCCCTTTGTCGACCACTGGATTTCCATTGATCGTAAGGAAATGCAGCAAGTAGCAGTGAGAAAAGATCAATATATTTTAAATAATTTTTTTGAACTGGAACAACTTGTACAAAAAATTGAAAGTGAAAATTTTGATAAAGTGATATCTCTGACACACAATCATTTAAGCCACTATTTTTTGAGTGCCTTAGATATGGAGCCAAATCGAGTGATAGGCTCAAGAGTATTTGATTCAGCCATTGATTATGGAAGTCCTTGGATTCAGTACTTAAATGATATTGGTAGTTTTGAAGGTGTATCCGCTTTTCATTTAATTGATATCTATCGATCCGCACTAGGTTTGAACTCCATTGAAACTGTTGAAGATTTGAATTTGGAGGAAAGTACTAAAGCTAGTATTCCTCAGGAAGAGTACATATGTATTCAAATGACAAGCAATGAGGAGAAGAAGACTTTTTCCTTTGGAAAATGGAAAGAGGTGATTCGCTACTATCGACAACTTGATTCAAAGCGAAAAATTCTGTGTCTATGTGCCCCTGACGAAGAAGCTAATCTACTGTCAGAATTATCCGATATAAGCAATTTGAAGCTAGAAGTGAAGGCTTGCGACTTAGTAACTGCTCAAGCCTTAATACACAATTCGAGGCTTTTGGTAACCCCCGATACAGCTATAAAATATTTAGCCATTGGATCAAGAACCCCAGTTTTAGAGTTAAGCCTAGGCTCTAGCCAATACAATCAAACGGGCAGCTATACTGAAGATTCATTAGTATTACAGGCAAATTTAAAATGTTCCCCATGCAGTCATCGCTTGAAGTGTCCTAACGCAAGTTTTATTTGCCAAGACATGATAGGGGCGGATTTGGTGGGATATACCATGTTTCATCATATGGAAAAAAATTGGATGGCCATTGATATTTTGGCGTCAGAGTTTTTTGAGGATGTTAATTTTTATCGAACCGAGTTTTTACAAAATAATTTCTGGTTCGCCAGTCGATTGGGCGAGGGAGCGCTTGCCGAAAACTTGAAAAGTATGTTTCACCAAGCATCTTGGCAAGTTGTGTTACAAGAGCGCAATGTCGAGGATTGGCAAAGATTTGATTTAGAAGCCCAGGTGATTCGCAGGTATTTGATCGAGAAAGCATACACAAGTCCTGAGAACCTTCGACCAGTTCTAGAAAAGTTTGAAGCTATTTTACTGGGAATGGAACTAGAATCAGAAGAGTTGATTCGTAGTTTAAGCCCAAGCGCTAAAACTCGGAAAAGCATTGGCGATCGTGAAAAAATATTCCAAGCAGTGAATATGTGGTTTGATCGCAATAGAAGCTTGAACCAAGATTTGCCTGCCTTTGAACAGCTCTGCATTGAAGCGATTCAAGGAGAGATGGATACTGGGCAGCACGAAGACTCAGCTACTTGTAGAGTTTTAGATAATATGAATCACATAATTAAAATTGAAAGAAAACTAAGTGAAATGATTCGCATCGACTATATGGAGATTTTATGAATCAAGATGCTATTAACAAAATGGAAAGACTAATTGATCTTACTTTGAAAACGGCCCGTGAACAGATTTTGACGGGAGGAGTAAGTCCTGAGGTCCAAAAATTACTTTTAATGAAAGAGCTTTTGAAGGAGCAGTTACCCAATGAAAATACTGATTCTACAACTAACAAGACTCGGTGATATTTTTAGTACGTGGCCAACAGTTAGGGCTTTACGTCGGCAGTATCCTGGTGCAAAAATTCATATGCTAGTTCGTCCTCGATTTGCAAGTGCATGTGAGGGGCTATCAGAATTAGATCAAGTCATTGAAATGCCTATGATGAATGTGTTTCGTGCTTTGTTGAAAAATGATCTGTCTGACAAAGACTGTCTAAAAGCGGGAATGGAAGAATTGAATGACTTTCTAATGGATTTACAAGAAGAGAACTATGATGAAATTATTAATCTCAGTTTTTCTCCGAGTAGCTCCTTTTTAGTAAAGTGCATTGAAAACTCTGGAGCAAAAGTAAAAGGCTACTCAAGGCACGAAGATGCTTTCTTAAGAATAGATGATGATCCTTCGGCTTACTTTTATGCGCAAACTGGAGTGAGTAAATACAATCGATTCCATGTGAATGACTTATTTGCTGAAGTTGCCGGGGTTGAATTAACCCAAGAAGATTATACCAAAGAGGTAGCACATCAGATTCCACCTTTGGTTCGTGAGTATATTGGTGACGAAGACTATATAGTTGTACACTTGGCGGCCTCCACTACGCGGAAATCACTTAGCCAAGAAAAGTGGATGAATGTGATGCGACGTCTTAGTCAGCAAATCGATCATAAGATTGTTTTAATTGGCGCTGAAATTGATCAGGATATTGCTAAAAATATCCAGCTAACCGTTAGAGGAAATAAAATTATTTCTTTAGTGGGTAAAACAAAATTGATCGACTTGTTTCCAGTCATCAAAGAGGCCAGCTTATTAGTGGGTTTAGACAGTGCTCCCATTCATATCGCTTCCTTAACCGGTACAGCTACTTATAATTTAAGTAATGCTTTTGTTCGGTTTTGGGAAACAGGTCCTAAAGCGGCAGGAAGTAGAATCCGTGGGGTTGGTAATTTTGAGGCTTTAGGTTCTGATGTTATTTGTAAAGATATTCAGAGTATGCTGGAGAATGAAATTCCATCTGATGAAATGATTGTCGTTAAGGATTCTTTTTCAGCTTATGAATATGTTGAAAACAATCCTCACCAATTATTTTGCTGGAAAATGATTCGTGCGATTTATTTGGGCGAAGACTTTCCAGTTCCATATCGTTTAGAGAGCATTGAAGGATTTAAACAACTGCAAGAACTCAATGCCATTAGCCTTCAGCAGTTAACTGCTATTTTACGAAAAGAACAAAACGAAGAAAATGAAAGAGTTTTGCAAAATGTAGATCAGTTGGTGGAAAAGCTTTTAATGATGGTGCCAGAACTTGCACCAGTTGTGGATTGGTATCAAACCGAAAAATTACGAATCGGGCCCATGGAGAAGAAGAAAATTGTGGCAAGCTACTTTGCCATTCATGAAACTTTAGCGAAAATTTTATCTGTCTATACCGGCGATAATATAAATATCGAGGAGAATACAAATGTCAATGAACGAACAATTAGGTAATCTAAGCGCAGAAGAGCAAATTAAGACCGTGGTAAATCAGTCTCAAAAATTGGTGACCGAGATTATTACTGAGATCGATCATTTAGCGACAGAGTTTCGACTCGGTTTTACGTCACAGTTGAGCCTTGAATTTGATGAGTGTCTTAGTGGAATTCAAACCTTGATGTCTACAATGATCACTTTACAGTTTATTACTAAGGAAAATGAGGCCTTAAAAGAGCGTTGGGTTCAAAACTATGCAATTTGGCAGAATACAGAGCCTTTGTTTAAAACTTCGTTAAACGCCATGTTAAAAGCCTATGGACATGAAGACTATTTGGCTTTAGCGGATGTCATGGAAGAAGAATTGGTGGAAAGTCTTCAAAGTTGGCAAAAATTTGTAGAAAAATTGGCTTAATCATTTTTTCTCTGAACATTTTATTGTAAGTTTCTACGGCAGAAAATGCATTCTGCCGTTTTTATTTGGTGAATAAACAATGCGAATTATATCTGGAAAATTTGGTGGAAGAAAGCTGGTTCATTTTCAAGCGGATCATTTGCGGCCAACTACCGATCGCATCAAAGAGAGCATTTTTAATTCCTGGTCAGAACGCTTGCCGGAAGCAAAAGTTTTAGACTTATTTTCAGGTACTGGAAATCTTAGCTTTGAAGCCATTTCATGGGGAGCGGCCTCTGTGGTTAGTGTGGAGATGAATAAAAAATCCATCGCCATCATTGATAAGAACCGCGAACTTCTTGGGGTTGGTAAAGAACAAAAAGTCATTAACAAAGACGTTCTTAAGTTTTTAAAAAGCTACGACGGAGATCGCTTTGATTTAATTTTTATCGATCCTCCGTTTACCAAGAAGATGGCAGACGAAGTGATGAAAACAATATCCCAGTCAAAGGTCTTTCACCAAGAAACTTTGATCGTGATCGAATCTACAAAACATGAAACAATTAATGACGAATATGGTGATATCGTATTGTATCGTCGTAAAGACTATGGCGATAAAAAGCTTTCTTTTTATGAAATAGGAGAGGACTAATGGCCGTTTCAGCAATTTACCCGGGTAGCTTTGATCCAATTACACGTGGGCACTTAGACATTCTCCAACGATTTCAAAAAGTTTTTGATAAAGTTTATGTTGCCGTTGGGAATTCCACAAAAAAGAAATATCTTTTTGATTTTGAGGAAAGAGCCAATTTGGTAAAAGAAGTGACAGCAAAGCTAGAAAACATTGAGGTGATTTCATTTGACGGTCTAACGGTAGACTGTGCCAAGCAGGTAAATGCAAAGTTTATTCTTCGTGGTGTTAGAACAGCAGGGGATTTCGAGTACGAACAGCGTATGGCGTCTATGAACTATCGCTTAGATCCTAGCATTGATACAATTTTGGTCTATTCTAAACCAGAGTTTAATATCATTTCATCAAGCTTGATTAAAGAAGTGGCGATCATGGGTGGCGATATTAACCAATTTGTCCCAGAAGTGGTTGCAGAAGAGTTAACTCGTAAGTTAGCCGAAATAAAAAAATAATGACTCATTAAATTAAAACATCAACTATCTACCAACATATGGTAGATTTCCTTTTATAGCCCAAAACATAAGGAGACAGCAAAATGTTAAGTCGTCGCGCGAAGAACATTCAACCATCACCTACTTTAAGCCTTGCAGCCAAAGCCAAAGAGCTTAAGGCAGAAGGAAATGACGTAATTTCTTTAACGGTAGGAGAGCCAGATTGGAATACTATTCCTGAGGTTGTGGATGTAGCGATCGAGAGTATGAAGGCGGGAAATACTAAGTACGTTCCTCCGGCTGGGGTTCCAGCGCTACGTAAAGCCATTGCTGAAGATTATAATACAAAATTCTCAACCAATTACGCAGATGTAAATGTGAGCGTCTCTACAGGGGCGAAGTTTATTTTGTTTGCTGCTTTTCAAGCGGTGATTGATCCAGGTGACGAAGTGATCATCCCTAGTCCTTTCTGGGTGAGTTATCCTGAAATGGTTACTTTAGCAGAAGGAGTACCCGTAATTGTTAAATGTGATAAAGAGAGTCGTTTTAAAATGACTCCACAATTGCTTGAAAGCTCTATCACTGAAAAAACTAAAATGGTTCTTTTAAATTCACCAAGCAATCCAACAGGTATGGTGTATTCACAAAGTGAACTTAAGGCATTGGGTGAAGTTTTAAAGAAACATCCAAATGTTTTAGTCTTGTCTGATGATATTTATAATTTATTAGTATTTAACGAGAGAGGTTTAGCGCCTCATCTTTTAGAGGCTTGTCCAGAGCTAGAGTCTCGCACTATATGTGTAAATGGAGCTTCTAAGGCCTATTCAATGACTGGCTGGAGAGTAGGCTGGGCATTAGGACCTCAAGAGGTAATTAAAGCCATGGCCAGTTACCAAAGTCAGTCGGTTAGTTGTGCAAGTGGTTTCTCTCAAGAGGCCAGCTTATATGCTTTGAAAAATACAGAGGATAAAGTTCGAGCTTCCGTAGAAGTATTAAAGCAAAGAAAGCAAAAACTGAGTGATAAGTTAAACGCAATTGACGGCATCGAAGTGGAAGAGCCAGAAGGCGCTTTTTACATTTGGTTGAATGTTTTAGGAATTCAAGGAAAAACCTACAAAGGAACGAAGCTTGAGACTTCGAGCGATGTTGCAAAACAACTCTTAGATGATGAGATGGTAGCAACGGTCCCAGGAGACGCATTTGGTTTAGATGGTTATCTTCGTTTAAGCTATGCTTTATCAGAAGAAAGAGGCCTAGAGGCTTGCGATCGTATAGCAAATTTTTGCTCGCAGTTAAGCTAGAATTTAAAAACATTAAAATCTAATAGAGCCAGGCCTCGAATGCCTGGCTTTTGTTTTATTAGGTCTTTAGTCGAGGAAGGGTCGGGATTTGGGGCATTTCTTACCGGAACAGGCCTTTCCTCTATATAATAGTAGAGTATTTCAGTTCCACGGGAGGGAGCTATGTCGGTGATGGATTATCTATTTATTAGTACGAATGTGTTCGCGTTGATTGGGGTTGGTGTTATTTGGTTTCGTATGAATCGTCCAGCAAAAGAAGACCCACGTCTAAGTAAAGGTCTACAACTTCTTCAGTCTAAAATATCTGTATTAGAAGATCTATCAGATCGTACAGACAACCAAGTAAAACAAATGCTTCGTTTGATTGAAAACAAAGGTGCTCAGGTACAAGAAACCATTTTTACTGCCAAAGAAACGATTTTTCTTCTGGAGCAGTCCATGGCGAAAAGTATTGAACTTGCTGAAGTTTTTGAAGACAAGATTCCGCATGAGGAAATCATTGAAAGGCAAAGTTCTAAAAAGTACATCGAAGCAGCTAAGCTTGCCCATGAGGGTTACAGCGCTGAAGAGATTGCCAAAAGGGTTGATTTAGACATTGCCGAGATTGAGTTTATAGCAAAGGTAAATAAAGATCGCTTAATGTTTAGTGAAAAGGATTTACCTAATTGGGCTCAAAATAAAGCTCAGTCTGATGTGAGTTTCTCTCAAGCTAAGCAAGAGTTGATCAATAAGCGTACTCATCAAGACAGTGATTTTGGCGATCGTTTCGAAGAAACTTTTAAAAACCCAGAAGTTTCTATGGATCGCTTGGCTGAGCTTGGACAACAGTTTCGCAGTGCCTGTGAAGAGGTTGAGAAAGAAGATGCGAAAAAGGCTGAATTTGCCAATAAAATTAAAAGTGGTATGAGCAGTGCCGTTCAGTCGGTTTTTCAACCACTAGAAGAAGTAAAGTCTGTCATTCGCAGTGAGTTGAATGAGCTAAGTACAAAAAACGATAAGGAATATGATGGTGATGCTGATTGGGATGATTTCATCAGCAGTAATGATGAAGTGGGCGAGATTTTTCGTGAACAGTTGGCCGAGCAAAACCAGCAGATTTCTGAGGAAGACTTATCTTTTGAAGACTTTGATGCGGACGATACTACAGAGTTTTCTCAAAATACAAATTCTACTCAAAGTATAGATAAAGCAATGGATAGAATTAATGCTCAAGAAGAAGAGTCTACAAAGCTTCCAAATAACATAGAATTTGTAGAAGAAAACCAAGGGGAGTTGCGAACTACCGAAACTCCTTTAAGCGAAGAACAAAAAGAACAAGAACTGAAAAAGTTGATGCAACAACCAGTGGTCTCTTCGAGTATGTTTGCTGACCCTGAAATGAATCAAGCTTTAGATGAAATTGATCCACTTAGCTTCGGTAAAAAGGAAGATACTTATAAGATTTCACACCCATCTACGTATGGAAAAGTGGAAACAAAAGAAGATCAACAAGCCTGGGATCTTGTGAATAAAGCTCCAAAGAAAAGCACTGAGGCAACAATTACCGGTGCCACTTCACAACAAAAGCCAAAGTTCCAAATGGACTTGGTAAGTAAAATTCGTGAAAGACAAAATGAAAGAAAGAAACTAGGGCAAGTAAGGTCAAAGATACGCTCGAGTGATGAGATTTCTTCTATGTCTAGCCTTGATTTTCCAGACATTAAACCAAACCCGAATGACCATTTAGGCTAATGCTAAACCTTAGAGTAAATCAAATCGTAATGGCGAAACTCATCGAGCTGCAAAGTGACGGCTCGATGATTGTAAGTTTTCAGGGGCAACTTCTTCGTCTTAAAAATGAAAGCCATCAAAAGTTTAAATTAGGTGAAATGGTTGCATTGGTGGTTACGGCAAGTAAGCCACTTCGTTTTCGCTTAGCACAATCCAAATCAGTGAGATCTGGGTTAAATATCAATATTTAATTCTTCTATAACTGTCTTTTAAAAATTTTAATCTCAAAACCTGTAAGTGAAAATAAAATAATAATATTAAATACTTAGGGGTGTTTCTTTGTTGAGGAATCGTTAATTTCCTATTGCTTGAACTAAATTCAATTTCTATATTTTCTGGATTTTCCTCGGTTTATTTAGTAAGAAACTCTGAAACAAGTCAGCAGGGGGAACAATGACGAAATTTCTTTTAATATTCAGTTTTTTATTTTCATACCAAGTGAATGCGCAAGAAGTAGATTATGTGACTCTTTTAACCGGTGCATTTAAAGATCAAAAGGTTTCTGCAAAATGTCCAGAGTGGAAAGTGCTAAACTATTATCAGCGTCCTGGGAAAAATAAATACGGGGTTCGAATCCAGATTAAGTTTAGTGAGAAAGTAACTAGAGATATTTCCGTATATCGCGTTCGTGAAATTTTAGATGCTAAAGAATCTGGTGTGAGTTTTAGTACAGTGGCTAGGGAAGATTTGATTTTATCAAAGCTTGGAGAAGAGTCACTGAAGACAAACTATATCGATGAGCCAACCATTAAAAGACTGTATGAACTAATGACCTATGCTCCGGTCTATTTTTTCGACGTAGAAAGACAGGGCAAATCTCTATACGTTAAAAATATTGGCCAAATCAGTGGCGAAGAAAAACAAGGCTTTTGTAAATAATGTTTTAAAAGAAAATGGAGACTATGCTTCTAATACAAAGTCCCAACGAATCTTCACAGTGCCGTCTTTTTCAACGATCCCTTGTGGAGGATTTGGAAAAGGCGCAGCTTCTCTGAAAGCATCAATCGCTGCATCATCAAGGTCTCTCAGTCCAGAGTCTTCTAGTACTTGAACTTTCATCAAGCTTCCTGTTTTATTTAATGTAATTAAAACTTTTGTCGTTCTTGGTCCGGCAGAGGCGATGCTTCTTCCAGATCGAACAAGTTTGTACAAACGATCTCTTACAGATGGCTCCCAGAACTGTTGTAGTTGGTCGCGAATTCGATTGAAATAAGTGTAGTATCGAAACTCTCTTGTATTTAGAAGGTTTTGATTCCCTCGATTTACTTTTTCTAAGTAGTCATTGCTTTGTGATTCTTCACCAACAAATGCTTGTTGGTTTTTATTGGCATCCTCAGGGGCAAAGTCAAACTTTGGTTTCAAATCGGCAAGGGATACTTTCTTCCAAGCATCCTTCGAATAGCTTTTTGATTTGGCTTTGGCTTGTTTTTTTACAGGCTTTTTTGATTGAGCAGGTAGAAAAGAGCCACCACCAGCAGTGTCTTTGGTTTTTCCTGACTTGGCAGCTCGCATTTGTTTTTCCACACTTTGGTTAAATTTCCCGAGGAAAGCCTCATCAGTAGGGGCTTTGTCGTTAATGCGTTTATCTTGTTGAACGATTTGCTCGGTTTTTTCTTCAGGGGCTTTGATGTACTCAATCTCTACCACTTTTTCTTTTTTAGGAGCTTCCACTGGCATTTGAAAGTGAAGATAACCACCTACGAATAAGTGAACTACCACTGATAAAAATAAGCTAGCTGGAAAAATCCCTAAGAAAACTTTCATACAAGACTATTCGGCAAAATTTTCCTCCCGGTTAAGTCCAGTACTCAATTCGTTTTTTCAGTATTAAAACTAAGCGTTTTATTTATGCTTTGGTCTAAATTTCTAAACCTTAGAATAGGCCAACAAGTTCGCTTTGGCTTTCTGTGGACAGTCGCGTCGATTGGCAATAACATAATATATATGAAGATTTGCGGCTGGGGCCTCACCGATAAAGGAAAAAAACGATCTGGTAACCAAGATAGCTTTCTCGTGGATGACGAGTTAAGTCTGTACATTGTGGCCGACGGAATGGGTGGCCATAAAGGTGGTGAAGTTGCTTCGCAAATGGCGGTCAGTGCTGCTAGGGACGTTTATATAGATTACGTTCAAAATAATTCTGATAAAAGTCCTCGTGAATTAATCCAAGAAATGTACACCCGAGCAAGTCACGACATTTATGATCGTGGTGAGAAAATTCAAAAACTAAAAGGCATGGGAACCACTATGGTAGTGGTGTTGAGGGTGAATGAACATTTCTATATAGGAAATGTTGGCGACTCGAGAGTTTATCTGCAAAAGGATTTAGGTCTTTGGCAGGTAACCGAAGATCATTCTTTGGTATACGAGCAGCTTCGAGAAGGCATCATAAAAGAAAGCCAGTTAGATCAAGTAGAAGGTAAAAACATTATCACTCGTTCTGTTGGCTACGAGAGAGATGTTCAATGTGATATTTTTGAAAGAGAAATCAAACCGGGAGATCGCTACATTTTATGTTCCGACGGTTTAACGGGAATGGTATCAGATTCAAGAATTAACGAGATTTGCATTTGCAGTTCTCCCGAAGAATGGCCTGAGAGAATGGTCATCGAAGCCAATATAGCCGGTGGCGACGACAACGTAACCGTTCTATCCATCTCCATCGACGGCCAAGCCCAAGTCTACTAATCAAAAGGGCAGCATGCATTTGGGTGGCAGCCACCCAAAAGACAAAAAGCTATTCGCTAGGCTTAAATCCTTATGCGATGTATAAATCGCGATAAAAAACGAAATTAGCAATGAATTTTATAGGCAAAAAACATTGCTTAAATAGATAACAGAAAGCTACTTATCTCTAAAATATCCCTAACTCACAGCTCAAATTGAAAAGCTAGAAAAAGGCCTAGTAGATTAGCTTAAATAATGGGCGACATTAGGCGGAGCCTTTGTAAATCTGGTCTTTAAAAAAAATTGACGCAAACCGATAGTTTCCATAGAGTTAAAGGATACTTACGGTAAACTTATGCGAAAGAACTATACATTTTTAATGGTAAGCGATCAGAAGGGTACCACCAAACGTTTGGTGATCTCATCTGCATGGGTGAAGACCTTCGGTTTTCTTGCTTTCCTATTAATGGTAGTTGGAGCCGCAGGAATCGTAGACTATGCCGGTCTTTTATTTCAATCCATGGAAAACAAAAGGCTCTTGGCTGAGAATGGTCGTCTTAAAAAAGAATTTGTAGTTGTTCAAAACAAAATGTCAGGTTTGGAAAAGCAACTAGAGAGAATTCAAAACTTCGCAACAAAATTAGGTATGATCACAAACGAGAATCAGTCAGATCAAGAAATTCGTTTGGCAATGGGTCCGATGCCTCGCCCTGGCCAAGCGGTTGAAGAAATGAACCAAGACACTGAGTCTCGTAATCCAGCATCAGTTGTTGCTGCCAAAGACAAATTATTTTTTGAAGAAGCACTATTGGATACTCGCAATGGCGAAATATTTAATGAAAAAGCTGATAACCACGCATCCCTTTCCATTCGTATGGATCGTTTGGGTAAAGAAGCTGGTTTAAAAGAGCAAAATATCTTAAGACTTTGGGAGAACTTATCTAGTCGTCAAAGTTTGCTAAGAGCAACTCCACAAACCAAACCTACAAATGGTTGGTTTACTTCTAAGTTTGGTTACAGAAAGTCTCCATTTACAGGTCGTCCTGTTATGCATAAAGGTTTAGATATAGCGGCTCCTCCTGGAACTCCTATTTTTGCACCAGCAGATGGAGTGGTTAGCTATGCAGGTTATGATTCTGGTTACGGAAAGTTGATTTCCATCGATCATGGTTATGGAATGGTAACTCGTTATGGTCACGTATCTAAGATCTACACAACCGTTGGTCAAAAGATCAAGCGTGGTGATGTAATCGGTGCCGTAGGTAATACGGGGCGTTCAACGGGGCCTCATTTGCATTATGAAGTACGTATTAATAATGTTCCTGTAGATCCATCTAACTACATTTTAACGAACTAATTTCTTAATACTCATCCGTTACATAATTTCTAAAAATATTAAAAAGTAGAGCGATCTATTTCTAACGGAATGGCTTCAAAGTCCAAAGCAAAAGAGGAAAATATTGCCTATCACTTCGATGATACTTCCCATTCATTTTATTTAGAACTTTGTTCGCAATCTTAAATATACTTAAATACGTCCAGAATTGCCTATTGCAAAAGTCTAAGAAAGGGCCTCTGGACGTTCATTATCGTTAAAAGAAGCTTAAAATGAAAAGGTGAAGTTTTTTGTTTTGTCTTCGATTTTAGTTTTATTATTCACGGCTTGTGAGTCACCTATAAATGGTGGTCTTAGCGCCATTCCATCCAGTGATGATCGTTCAGGTCAGGGTAATTCTCCTCCTGTGGATGATGGTAATTCGGATCAACCAAGTAACCCAGATGATCCTGTGATTTTACCCATTACCGATGAGTTCACATTTTTAAAATCAGAAATTTTTTGGCAAAGGGTTGAGGAAATTACACCAATTCCCTCAAGTAAGTCTTGTAGTAATGTTAGCAGCTATGCGTATTTAGGAATTGCAAGATTAGTAGGGCAATATATAAAAGACTTTGATCTTCCTATGTTTCCATTCGGTCAGGTGGACTATTTGTACTATCGCTTTCCTGATCATATTCCACCTATGAATCCTGCGGACTATGAAATATTCGGCCAAGAAGAAACCTTTTATAAATTAGACTCCGTACAATCTATGCTATCAGATTTTTCTGAAAACCCATTAACAATTACAGGGATAACAAAGGCTAGCGAGCACGATCATGATTTACACTGTAGGCATCGCGGAGGGAACACCTTTGATATGCGTCCATTTCCTGCGACACAACCCATGACTTGGAAGGACAAAGTTTATGATCGTGCTACAAACCTTGAGTTTATAAAACGAATGTTAAATGACTTAGAGGTAAGTGTGATTTTCTTTAATGATCCACAGATCTTAAATAACAAAGAGGTAAAACAAATCATTTCTGATCGAGCAGAGGTCGGTTATCCAGTTGTTTTTAAAAGTGTTAGTGGGCATGATAACCACATTCATATCGAGTTTGAATTTGCCGAAAACACAAAACGAGTCACTGACTATGTTTTTTCTAAAACGAAGTTTTCACAGCTAAGTATTTTTTCGGCGGAAGAATACGATCAGCATTAAACCTAACGATGTTTAGAACTAGCATACCTACAAGATAGAGGGCCCATTCGAAACTGATTGGCACTAGCTTGAAGGTAGTTTTTCACCCTTACAATACTTTTTAGATTCTCGGGTCCATAATGTCCCCCGCCTGGAATCATTTTTAAATTTACGTTGGCAGAGGTTTGTAATTTTAATTCGCTTAATCTACTGTCTACAATGTTATCTTTCTCACCAACGATACTAAGAATAGGTGCTTTGATCTTATCTATGTACGGTAGTGAGCTGCGTGGAATTACATAGGTGCTGCTTCCGCCAAACAGACTACTTTCAACATGAACAATTGTTCTTTGGGCCTTCATCATAGACTCAAACGCCAAGCGTTCACGCTCTGTCCAAACTCGCTGAAAAGGAAGCGACACAAGTCTTGAGGTATTTTCTAAACGAGGAGCGTGTGCCTTAGCGTCCTGATAGAGATGAGTTATAAAACTAGTTTCAATAGGAAGAAGAGCGTCATAGTCAAAATGCCAGGGAAAGTGAGGTATAATATGTTCGGCGATTCTAGATAAGCTTGTAGCTTCTTTTCTAGTAATTGGAAGATTTTTTAAAATCTTAGTCCTTAGCTCTCTTAGGTCTTCCTCGTAAACACTATCAACTCCACTATATAGCCACTCGTTGATACGAATGTATTGGTCAGTGGTTTCTGCTGCCTGCGACTTTAAATCATGAGAAAAGGGCTTTCCTCCATTGGTGTAACTAACAAAGCCGTTCATGTCGATAAACGCATTTAAATTAATAAGAGTCCTTCTTTCTACATAGTGACTTAAAACAGCTCCAATATAGGCACCACGAGAATGGCCAAGGATAGTTATGTTTTTGTACTTCTTGTTCACCAAAAACTGCAATAAATACTCAGCTTCTCGTTCAGCAGTGGGATCATTAAAACCAAGAACTTTAAACCTTTTTTTGCTTGGATCAAATTTAAATTCACCGTCTATATTTTCAATTGGAAAGTTTTTCTTCAAAGTTTTTCCACGTAACATAGGGTCAATTACAACGACTCTGTAACCTTGTTTCAGAAGGTCTGTTTTTAAAATAAAATCGTCAAAATAGTCGGTGGTTTTTGAATAGCCTGGGATTAGAAGAACCGTCTGTCGATTGAAGTTCTCTTTAGGCGTATACTCTTCATGGTATACGAAGAAGTTTTTGTTTTGCGGAGCTTTTACTTTTTCATAGCCATTAACAACTCTAACCTTCGATAAAATGTCTTCTGGTTTTGGCTCTTCGGCAGCTTGGCCAAAACTGTATATGGAGATTGCAATGAATAGGTAAGTAAGGAACTTCATATACAAAATATAACATGGATGAAGAAATATTATTTCTTTAAAGTATAGAAACGAAATTTATACCGAAACTGATAAACTTTGTTCAGTTTGTTAGAGAAGGCCTTGCCAAGTACACTTATTTAGAGATGATCTCTTTTGTAAGGGCTTTTGAGAAGTTTTTGATTAATCCCTAATCTAAGTCGATTTGGAAATTTGTTCAGAGGATATTTGAAAGGGTTAGTTTTGGTAGTTTCTTCTCTCAGGAGCGCCTAGTAAAACGCTCAAATAGGGCTATTTTTGGTTTTTTAGTTCCATGATGCTTTCAAAGTCTTAGGACAAATAAATTGGCCCCCTTAATTGCGGATGAATCTTAGTTATGGACATGAAATCATTGGTCGAAATTGTAATTTACAAGGAATTTTATTCAAACATCACTGAAAAACCCAAAGAAGCTTGTAGGTTGGAGCACTGTATCCGCAATTAAGGGGACCAGTTTTTATGGCAAAAAAAAAGCCAGCTCGAAAGCTGGCTTTGATATCCAAATTGTATAAACGAATTAACGTTTAGAGAACTGGAAGCTACGACGGGCTTTTGCCTTACCGTATTTCTTACGCTCAACCGCACGAGGGTCACGAGTTAAGAATCCAGCACGCTTAAGATCAGTGTGCAATTTGTCATCTAACAAAGTTAATGCACGTGAAATTCCGTGACGAATAGCACCAGCTTGTGAGCTTGGTCCGCCACCTTTCACTGTAATCCTAAGATCAACTTTTCCAGTAGTCTTAGTAAGCTCTAAAGGTTGGTTGATGATGGTTTTACTAGTTGGAAGAGTAAGGTACTCATCCACAGATTTACCGTTAATTGTTACTTTTCCAGATCCCTCAGTTAAGAATACACGAGCGGAACTGGTTTTTCTTCTTCCTGTAGCATAAAAAGTACTAGCCATTACTGTGTCTCCTTAAAGGTTTAGCGCTTCAACTTTTTGCGCTGTGTGAGGGTGTTCAGCTCCGTTGTAAGCTTTTAATTTCTTAAGTTGCTTACGACCAAGTTTCGTTTTTGGCATCATACCACTAACGGCACTTTCGATAATTTGCTTTGCATCTTTTTCAAGAAGCTTGTCAGCACGGATCTCTTTAATTCCACCAAAGTAACCAGTGTGATGGTAGTAGCTTTTTTGAGTCCATTTGTTACCGCTCATTCTAACTTTTTCAGAGTTGATAACTACTACGTAGTCACCAGTGTCTTGGTTAGGAGTGAACGTTGGACGATGTTTACCACGAAGTACTTTTGATACTTCAGTAGCGATACGACCGATTGTCTTGTCTGTAGCATCAACTACATACCAGTTCGGTTGGATTTCACCTTTTTTTGCAAAATAGGTTTTCATTGTTTTTACCTCTATAATCACCAAAATGAGTATTGTTTACCAAATTTATAACGGGACTTGGGCCAATACAGAAGCTGGAAACTATCAAAAACAGAAAGCTTTGGCAAGAAACTGCTGATTTTTTTTACTATTTTTTATGGCTACTGATATGGAGCTATTTAAGAAATTAATTTAGTAATTTCAAATACTTACATGGAATTGTCAGATTGAAGAAGAATTTACCAGTATCTAGTGTTTTGAATTGATGCTGAAAATTTCAACTACAAGTATGTGTAGCTAACAATAGAAGCCCCGAAGTATATTTATTGAATCAATGGCATTTATTCTCGAGGGAGCCCTTTAAACTGGCCCACTTAATGACGGATATAGAGTGCTAAGTGATAATTTTTTTTGTTTTTTCATTTTTGTCCCGATTAATATTTTGGTTATTTGTTGTGATATTAATGATTTTAAGCTTATAGCTGTTACTTATCCGCAATTAAGTGGGCCAGTTTAAGTGTCTTTTGACTTCGATTTCGTCTCTGAGTTCATTCAAAAGCCTTCATAGTATTCAAGCTGTTTGAAATAAATCTATTTTTGTTAGGAAACTATGGGAAACGATCTACCTTTCTACAGTTGTCAGAATAAAGAGAGGCCTCCTAGATACTGAATCAGTGTGAAACAGTTTGCTGCCGAATTGAAGAAAAGTTCTCCAAATAGCTCAAGTTTGTAAAGAAACACAGAATGTTTGCCGACTATAGAACTGAGACTTTGGTGTAGAGGGAGGTTTAATGATATCAATTCGACTGAAATCACTAATATTTATGTGGTTTTGTCTTTTTATCACCGGATGTTTTAGTCAATTGCAAGACGAAGCCTTACTTCAAGATTCATTAATAATATCAAAAAGTGAAACAGACTTATCACAGATGGTCGAGTATTTAGAGCTTGAAAAAACTCAATCGATCCAATTATTTAGTTTAAGTAAAAACAATAAGGCTGTGGAAGCCGCTCAGGTAAACTGGAGTGTTTATGGAGGAGTGGGAACTCTTTTAGTCGACTCATCTGGTGTGAAAGCTACATTTACAGCTCAGTCTCTTGGCTCGGGTGGAATTCAAATTGAGTCAGAAGACGGTTCACTTCAAAAGCTTGTTATTAAAGTGGTAGCTAGTTCAACTCAAACTTCAGCATTTTCAAGTAATACTTATCTTTATGGTACAACTAGAGTATTAAGTCTTCCTTATACAAATAATGATGGAAAAAAAGCATCAGATTGTAGTGTTGAGAACTTGGTTGGAGCAGAGATTGTGGAGCCTTGTACTTGCGATGGCGCTGGAGCTTGTAGTTTAAGTTATAGGGTACTGCACAATCAAGCTTCTGAAGCTTCTTTTAATTATTCGGTGAAGGTTGATGGGATCTCTTCTAATAAGTCAAAAGTAACTTTAAACTATTCAACTTGTCCGACTGGCTATGTACCAGTTGAGGGAAATGCAGCTTATTCGGTCGATGAGTTTTGTGTTATGAAGTACGAAGCGAAAGATGTTTCAGGGAAGGCTACTTCCCTGGCAGCTTTTAGCCCTTGGGTAAGCATATCTGCAGAGGACGCATTTGGAACTTGCAATATTATATCGGAGTCGGGCTATAGTGGAAGTTTCGCGATGATTTCTAATTCTGAGTGGATGACAATTGCCCGCAATATTGAAAATCAAGATGAGAACTGGTCCGGGGGGGCAGTGGGCTCTGGCTGTATGTTTATGGGAAACAATGGCTACAATGCCACTTGCTCTTATAGCAATTCTTTTGCTCCTGATTTTGGAGCAGATCGAAATTCAAAAGCTAGACATAAACTTAGTAACGGTTCAGAGATCTGGGACTTTGCTGGAAATGTTTGGGAGTTTGTGGACTGGTCATCAAGTGACTCAGTTTTCACAAAAGGTCCCACTGACGGTAGTCCCAATTGGCGCGAATTAAGTGTTTTATCGGGTTCGCTCACAAATGACTTAATTGGTCCTCAGGGTCTATATGATTCTTCTCATGGTGTAGGTAAGTGGTTTGGTTCAATGGCTGATGAAAGCTGGAACCGTGGCTATGCGTTTCGGGGAGGAGACTATGATGATATTAGCAATTATCCTGGAACAGGAATCTATTCTATAGCCTTAAACGCTAAAGTTAATGATAATGCTACTACTGTGGGGTTTCGTTGTGTCTACAGACCGTGAGTCAGACTTTTTGATTTGCCTCTTTAAATGCGGATAAATACAAGCTAAGTCTTTGAGTTTATGAAATAGATATATTATTCACGCGAAAACAAAACTAGACGGATCTGAAATCCCAAAAGACTTCTAAGTTGTAAAGTCATTGATCCGCAATTAAGTGGCCCAGTTTATAACCCATTTTGAAAGACCGGTAGTCCAAAGTTAAGTCTTTTTTAAAAAGATCAGGCAGCGGAAGACGGTTCTCTGTTAAATTTAGCTGAATTCGAAGAGTAATAACTCAAGCCATCTTCGAATTCAGACTGAAATATTAGCTGTAAGCTAGGACTTTATTACTGAATATAAAAATCTTTCGGATTAATTCCATACTTTTCAATTTTTCTGAGTAATGTTTTCTTCGGAATGTTTGCATGAAGAGCCGTTTGGTTGATTCTTCCTTTAAACATTTTTAATGCTTTTAGGATGAACTCTCTTTCAAACATTTCTTTGTGTTTGCTAAAGTCCAAATTGTCATCAGGGATAATAATTCCACCTTCTTCTGATATCAAATCATCGCTAGAGTCTGTTGTGGAAGCTGCACCCTCTTGTTGAATGATCATTTGTTTTGGTGTTAATCCGATGGTTTCTAAAAACTTCTCCGGTAGAGAGTTAACATCGATACGGTTTTCAGATTCCATAACAAAAGCATGTTCAATGACGTTTTCAAGTTCACGAATATTTCCTGGCCAGTCATATTGCTGGAAAGCTTTGATCGTAGCGGCAGTACAGCCAATGATTTTACGACCATGTTCTTTGTTAAACTTTTGAATAAAAGTATCAGCTAATCTCTCGATGTCGTCTTTTCTGTCTTTCAGTTCTGGCAAAAATATTGGAATCACATTTAAACGATAGAATAGATCTTCTCTAAATGTTCCCTCTTCAATCATTTTTTCTAAAGGACGGTTTGTCGCTGCGATAATTCTAACATTGGTAGGTACTTCGCGATTGGCCCCTACAGGAGTAAATTTCTTTTCTTGAAGTACACGAAGTAATTTCACTTGCATAAGAACCGGCATATCTCCAAGTTCGTCTAAAAATAGGGTTCCGCCTTCAGCGAATTGAAATTTTCCGATTTTTCTTTGATCAGCACCAGTGAAAGAGCCTTTTTCGTGACCGAACAATTCAGACTCAAATAAGTTTTCGGGAATTGCCGAACAGTTAATCGCAACAAATTTTTCATCTTTTCGGGTAGAGTTTAAGTGAATCGCTTTTGCGACTAACTCTTTACCTGTCCCTGAGGCACCACGAATCAGTACCGGAGTATCTACTTTAGAAAGTCTATGAATTAGGTGAAAGACCTTCTGCATTTGTGCATTCCCACCAATAAATTTTCTACCAGCTTCAATTGGAGCAGAGTTGGCTGCATAAGAAATCAAGCTTTGTGCTTCTAGAGCCTTTTCAACCATTTCTAATAAGTCTTCACTGCGAATTGGTTTTGAAAGGTAGTGGTAAGCTCCCTCTTTTACTGCAGTAACCGCATCATCTACCGTAGCGTGAGCAGTTAAAATGATAGAAATCACACGAGGGTCTTTGGCTTTAATCCATTTTAAAGTTTCCAAGCCATTTTTACGAGGCATGTCCACATCTAGAATGACAAGATCAAATTCTTTATCTTCGAACTGCTCAATGGCGTTTTGACCATCGAAAGCTTCTGCAACGTCGAAGCGACCTGTGTTTCTTAAGGCGGCGCTTACTGTTTTTCTTAGTCCTTGATCATCATCGACTACTAGTACACGAATCATATGACTTCTCCTATATCTCTAAATTGGTTGGTAGATTGACAGTGAAAGTGCTTCCTTGCTCGGAAACACTATCTATCTGGATTTCTCCCTGATGTAAATCTACAAAATACTTTGTTAAATATAAACCTAAGCCAGTTCCTTTAATGGGTGAGGATTTGGCATTTTTTGATCTGTAAAACTTCATAAAAACTTTATCATGCTCTTCGACAGGAATTCCGGCTCCTTGGTCGGTAACCTGTAATTGTATTTTCCCATCTACTTCTTCGGTAAAAATCAAAACCTTAGAATTCTCTGGGCTATACTTGATTGCATTTTCGATTAAGTTTTGCACCACCTGGCGGATCAGGGCTGTATCCATAGGGGTTGAAAAAAGTGGCTCAAGCTCAGTGATTATTTCGATGTTTTTTTCTTTTGCTAGATATTGATATTTTTTAACAACATCTTCCACTAAGCGATTTAGGTCATTGGCTTCTAATCTTAATTTAACGCCCTGGCTTTCAATTCTACCGAAATTAAGAATGGAGGAAACAAACAAGCTCAATTCTTCTGAGCTTCGGCTTATGGTACTCAAGGCATCTTTTTGCTCATGACTCAGATCTCCTTGATCATTCAATGCAAGTTCAGCCATACCCTGAATTCGTGCAAGGGGAGTCTTTAAGTCATGAGACATCATAGAGATAAAATTGTTTTTCAGTTCTTCTACTTGAGTTAAAAGGCGGTTCTTTTGTTGGTATTCCCACGACTTTTTGTTTTCTTGTACCAAACGAAAAGGAATTAACAGATAGTATCCCACAAAAATTGCTAACAATGGATGGGCGACAGGAATCCAGATTTCTAGATGAAACAAGAATAGGCTTATTAGAAAATAGCCTGTGGCTAAAGCAAGTAGGCTGAAAATTCCTCTGGTAGGTCGAAATTGTGCTGTGATAAAAACGGTAATTAAAGAAATGATAAAGCAAAGCCAAGCTCTTAAGACTTCTGAGGTTTGAACAATGGAATTGTTTTTAATTAAGCCATCAATGATATTGGCATTGTATTCTGCTTTTGACATTGCCGTTACATCTCTTAAAAATGGCGTCATTACATAGTTATCTGCTTCAGATTGTGCGTCTTGACCAATCACAATAATCTTGTTTTGAAGCTCTTCTTTATTGATGTTTCCATCAACAACGTCGATGAAACTAAAAGTATTAAAGCTTCCTTTTTTATGAAGATTGACCAACACCTGAATACTGCCCTTGAAAGGAAAAGCACCTTGGTAGTCCATTGGATCTTTCACAGGATTAACCAATTGAGCAATTTGTGCCTGTGCGAAATAGTGACCTTCGTAATGAACCAAAGCACGACGAGAAACATTATCCTGTGCGAAGTTTCTACTGTCTTTAGATAGGATGCCTGGTTGCACATTGATGTGGTGAAGGGGAGTACTTAATTTAAATTTATTTTCTGCACCAGCTAATGGTACATCCTCGATGCTTACAATGAAATTATTTAAGTCTTCTGTACTTCTTGCAAAGGCAGCTTTTTGATTTTGGTTTGCATTAATGCGAGCTAAATCTGGTAAAAACAAAACGGCCTTTGGTGAAAGCTCCTTTAATTGTTGCATCAATAAAGTATAGTCAGTTAAATCGGGCTCATGTCGGAGCTGTTCAATACTGTTGCGATCAATATTGATGATGGCAATTTCTCCAGAGGTAGCGCTATTGGCTTTTGTTCTAAAAAGTAAGTCATAGGCAAAAAACTCAATTTGATCCATGGGAAATTGGTTCAATACAAAACTCAAAGCAAAAGCGAATGCGATTTTGATCCCATTGCTAAAAAGCTTTCGATTTATTTTTAAGCTCATTCGCTTCATATAGTTTTTCCCTTACAGCTGGGACCGATTCTAACATATTTATAGGGTGGTTCCAAAAAGACACCACAAAACTAAGCTGGTTTTCCTGGTTTTGGAAAAATGGTTATACCTGCGCCAATAATTGTCACTATCAGTCTTACAATAAGTGCGACCATCAGCCTTTGCTGACAGGAAATAGAGGATTGTTCTCTGGGGGAACCCATATATAGAGAGATGGGGGGACCTTGGATCTGAGTTTTATGATTAATTTTTAGTCCAATTTTTGAAGCGAGTTTAAAAAAGCAGAGAACTTCTTATGCTATCGCTCTAGAGCTGTGAAACTAATTTTTAGTATCTACTCTTGGGGAAGATAGATTGTTGATGGGTAAGATTGTCTCTCGTTTCTAGGCTAACTTGTCTCAAAAATCGCTTTAAAAAAAGAGAAGGTTTGTAAATACCTGAAAATACTTATTAAAAAAGTAGGCACAACATATGCTATTTAAATCTATATGTCACTTAAGGAGGGAATCATGGGGACAATCAATCCAGTAAGAAACTATATGAGCTTTACACCGATCCATATTCAAGTGGAGTGTACAACTGAGGAAGCTGCTAATTTAATGGCGGATAAGAACATTTCTCATTTACCTGTTTTGTGTCGGGGTAAAATTTGTGGAATAATTTCTCATGAAGATGTGAAGGCTGCTTTGGTTTCTCCTTTGAATTTACAAATCAAAGATATCATGAATGAAAACGTAATCATGATGTTACCCAGCACATCCGTAAAGGTCGCTCTACAAAAAATGTTAGAAAATAAAATAAGCTCAGTGGTTGTGCACGAAGTGGACGGTTCCATCGTCGGTATCTTTACTTCTACTGATGCTATGCTAGTCTTGAACTCTATGATTGATTTCTTAGAAGGGGATTTAATAAAAGCACGCTTTTGGAATTTTCTGAATAAGGAATTTAATTCGGTAAAGAATGGTTTTAAAAGGTTGTTAGCATAAATGGAAATACTCTTTAGTTCTTCCCGAGAATATGAATTAGAAAATTTCAAAAGTTTTTTTCAGGAAAAATCTCTAAATGTACGATTTCAAATGGAAAGCATTAACACAAACACCTTGGCTACGGCTTTTGGGTATTCGGTGATTTTTGCCTTTGTAAATGACTGCTTCGATAGAGCGAATCTAGAAAAGCTAGCTCATGAAGGTTTAGAGGCAATTTTTTTGCGTTGTGCTGGCTTTAATAATATAGATCTTGAAGCGGCAAAAGAGTTTGGAGTACAAGTAGCCCGAGTTCCTTCCTATTCTCCTGAAGCCATTGCTGAATACACATTGGCCCTTTGTTTGAATTTAAATCGGAAGATCCACAAGTCTTATCAGCGCACTAGAGAATTTGATTTTCGATTGGATCATTTAGTGGGAAGTAATTTAAATAACAAAGTTGTAGCTGTTTTGGGTACCGGAAAAATAGGTTCCCTAGTGGCGAAATACTTTTCTGCCTTTGGTTCGAAAGTCATTGCCTATGATAAAACACCAAATCCTGAACTAGAAGAAATGGGAATTCCTTACGTTGAGAAAGAAGAGATAATCGCTTCCGCTGATATTTTGAGTTTTCATTTGCCATTGAATGAGGAGACTCACTATTTTATTGATCGAAAAAATGTCTTTTTATTAAAGCCTGGGGCAAAAATTATCAATACCGGAAGAGGGGGCTTAATAGAAACGAAGGCTTTAATTGAAGCTTTGAAAAAGGGCCACTTATCAGGTGTTGCTCTTGATGTTTATGAAGAAGAGGAAAACTTCTTCTTTGAGGATCACAGTTTTGAAAACCTCCAAGATGACAAATTAGCTCGTTTAATTAGTTTTCCAAATGTTATTGTTTCCTCGCATCAAGCTTATTTGTCAGAAGAGGCGTTGAAGGCCATTGCTGATACTAGCATTGATAATTTTAGATACTTTTTAGGAAATGAAAAAAACCATAATTTTTTAGTATAGTTGTATTCGTTGATAGGCAGAGATAAAATAATATAGTTCTGGTGATGCGAATAGTTTTTGCCAGGGCTTGCTTAAAATTAATTGAAAACTGTTGGACAGGAAAAGTGAAGCTGCAGCAGCCTTAAATAGAAATAGAAATAGAAATAGAAATAAAGATCGAGAATTACAATATTAAAGTCAGGCACAGAGATTAGCAGGACAGCAAAATTGAAAGATAATTAAAATTTCCACAGGAGATGAAATATGGCTAAAAAATTTAAAATTGCTTGGGCAATCAACCCTTTTGATGAAGATGAAAATGTCTTTTTGAGAAGCATTGAAGTGCTTAAACTTTTAAATAAAAAGAAAGAAATATTAGTGGTTCCTACATTTGTATTAAGTCCTGAGACTTTGAAATGGGCAGGGGATCTACCGAAAAAGGATTTACAACATTTCGCTCCTCAGGCTTTAACTAAAATGGAACTGTGGACTAAAAAGCTAAAAAACATTCATCATAGCTTGCCACACATCATTTTTAACACAAAAGCATCTACCACAAGAGATGTGAAGGCCATTAATCACTACGCCACAAAAAATTCTGTGGACCTTATATTGTGTGCCAATCACACTCGTTCGGATTTGAGTCGAATGTTTTTGGGAAGTTTTACGGAAAGTCTACTAATGGTTTCTAAAATACCATTGTTGATTGTTCCAAATCGTAAAGATAAAATTACAAGCTTAGGTAATGTTGCATTCCCTGTGGATTTAATGAACAACCAAGCGGCTACTTTTAAAAAGTTAGGTAACTTCGTAAATACGTTTGGATCAAAGCTAACTTTGCTTCATAAAATTCCAACGCCGATAGATCCTTTGCTACAAAATAGCTCTTATCTGATGGGCGGTGGCTGGATTAGTGTAGGAGAGTTTTTTAAATTAGACATTGGTCAACGCAAGCAAAGACTAAACAAATTAAAAGAAAAAATGGCTTCTTATGGGGTAAAGGCAAAAGCAGAGTTGTTATCAGATCCTGGTTCAATCGCTGAAAGTGTTCATAGCTATAAAGATGCTAACAAGGTCAATTTAATTGCTTTGAATACAAATGCTAAAACAAAAACAACCTACTTTTTAGGTAGTGTAGCTCGTGCAATCACCAAAGAGGTAGATTGTCCAATTTGGATTTTTCATAGCTAAGGGAAAGCAAGTATAAATAGATTTTGAGGAGAGTTTGAAAGCGCGAAACCTAAGTTTTCAAATTCTCCATGCTGCTAACTAATTTTTGTTTTTTATAAAACTTAAACCTTATAGACTACTAAACTAGATCTAAGCTCAGTGCCAGGTAGATTAGTTTAGAAGATAGCTTTGTAGCTTTTGCGAAATGTTATTTACTTTATCAATATTTTGAACAAATAGTGCGTAGCCAATTTTTTTAATTTTAGATCAATACTTTTTTATGAGGATCGCTAGAAAGCTTTATTATTGGCTTCTTATTCTTCTGGTTTGAAAACAAAAATGTTTGGCATCACATCCGTAAATTTCATTTCTTTTTTGATCGAGTTTAAATCAGCAAGGTAAACCATGGTATTTTGATCTACAAAGTCTGAAAGTTGTTGAAGGCAAAGACCACATGGGGGAGTGGCTTCTTCTGTATCAGCCACAACAACAACGAATTCTAATTTGTGTTGTCCGCCAATTTCACTAACCATCTTTACTAGGCCAGTTCTCTCGGCGCAAATGGTTGCCCCAAAACTAGAGTTTTCTACATTACAGCCCGTAAATATTTGTTCACTATCTTTTACTTTTAAAGCGGCACCTACAGCAAATTTTGAGTAAATACTATAGGAATTTTTTCGTGCTTCAATGGCAAGTTGATAGGCTTTATTTACAGATTCATTCATTCTTACCTCTAAGGTTCGTTTCCTTTACGGAAAATCAATTGTACTTTTTGATTAAACTCCTCAGATTGTCGTAGTTCTTCGTTCGTACTATAATCGGAGGGATATAAGTCTACCACACTCACCCCCTCTGGCCAGGAAAAATCTCTATCCGGTAATAAATGCTGAATGCCCTTCATATAATTCGCCCAAATAGGGGCAGCACCACTAGCCCCGGTTAAGCCATGAGGAGTGTTGTCGTCATATCCCACCCAAACGATGGCTGCGTGATACGGAGTGAAGCCAGCAAACCAAGAGTCATGGTAGTCGCTAGTAGTACCGGTTTTTCCAGCAGCAGGTCTTTCAAAGCCAAGCCTTCGAACTACTTGGCCTGAACCAGTCTCGATGGTTTGCTTTAGCATCCCAACTAAAACAGCAGCATTTTCTTTGGCTATCACCTGTTTAGGATTATTTTCTGCTTTGTAGATCATTTGATTTTCAGAATCATATACTTGAACTACAAACTTTAAATCTCGAATCTCACCAAAGCGAGCCAAGGCAGCATAAGCTTGCAATACCTCTACAGGATGAAGTTCGTAGGCACCGAGAGTCAGTGAAGGATAAGGTGAAAGTTTTGATCTTACCCCAAGGCGATAGGCAACATCTACGATATTATCTAGTCCACTTTCGATTCCAAGATTCGCCGTAGGTGCGTTTAATGAGTTTTTTAAAGCATAGTATAATGGGACTTTACCGCGAAATTTTTTGTCGTAGTTTTTTGGAGTCCACGACTGATTATCATAGTCATAGGTTATTTTTTCATCGGGTAATTCAGTAATAGGGGTATAAAACTCATTGGTATCTGGGCGAAAACTCTCTAGAGCACTAAGATAAACAAAAGGCTTCATGATTGAACCGACTTGTCTTTTCGCTCGCAAAGCCCTATTAAATGGCGCAGTTCGATAATCACGTCCTCCCACCATTGCACTAACATAGGAATTTAAAGGATCTACGCTTAAAATGGCTCCTTGAAGTTTTTTTCCTTCTTCCACATTCTTTTTTAAGTTTTTGCGCCATTTTTCTAAATTATTTAATCCACTTTTTAGAGCTTTTCTTGCCGCGGATTGAGCATTTAAATTTAAGCTAGTGACAATTTTTAGGTTTTTGCCCGTATCAATTTTTAAATTTTGCATTTCATCACGAACGGCATCCAAAAAATAGGGGGCTGGATCCAGTCGAACAACACTTTGCTTGCTTGGCAGGGGATAACTATCCCATTTTTCAAACTCCTTATCATTTAAAATGCCTTCTTCTTTTAATTTGCTTAGCACCAAACTTCGACGAGCTTTGGCATTGTCGGGATGTTTAAAAGGATTGTATCTACCGGGACTATTTAAAATAGCAGCCAATAAGGCGCATTCTGCGGTATTTATTTTTTCCACTTCCTTTGCGAAATAGTGTTCACTGGCAGCGGCAAAACCTCGAACTTCAAAAACTCCATTTTGAGCCATGTAAATTTCATTTAGATAGGCTTGGAGAATATTGTCTTTGCTCGAGCGAATTTCTAAGAGCACCGCCATAATGAGCTCTTTGAGCTTTCGAGTGTAGGTTTTTTGATGAGTTAAAAAATAGTTTTTCACCAATTGTTGGGTGATCGTACTTCCGCCTTGCGCTTTACGGCCGGCTTGAATGTTCTTTATAATGGCTCTGGCAATACTGCGAAAGCTAAAACCTTGATGTTCCAAAAAACCAGGGTCTTCGATGGCCAAGACAGAGTTTAAACAAATGGCTGGAAACTCTCCTAGTTCCATATTTCTTCTTAAGATTGATTTGTCACCGATGTACTGAGCAAAACGTATTGGTGGAAAGTCTGCAACAATTTCTTCTTCCTGATTGTTTAGGTTTTCAATATGATTAATGACATCTGCATTTTCCCATCCTATCAGAATATGGGATTGTGGGTTTTCCACGAAATTATTACGGAAATTAAGCTCTAAGCAGTGGACAAATTCTTTCTCTACATTAGGTAAGCGTGCCTGGCATTGGTCTTTTTTTAGAAGACGTAACTCTCCATCAAGCAATACACCGGTTTTGCTAAGCTTTAAGCGATAAACTTCTAAGTCGCTCAATAGGCTTTCGATGCGAATTTTTTGTCCTAAAAAAACTTGATTACCCAATGCAAAGAATTCTTGAGTTGGTGTTAGAGTTCTTTCTTGAAGGGCTTGATTAATGACTTGATTGAGGTGAATCGTCCAGCTAGCTAGAATGAACATGCCTGCAAGTCCTAAAGCTACGAAGGTTAATAAAACGGCTTTTAGTTTTTTGATTTTTGTTTTTCCTGAACTCATGCTTGCTATCCTAATGCTAAGAAATGATGGAGTCATGCATTTGCATGAGAATGAATTCAAATTTTCTGTTTTGGTTCTTTACCCGCTTTACTTTAGGGGAGAATACAAACGGGCTTGAGAATTTTTGATTTTCGAATAGGCTTTCAATGTTATTCACTTATTTTTTAAAGTATCTATCCTCTGCTATAGTGTGTAAACCGAAAGGGATAGGCCCGAAGCAGCTTGACACTGAGCTGTGTTTTAGTTTCATATAGTCGGTTTTGTAAACAGGAGTTTGTCATGGCAAAGAAAAAGAAGAAATTAGCTAAAAAGCCTACAGCAAAGAAGGCGACTAAGAAAAAAGCTGCAAAGAAAGTGGCTAAGAAAGTTACAAAGAAAAAAGTTGCAAAAAAAGCTGCCAAAAAGAAGGTAGCGAAGAAGGCGGTTAAAAAGAAAACTGCAAAAAAGGTGACTAAAAAGAAAGTGGTTAAGAAGGCTACAAAGAAAAAAGTTGCAAAAAAAGCTACTAAAAAGAAAGTGGCGAAGAAAGCAGTAAAAAAGAATGCTGCAAAAAAAGTAACTAAAAAGAAGGCCGCAAAAAAGCCGATTAAGAAAAAAGCTACTAAAAAAAAGGTGGCTCCTAAAGTCTCAAAGAAAAAAGTGACCAAGAAAGCTGCAAAAAAGAAGGTTGCGAAGAAAAAGGTGACTAAGAAAACGGCGACAAAGAAAGCAACAAAGAAAAAAGTTGCGAAAAAAGCTACCAAAAAAGCAGTTTCAAAGAAAGTTCCGACTAAAAAAGCAAAAGTTTCGAAACCAGCACCGAAAACTCAGAAGGCCAAGAAGCCTACCGCAAAAACGACAGCTGCTGTGAAAAAAGCAGCTAAGGCTCCAGTAAATGCATCCAAGCCAAGTGTTGATTGGAGCAAATATTTAGCTCCATTGTATGATAAGGTATTGTTAGAACTAGAGCCATTAAAAGAAACGACAGATTCTGGTTTGATTTTAATCGATAGTGCTCCTCAAAAAAGAGACAAAGCAGAAGTTCTTGCTATAGGAAAAGGCGCTTTGAAGAAAAAAGGCAAAGTTTTGCCTTTAGATGTAAAGGTTGGCGATAAAGTTTTGTTTAACGAATATGCAGGAAATGTAATTCAAGCCGAAGGTCGCGACTTGGTTGTAGTTAGTGAGACTGACATCATTGGAGTGATTAGTTAGTTAGCATTACCGCGCTAAATTATGAGCCTCTTAGACCTTGACCAAGGTCGTGATAAGGGGTTCTATGTCTTTATACAGATAAGGAATTCCTATGCGATTAAAATTACTTAGCCTATATGTTTTGAGTTGTTTGTTAATGGCTGCAAACGCGTCTGCTACTAGTGTTTCTTGGAATGGTTACTATCGCCTAGAAGCAACTGATATTCGAAATTACGACCTTGATGGCGAAGAAAAAAACTTTCTTTTACATCATCTAGCTCTTACTCCCAAAATCATCGTTAAAGACGACATCATTGTTCGCGCAAGATTTGACGTTTTCAACAATGCAAACAATGGGGTACAAACTAACCAAGTGGGTGCCTTTTTAGGAAACCCTTCAAATTCGGAAGCCACTTCTAGTGTTAGCTTTGATGACAGTTCTGTGATTGCAGAAAGTATGGGAGTGGAAACTGTTGCGGCAACTCAACTTTATCTAACTTGGTTACAAGAAAATGGAGCTTTCATTTTTGGTAGAACGCCAAAGCATTTTGGGATGGGCTTAACTCATAACGCTGGTATCAACGATTTTGATCACTGGATGGATACTCAAGATGTGATTGGTTGGAAGATCTTAATGGGTAACCACATGATTACTCCCTACTATGGTAAGAAGTCTGAAGGCTCAATTGTAGATAAAGCGGATGTGAATATTCTAACTTTCCATTACGAGTATTTAAATCCAGATTCAGGTTTAAATTTAGGCTTATACTATGAGAAAACCACTAGTGGAGATAAAATTGATGACACTGGAACCGTTTTTGGTGGAACTCCTACAAGTGGCTACAGTCCTGAACAAATTAACGTTTATCTGAAACAAGCATACACAGGTTTTGATTTAGAACTGGAAGCAGGTTTTCTTTCTGGAGACACAGGGGTTGTAAAGTCGGGAGCTCCAGTAAGTTTTGAGGCCTCTGGTTTTCTAGCTAATTTTACTTTTGATTTTGCTACGGACTTTCATTTTGATGGACGTATAGGTTATGCAACGGGCGATGATCCCAATTCTAATAATTATGAAGGTTTTTTATTCGATCGTAACCTTGATGTAGCCTACCTATTGTTTAACCACAAGATGGGGAATTCATCTCTAGACCTAAATAACAGTGCCATTGGAGGTGCTTCGAGTAGTAGTGTAGATACAGATTATATCGGTAATACTCTATTCATCGCCCCAAAGCTTACTTACAAAAGTTCTGATCGCTTTCATTATGATGCTTCTTTAATCTATGCTAAGCTAAATGAAGTAGGAACTGCAACGACAGACGATTATTTAGGAACAGAAATCGATTTGGGAATGAGTTACTTTCCAAATGATTCTACTCATGTGCGTTTAGAAACTGGATTTTTATTGCCAGGTGGCGCATATGAAGGAAATGCTTCCAATTCTACCAATAATGCATTTATAATATCAGGTAAGGCCGCCATCAACTTTTGATAGCAACTATGATTTACAGCCTAGTACGACATCTATGATGCACTAAAATCGCGACTCAGATTGGTGGTAGAGCGGGGCCCCGGGGAGAAATTCTCGGGGCATTTTTTTTTGAGAAGACTAAAGTTTTGTTCTTGTTAGTTTTGTAGAGAAAGAATCCATTCATTGATACTTTCGATTTGATTCCTTTCCGAACTTTCCACATTTTGATCACCTAGAATATCAAAACTTTTAAACTGGCTGGCAGACTGCTTAAATGCAGCCATCTCCCAAGCTAATTTCGAAAAATCAGAGTTCGGATCAAGTGCATAGAGAGAGTTTTTTTTAGTGACCTTTATCCCCCTACTATTTGCATAGGATTGAAAAGATTCAAAGTCATACTTCATCTGCAGAATAGCTACCACTTCCACTATCGTAGGAATGCCTTTACTCTTGAAATATGAATTTAAAAACTCTGCTGCTGTGATCAAACTTGTTCCCATGAAACTGAAATCCACGATTAAGACTTTGTCTTGATTTTGCGGGATGTATTTATCAAAGTGTCTCACTAAATTTAATGGCAATGGAGAATCTAGACTAAGCTCGCTGACTTCTTCATCGAATAGCTTTTTTGTAGAGAAGGGAAGTTCAATGCTACTTTGCTTGGATACACTTTCGATGTAACGCAATAAAATTGCCGGAGATCTTCCGATTCCAACAATGCTACAATTAGGCCCTTCGCACTTTTTCAAAAGCTCCTCTGAAATTCTTTTTATTTCCTGGAAGCTTTCTTTGTTATATAGCTCGGGGTCTAATCCAAAGTTAATCTTAGGGCTGGAGCTACATTTTGAAGGAAGCTGATTTGCCATTGCTTTAGGTCCCAATGGGCTAAAAACGCACAAGGTGACAAAAAAAGTCAAAAGTAATATCTTCAAAGCTAACATAGGTCCTTTACGAGGTATTCATATCTTCAATCGAAAATAGAGTTCAATTTTTATACCAGGGAGAATAATCCTCGAAGTCACCGAATTTATTCATTAGAAATCGCAGCAAAATGGATTGTTGAACTCAAAAAATATAAAGGATAGTGAGACTAGAATTAAACTTTAAAGCTATAGTTACTACTTAAACAGTTTTGCTCTAAGGAGCTGGCAATAAGTTTCTTTTGTGACTCAAATACTAAGCCTAGTAAATCTGGAAGTTTTTTAGATTAGTTTTCTCTGAGTAGGTAAAAAAAGCCCAGCCGTTATGGACTAAGATGTTGGATCTTTATAGTGAATTTTGCCAAAAGGGACTTGATTTGAAAAAATATAAATAAATGAGAAACACTTTTTTAATACGTCTATTTTCAGGGATTATTTTTTGCACTTTCCTAAGTAATGGCTACGCAAATGAAGTGGAGTATGCCGATAGTGATAAGTCAGAACTAGTTGTTGAGAGCTTTGATGAAGGAAATGAAGAAAAAAAGCCTTTAGCTGATAACGAAATATCTCAAAAGGAATTCACTGGAGAGCCGCCTAAGAAAAGGAAAAAACGGCGTCGAAGAAAGATTAATCGTAAAAAACTAGAGGCTTATATTCAGAGAGGTTTAAGAGATGGAACCTTAAGTCTTGAACGATTGAACCGTATCGAATCTCGTTATTTAAGACAGAAATTGCGTTATGAACCATACGTAAATGCTCATCCCTATCTTCCACATAAATGGGACTATGGTCTTGAGTTGGGCCAAATGAATATAGATAAAGACCTTTATTGGCTTGGCGGAAATTTAGGCTATAACATTGGTACCTGTGTTTTGACCACCTCTCAATCTTGTCAGCAGTATATGGATTTTTTGCTTGGTAGCTCTGGGCGAGATGGGGAAACCAATTGGTATGGTGTTTTAAGTTTAAGGTGGCAGTTTGTAAATTTCCCTGACACCAATTCTCCCATTGCCAGAATCTTTGCAGGAGTGATGAATCGAATTGCGAATGATAGCTCAAAGCAGTTTTTTGTATATGGTATGGGGTATGGTATTACCACCTACCTACACCCTAGAGCTGATTTGAGAGTTGAAGGTCGTGTCGGCTGGGGGAGAGAAATTGGGAGTTTTACCCAGTTGTTTGTATCAATGGAGCTAAAAGTAAGTCGCTGGTTGGACTTCTTTGCTGGAAAGCTCGAAGGCGTTGGGGTTGGTGCGGGCAAAGTTTTTAAAAAAGGCATTGGTACTACTGGTGGAGTTATTAAGTCTGGGGTAGATGGAACTCGAGATGTAATTAAAAGAGGTCGCGATGGCCTAAAGTCAGCAATCCAAGCAAGTGAAGAAACAGAAGGTCCTATTAGGCCGAAGGATTAGAGTAGACATGCTTTTTAATTTTTAAAAGCTCAGCCCTAAATTTATCATTTTTAAATAGAAGATATGCTTCAAGGTTTTTGAAATTTATCAACTGGTCCACTAAATTGCGGATGAATACTTTTAAAGTTATCTATAATATTTAAGTACTATATATAATTAGGTTCGGAGTCGGACACTTGAGAAACCATAGGTACAAATAGGTATACTTACTTATTCGCTTGCTTGGGCTTTAAAACTACTCAAAGCCTTTTAGCTTTTAAATGAGGAGTAGCGAAGCCTACCTTGGCTTCGCTCATAATGTTGGAGAAGTTTGTGTAATCAATGTTGCAATTCAAGTTAGATTCTACCACCTCTATTTCTGTTCTGTATTCCAGTGTTACCAATTCCTCTAGATGTGTTACCCAAGCGGTTGTTGTTGTTTGTTCTAAGGTTGTTTCTTACGCCAAGGCTTGATCCGTTGTTGTTAAGTGAGTAGCCACTGTTTACGTTCGTATTAAATCCCATCGCTTTCAAGTCAGAGTTAAATCCTTGGATGATTGATGAGTAGTATTCTTTGTCAGTATCTAGTAATCCACCGTTGTCTTGGTCGTCTAGGCTGTAAGTAGTTGGGAAGATTCTGTCTAAGTTTAAGTTTCTAAGTTGTGTCGAGATGCTTTGCTCTAGTGGACTGATTGAACCATTTTCTAAGTTGCCAAGTTCCCAGTTCCAGTAGTTTTGTGCTGTTTGTACGTTTTGCATACAGTTTTGTCTTAAAATTTGTGCCGTTTGCTGTTGCGTTTGCATGAACTGGTTGTTACCACCCATCATGTTCACGCCTGGCATTGTAGTCATAGCTCTAGAGTTTGTGTTACCAGCCCAAGTGTTGAATCCGTCACGGTTGTTAAAGCTAACTCCTGCAGAGTACTGGTTACCAAAGTAGTTGTTTTGTTGATTAGGGTAGTATCCAGAGTAAGAGTCACACTGCCACTGTCTATTTGCAAGGTCGCGGTTTGCATAGTTGTAAAGGTTTTCGAACTGTGCATTTAAGTTTTCCCACTCATAGATGCTGTCTTCTAACCAATCAAGATCATTTTTAAGTGCTTCTTCGTTTTGTTCAGTACGGGCTCTTTGACGCTCATACTTTTCTTCTTCAGCCACTTCTTGTAAAGCATCTCTACGAGCTTCCTTGTGTACTGCGATGAACTCAGGGTTACCTTTTAAGTACTTTTTGAACTTTTTAGTTTTAGGATGATCCTTGTATTCACCTTTTATGTAAGTTGCTAAAATTTCTTTTAACTTGTCTTTCTCTTCATCGCTCAATTTAGGGTTTAGGTCTGGGTCACGATCTTCTAATCTACGAGAAATACATCTTAGGTCACTTTTAGAAAGGCTACTAGGGTTGTCTTTTTTAAGACACATTCTTTCTAGGTCTTTCTTCGCTTTTTCTCTTTTTGCAAGAAGTCGCTTTTCGTTACCTTTTTTAGTTTCTTCTAGTCTTTGGTCCATAGCGATTTGAGATGCAGCCATCAAAGCTTCAATGCTATCTAAGTCTTCTAAACTCACAGGAAATTGAAGCGTTTTAATTTCATCTGCGCAAGACTCACAAGAGCCAATGGCAATTCCTTCCGTATCAACACTTACTTCTACGATTGCTTTACCTTTATTGAATTTATTGCCATTTTCGATGTTACCAATTCTCATTGATGTAATGGCAGCGCTTTTGTTATCTACTTTTACTTTAGCATTCGTTTTTATTTCTCTATGGGTGTAGATTAAAACTGCATCACCAGTTTCATCATCAATTTTTAATTCAACATTGCTGTCTAGTAGCATTTTGCTTAAAAGTTTTTTGTCCTTTGAAACTAAATTTTTGTAGCCTTCGATAGTGTATCTAGTTCTTACCCCGCTATTGCTTTTTGAAATATTCAGTGCCTTGTATTTGTAGCTGGAACTATCTAGGATGTCGGAAAGTTGGCTATCAATTGTTTCCGTAGAAACTGAGGCAAAGCTAACTTGCCCTTCATAAGTGTTTTCGTTTTGACTTAAAAGGCTGTAGCCACTGTTCATCGCTAACAGACCAAACAAAGCCAGGCTTAATGTTTTTTGTCTTAATGTTTTCATATTACTTCTCCTTAAAAAAATCTCCTGAGCAGGGACACGATCCTATGTGTGCTCACCCCTTATTAGTACAAGAAGCTCTCCAATTGGCACAATATGGCCTAAGTGATTGGTTTTTTTGAGAAAAATCTAATTCTGGCTGTTTGCTCTGTCTACAGTTTGGTGTTTAGGCTTTCGATGGGGATTGGTGGTCTTTAGTTTTTGTTAGTAATTACGGTGGTTTAGTTGTGTAAAATGCTTTGACAGTTGGGGGTGACCATTTTGCGCTTGTTTGGCAGGCTAGTGATTTTAGGGAGTTAGGAGAGGGGGTTGTTTTTTTGGGGTTTATTTTTGCTTCCTCGGTTTTGATTTTTGAATGAACCGGCCTTCTGAGAAATGTATTTTTTCAGAGGCGCTACTCCGGTCGCAGCCTTCGCTGCTTCCTGCCATCCTTGGAGCTTGTTGAATCCCATCCATGGGATTCAAAACTCTGAAAAAATGCATTTCTCAGAAGGCCTCTTTCTAAATTCTTCAATTCTAAATCTCGTAAGCTTGTTTTTTTGATGCTGGCGCGGGGGAATTGGAGCGCCTACGCCTAGGCTTCGGCGACCGTTGGCTGTTTGAGTCGCTGCGTTCTCAAGGGGTCATTTGCATTTGGGTGGCTGCCACCCAAATGCAAATACTCTCGGACGCTTCCTCAAGATTAAACCTGTCTTCTGCTAGTTCGAATCTTTAAGCTACGAATTTTAGGGGCTTAAAAAGATCAGTAGAGCATCAAAGGCAAATAAGGGCCTGCCCACGGAAGCCTTGGCGTAGGAAGGCTTTGCATTTGGGTGGCTGCCACCCAAATGCAAGTATTATCGGGCATTTCCTCAAATTTAAACCTGTCTTCTGTTAGTTCGAATTTTTAAGCTACGAATTTTAGGGGCTTAAAAAGATCAGTGGAGCATCAAAGGTAAATATAGGTCCGCCCGCCGGAGCCGTGGCGTAGGAGGGCTTTACTTTGTTTGTCCTTATATATATAAGGTGGCGTGGGCTTAGAGTTTAAGGTAACAAAACCTATTTATGATGAATCTGTTGCTATTGAGGATTGGCATGATCCCAAGTGGCAGTTGCGATTTTCTTTAAAGAACAAAGAAGACTTTGCTCATTATTTTAAGTTATCTGAACAGGAAGAGAGGGCTTTTGCTGAAGGTTCGCAGTTTAATGTACAAACCACTCCTTACTACGCTTCTTTAGCGAAGGATCATCCCGAAGATCCTATTCGAAAGATCTTTATGCCTAATGCTTTAGAGTTAGAAGATCAGTTTCAAAGAATGTTAGACCCATTGGATGAAAATAACAATCGTCCCAGTCAAAGAATCATTCATCGTTACCCCGATCGTTGTTTGTTTTTGGTGACTGATTACTGCAATGTTTATTGCCGCTATTGCACGAGAAAACACTTTACTGGGAAAGAGCAAGTTTTTCCTAAGAAGGATGAGTACCAAGCGGGATTAGATTATATAAAAAATACTCCCAAGATTAGAGAAGTAATTCTATCGGGAGGAGATCCTTTAAGTTTAAGTGACAATAGGCTAGAGCAGGTTTTAAAAGATTTAAGAGAAATTCCACATGTAGAAATCATTCGAATTGGCTCTAGAATCCCAGTGGTGAATCCTTTTCGGATTACGGAAGATTTAGCTAGGCTTTTAAAACGATACAAACCAGTCTATTTAATGACTCACTTTAATCACCCCAGAGAAATTACGAAAGAGTCGGCGGAAGCGCTTGAACGAATCGTTGACCATGGCACTCCGGTTTTTAATCAAATGGTTTTACTGAATGGAGTAAACAACCACCCAGCAATCATTCAAGCACTATCGAGAAGGCTTTTATATTTAAGAGTAAAACCATATTATATGTTTCAGTGCGACCCAAGTGAGGGCAGTGATTATCTACGCACAAGTATAGAAGACTCCTTAGAAATTCAAGAGCAACTTTGGGGAAAAGTGAGCGGTCTAATGATGCCAAACTATTCTATCGACATTCCTGGTGGTGGTGGGAAAACCTCTATGGTGCCCAATCATCAAATTTGTCAGGAAGGAAATACAAGAACCTTCAAGGGTTTCGATGGAAAAATCAGACAATACATCAGCCCCTCAAAACAATACATAAAAAAACCAATGGACATTGAAAGCTACCAACAAGAGTGGGAATTACTAAACTCATAGATAGAAATATTTCTGAAAAGTCTTAAAAATACATAAAAAAGGCTGATATCAAAACTATCTATACTAGAGGGTGGCAGCCACCCAAATGCAAATGGAAGCTCCAATCCAAAAAAATAAATTTAGTATTATTAGTTAAACACGAGTTAACTTTGCAAATTTAGCTACGAAGTTCTTCAAAAAATTTCCATCAAAAATTACGGTCAATTTAGCCTTATCCCCAGAGCCTTTTACTTCGTAAATGGTGCCAGCACCAAATTGAGGATGATGCACTCGCATTCCTTTTTGGTAATCACCACCACTAGTTTTTGGCTTTTCCCAGTCTTCTAATGGAGCTGCCTGAGCAAAAGGATTTGCTTCTTGGTTGAATTCATCATCAACCCATGGGTTCGGATTTCCGAAGTCAAATTCGTCATCCGATTTATTGGAAGAATAACTGGAGGCAGAACCTGCCATGGATCCAAAACTGGAGCCTGAATTAGCGCGAGAAGAAAAACTGCTACCAATTGCATTCAGCTTAGGTGCTTGACGATTTGAACCTAAGCCCATGGTTACATACTCAGGTGGAAGTTCATCTAAAAAACGTGAAGGAGAGTTGAACTGCGTTTGCCCCCACATGCGTCGACGTTTAGCATGAGTTAAAGTAAGTTTATCCATAGCGCGAGTATAACCCACATAGGCTAAGCGTCTTTCTTCTTCAATTTCCTCTTGTTCCCCTGATTCGACGGCTTGTCCACTAGGAAAAATTCCTTCTTCCATGCCAACGATAAATACGTAAGGAAACTCTAAGCCTTTAGATACATGGAGAGTCATAAGGTGTACACAGTCGACAGAATGATTTACGGAGTCTTGGTCTGATACCAACGCCATTTCCTCTAGAAACAATTCTAGAGTACCGGCATCTCTTCGATCTTTTTCAAACTGTAAAATCGCGTTACTTAATTCTTCTAAGTTTTCCAGGCGGGCAACCGCTTCTGGAGTATCGTCTTTTTGTAAGTTTTTAATATAGCTAGTTTCATCTAAAATGATTCCCAATAAATCAGATGCACAATAGTTTTCCGCTTCAATTCTAAGGTTAGCAATTAGAGCTAAAAATCCTGCGATCTTTTTTTGCGTACCGGCATTGACTCCTTTTTCTTCAATCAAAACATGGCAGCTTTCAAGCATGCTCATATTGCGATCCATAGAAATGTCTTCAATTTTTTGAATAGTAGTCTTGCCAATTCCTCTACCTGGGACATTAATGATTCTCTTTACTGCTACGTCATCGTTCGGGTTAACCATTAAGCGTAAATAGGCTAGGGCATCTTTGATTTCCATTCGATCATAGAATCGAAGGCCGCCGATAATTTTATAAGGAATCCCACTGGTACGTAACTGTTCCTCTAAGACTCTTGATTGAGTGTTATTACGATAAAAAATAGCGATGTCTTTGTAAGGGTGAGATTTAGCTATTTTATTAATTTGTTTTACGACAAATTTAGCTTCATCACGATCGTCTTCTTCTTCACGAATCAGGATTTTTTCACCTTTGTCTTTGTTACTGAAAAGTTTTTTTCCTTTTCGTTGAGTGTTTTTAGAGATCACATGGCTGGCTGCATCCACAATGGTTTGTGTACTTCTGTAGTTTTCTTCTAGCTTTACTACAAAGGCATTATCATAATCCGATTCAAAATTAAGGATGTTAGAAATATCAGCACCACGCCAACTATAGATAGACTGATCCTCGTCCCCAACAACGCAAAGATTTTTATGGTGATTGGCCAATAACTTTAATAATTTGTATTGAATGTGATTGGTATCTTGATACTCGTCTACCATGATGTAACGAAATCTTCTTTGATAGCCTTCTAAAACTTTAGGAAAGTTCTCTAAAAGCAAAAGAGTTTTCATAAGTAAGTCATCAAAGTCTAGAGCATTAGCGCGAAACATTTCTTGTTCATAGATTTGATAAATTTCATGAGTTCTTTTATCCATATAGAACTTATCATCTTTGGTAATGTCTTCCGGACGCTTCCCTTCCATTTTTGCCCAACGGATTCGATAAGCAAAATTCTTTGCAGGATACTCCTTTTCTTTTAAACCTTTGTTCGCAGAGATTTTTTTGATTAAAGAAATTTGATCTCCGGAATCATAAATGGTGAAGTTTCGCTTGTAGCCAAGTAGCTCGGCATGTTGTCGCAAGATTCTAACGCAAGTACTGTGGAAGGTACTAACCCAAAGTTTATCGTGAATACTAATGCCAAGACCAGTCAGAATTTGTTCTGCTCTATGGGCCATCTCACTGGCGGCCTTATTCGTAAATGTAACGGCAAGAATTTCATCAGGTGCGGCTTTTTGTTGTAAAACAATGTTCGCTAAACGATGAGTTAGAACTCGTGTTTTACCAGAGCCAGCTCCGGCTAAAATCAATAAAGGGCCATCCACTTTTTCTACAGCGGCTAGTTGTTGCGGGTTTAAACGATCAGCAAAGTATCCAGGGTTTGTCATGGCGCTAAACTAACGAATAAATGCAATTCTTACAAGGTCTCTTAGTAAAAAAACAACTTTCTTGGCGCGAAGATTGCTACTAATATTTGTGGAAATTTAAATTGGGTGTAGGTGCGATCCTACGGGTGTAATTATGAAAAATATTCTTAAACTGTCTATAGTTTGTTTGGTAATGCTTGCAGTGAATGTCTCATGTAGCAAGCCTGAGCCGGACAGCGAAATGATTAAAATGCAGGTTCCAGTTCTCCAAGATGATGGGGAATATAAATTAACAGTAGTAGAAGTACCGCGGCCTAAAAGCATGGAAACTTTGGAATCTGATTTTGTGAACTTTAAATACTATGTTAGTTCAAATGATATTAAATATAGTGCTTACGATGGGAAGTTTTTAATTGATGGTGAATCTCCCAATTTTGAGTTTGTAAAAAAAGGCGACGTCTATATTCCTGCAGGGCAAATTGAGAGTTTAGAAGCTGCCACCATGTACTATTTGATGTACACCTTAAAAGAGAAAATGGATGATTTAAATTGGACCTTTGAAAACTACTGGCCAAGAAGGATTGTGCTTCACTCTGTTCCGTCTAAAAATAATGCCTTTTATTCTTCTGCTGGAGACTTCTTTGGTATGGTGGTTTATGAAGATCAATACATTCCAGCAACCATGAATGCTGATGTTTGGTATCATGAGGCTTTTCATTCGATTTACTATCATGCCTATGCTAATAAATTGTTTAAAGAAAAGAATGGCTATAATCCATTAACGAAAATGTTTTTCTCTGAAGGTAACAAAGCCATGGCAAGAATGGGAGCAGTGAGAACATACAATGAAGGTTTCTCCGATCTATTTGCTTTTTTAATGACAGGTAGTTCTGAAATTATGAACCACTTTGCTAGAGGTCATTCCTCTTACAGAAACTTTTCTGAAAAGCCAAAGTCTTATGCTCCTTTTTCAGATACGAATTATGTAAAAGACGATCATTTTTATGTGATGGGTAGTTATTTTGCCAAAAGCTTCCTAGCAATTCAAATGGAAAAACTAGGTTTAGAGTATTCTGAGCATGGAAGACTATCTAAGGAAGTTCGGGATTCAATTTTACAAGAAGCTTTAAGATTTATTACAAACGAAGTGTTTACAGATATTTATATGGCTGACAACTCTACTGTTGAAGCAAGTATTTCCGTTTTGAACAAATATAGAATGAAAGTTTTAGGCAAAGAAACAGAAGAAGTTTATTTCTATAGTGTTGATCCTGAAGCGATGAAAAATGCAAAGCCAGATGAAATTCTTGAGGAATTTACCGACCCGAAAAAACCGTCTGAAGACTTAGGGGTGAAAAATGAAGAATAGTATTTTAATGGGACTGGTTCTGTTGTTTGCATCCAATTCCTTTGCTTTTACAAAGAAAAATCAATTGGACTTTGGTTACACTCATTCATCACGAACAGGAAATACCAGTCAAAGAATTGAAAATCCATATTTTAAAATCAGTTATGACTATAAATTTATGGAAAACACCTATATTGATGTGAGCATTTCACAGGGAAGTCGATCCAATGAAATTGGAGTAGTTGGTATGTCCACGAAATACACTGATTATCAAGTTAGTGTAGAGCGCAGAATTCCATTTTATTCTCCACTTCGCGTATTTTTAGGAGTTGGAATGAGCACGGAAGAGACCACTAACACGCTGGCAGCACAAAGTTCATCCGTTTCGGATAACAAAAGTTTTTTCGCGCTTGGTTTTAATGTACCTTTGAATATCTATAAGGATATGAATTTTAAAGCGGACTGGACCAGAAATATGGTCTATGAATTTGGCGTCAGTTTTAGGAACGAATTGGAAGATTTAGAAAATAATATTGTAGACTTTAATTTGCTTAGTCTAGGTTATCAGTTCTAACTGCCGGTTTTCACGACTTTTTTGCACAGACTATTTGGCAGCATGCTGAATTCTATTTAAAATTAGCATAGCTAAGGGGTTCAGTATGAAAAAGTCGATTTTCACCACATTCTCATTGTTTTTTGGAATTAGCGCAACGGCCGCTACAAATTTACCTTTGCCTGACTGGAAAAGTCTAAAGCTCGATAATTATCTAAGCAGTAAAGCTAGTGAACAATCTATTAAAGAATTAGAAACCGAGGGTGATTCTCGACGCAGTTTCTATGTTATTCAAGAAACGGCTAGAGATGGAGCAAAGGTTTTGAAAATGCAGCTTTTTGATTTTGATAAGGATGGAAAAATAGATCTAGCAAAGCATTTCAAAAACGCCAAAGTCACCCGCACGGAGTGGAATTTAGATAAAGATGAATTTGCTGAAGTTGTAAAGTACCATCAGGCAGAGACAGGGGATGTTTACCTAAAGGTTCAAACCGACGGACAGGGCAATATATGGACTCATTACTTCAAAGGTGAAATTCGTCGCCAAGAGTTTGACCGCAACAATGATAAAGAACCAGATATGTGGTACTATTTCCGAGCAAGTAAAGTTTACCGTGCAGAAGTTGCCAAAGATTTTGACCCGAAGAAAATTGAAGATATCACAGCGGAAGTTCAGAAGAGGGCGAACTAAGTAATTATTAAGCCAGGCCAATTTAAGCAAAAATGGATTGGAAAAATTAAACAAAAAAAGCCCGACCTTTCGATCGGGCTTTGTCATATCTAGATTTGAAAACTACTTACTGAACAATCTTTTTCACTAAAGCAGATTTTAAGCTGGCTTCTTTCATTAATTGTTTTCTATAAACACCAGCTTTTTCTTTATTTGCAAATAAGCCAACATTCACTCGGAACCAAGTATTTCCTTTCACATCAGCTTTTAAGTAAAATGAAGAATAGCCTTGGTTGGTCAAATTTTCTGCGTGTTCTTTGGCTTCTTTTTCAGATTGATAAGCCGCTACTTGAATCGTAAATTTTCCAACAGTAGAAGCAGCTACTTTAGCTGGTAAGCTAGTAGGGATTCTGCTTTTTTGTGGTTTATCTTTAACTACAGGCTTTACGTCTTGCGTGATGTTTTTGGCAACTTCGCTAACCATGTCATCTTTTTCAGGAAGTGTTTTTGGCATTTCTTTTTTTGTAGTTGTTTCTGTTTTTGCCATTTCCTTTTTTGGCTCTTCTTCTGCAACCACTTCAGCCATCATTGCATCTATGCTGTCTTCCGCGGAAGCTTTGGCCGTTTCTTCTTTAGCAGGTTTAGAATCTTCTTTTGTGTCTGCTTTTTTAGTTTCTGATTTTACTTCGGCTAAAAGCTCATCGATATCGTCTTTTTCTGCGTTAGCAAACTCTTCTGTGATACTTGCAATATCAGCATCGGTAAGAGCTTCTTCTGGAGCAACCTCTAAAGTGTTAGTAGGGATACTCGCTGTACTACGAGCTTGTCCGCCATCGCCTTCAATCATTGCTGTTTTATGTTGTTGATCACTAAATTGTTTACCGACAAAAGTACCGATAGAAAAACTCAATAATGAGATAATAAATACGAGTGCCAATTTTATAACGGTATCCATCCTGGAACGGCCCTGTTCGTTTAACATTCTTCAAATCCCCCTGAATGCATTGATCTGCACCAATCATTCTAGCTTTCATCAATTTTTGGGTCAAAATTTATGGCAAATTAATAAGGAATAGTCTGGGATGAGAAGCCATAAGAATCCGTATTTATACATAACTTAGGTCCAGGATGTCACTCCTTTATCCTATCTAATTATATATATGCCGGAAAAATCCCCCGCATCAGTCATTAGACCCTTTCTCTGAGGGAAAAGGTTAAAAGTTTCAATGCGACACATTAAAGTCTCTAAGGATTTGATTTCACATAGAAAATTAAAAATATGCTTAATGCATGATAAGATAGGGCAACCAGAATAGTTTGCCTGCCGTCAAAGTTTTGTCAGCCTCGGTCTTTCTGACGAGGAAAAATTGTCATCATCGTGTCGCAATGTGATGTGGTTTAGCTCTAGATTTCTTCTCGCTTCCTCCGACTCTACTGAAGTCTGTATGGCATTTATTTTGCTCATATATCTAGTGACAGAATTGTGACGACATCAAGGAGATTACAGCGTGGCAGAAGAAGAAGCAGCAGAAGGCGGTGGTGGAGCTCCAGCAGCCAGTGGTGGCGGAGGAAATTCCAAGCCTACTTTGTTTATCATCTTAGCAATTATCAATATGTTAATTGTGGGTGGCGTGGGTGCGATGCTTTATATGGGCAAGAAAAAAGAAGAAGCAAAGCCTGGCATCGATAATGTGATCGAAGGAGAGCAAGAAACCCAAGCCAAAGAGGCTGCCGAAGAAGAAGAGTTTATCGGTAAGTTAGTGCCATTAGAGACTTTTTTGGTGAACTTAGCTGGAACCAGAGGGGGTAAATTGATGAAAATTAATATGTCTCTCGAAGTTGGAAACGACGAGGTTCAGGCAGAAATTGAAAAAAGAAAGCCGCAGATTCGCGACATTATTTTGATTTTATTATCAAGTAAGACCTATGACCAGGTGTCGAATCGTGAGGGGAAAGATATTTTACGGGACGAAATTAAAAATACTGTGAATTCCTTTTTAACCAAAGGCCAGGTGAAAAGAGTCCTATTTACGGAGTTCTTCTATAACTAGAAGGTAGGAAGTTTATGAGTCAGGTTTTATCACAAAGTGAAGTAGACGCCCTCTTAGCCGCAGTTTCTGATGGTGGCTTTGACGAGGACGAAGGCGGTGGCGCTGGAGGTGTTGAAGCCAGCGGTAGCGGCGGCGGTGGAGGAGGCTCCACGGCAGCAACCGATGCCAACGTAGTTGTTTATGATTTGACCTCTCAGGATCGAATCATTCGCGGTCGTTTACCACAACTGGAAGTAATTTATGAAAGATTTATGAGAACCTTTCGTGTATCGCTATCTAATGCTTTACGCAGAATTGCTTCAATTAATTTAGCAAGTACTGACTTTTTAAAATTTGGTGAATTTATTAATACATTGCCTATGCCTACGTGTATGAGTGTAATTCGTTTTAATACTTTACGTGGTTCTTCTCTTTTGGTGATTGAAAGTAAGTTGGCTTACGCTTTGGTGGATAGTTTTTTTGGTGGAGCAGAAAGACCGTATACTAAAATTGAGGGAAAAGATTTTACTCCTATTGAGTTATCAATTGTTCGCAGGGTTGTGGATTTAGCCATCGGTGAGCTAGAAGCAGCATGGGCCTCTGTACATAAGATTGATGCCAGTTTCGTTCGTACAGAAATTAACCCACAGTTTGTTGGTATAGTACCACCAACGGATGTGGTTGTAGCATCCACCTTTGATGTGGAATTAGAAAATGCCAACGGAACAATTACTATTGTTATCCCCTACGCGACGATTGAACCGATCAAGCAAAAGTTAAGTTCTGGTTTTCAGGTTGAATCAGATCAAACGGATAGAAAGCTATGGTCGAATATTATAAAGCAACAATTAAAGTCTACCGAAACAGAAGTTTTAGTAGAGCTTGGAAATACAAAAATTACTCTTGCTGATTTGATGGAGTTAAAAGAAGGGGACGTAATTCCTTTAGATCAAGATGCAACGGGTGAATTAACTGTTCAAGTAGAAGAAGTTCCAAAATTTAAAGCTTACTATGGTGTAAGCCACGGAAACTGTGCTGTGCAGGTTACTAAAGTAATTAAAGACGATTAAGTTTGGGATATTAAGGAGGCGTTATGTCTGACGATACTAATTTAGCAGCAGTTGCCGAAGCTTTGGCCGCATCGATGGATGATGATGAAAATCCAATGGAAGGCGGTGATGATTTCGGTGGCGGAGCTCCTGGGGCAGGAGATGGAATGTCTGCTGATGAACGTCATGATCGCAATCTAGATTTGATTTTAGATATACCATTGAAAGTTACGGTGGAACTTGGCCGTACTAAAATGATGGTTTCTGAGTTGTTAAATCTTGGTCAAGGAAGTGTGATTGAATTAAACAAGCTTGCAGGGGAAGCGCTAGAGATCTTAGTGAATGATAAGCTAGTGGCCCGCGGTGAGGCTGTTGTGGTGAATGAAAAATTCGGGGTACGCCTAACGGATATCATTAGCCCGCAAGAACGGGTTCAACAACTAGGCTAAGTAATAAGATATCAATTGCTAGGATGGCGAGGATCAAGTGAGTATAAAAGGACTTATTTCATTTATCATTGGGTTAACTGCGGCAGTAAACTTATTTGCTGCGGGAGAAATTTTAAATCATGTACAGCATCAAGAGAGCCAATCTCATTTTAAAGTTGTTTATGAATTTAGTAATCCAGTGGATGATAAGAATGTTAAGATCGAATTTATCAATAGTACGGTGCAAGTAAATGTTAAAGGTGCCGAGCTAGATCAAGATAAGCGTTTTGATAAAATCTCTGATCCTTTGGTGAAAAACCTTTACACTTTTAAACCAGATCGTGACACCCTCGCACTTCGAATTAACTATGAAAAAAAATTTGATGCCAGTAAATTTAAAGGCCGAGTAGAAACAAGCATAGAAGGTAATAAGTTAATTGTCTCTGTTGCCGATGGCCGTGCCGTTTTATTGGGGACTCTGGATAATATTCTGGAAGAACCCTCTAATTTGAACAATCAAAAAGTAGAAGACAAATATAAGTATTTGCAATTGAAACTTACGGAAGAAGAAGCGGTTGCACAAGAAAAAGCCCCATCGGCAAAGGCTCCTGCAGTAATCTCTGCAGAAAACTTTGAAAACAAAATGCAAACTCAATTAAAGTTTGATGCCAGTGATAGTATTGCTAATGATATCCCTGTAGTGAATCAGGTTCCTAAAAGAAAAAGGGAAGGGCCTATTAAGGTTCGCAGTATTCGAGGTATTAGTAGTGAAGATAAGATTTTGCTTGAAGAAGACGTAAGCTTAGAAGAACAAAACTTTAAAGGAAAGAAAGAGTCTGAGATTCCTGTTTTTGGAACAAAACTAAAGAAGAGTGAAAAGAAAAATGAGAGTCCAATGGGTGGATTAATGAGCGGTTTATTAGTGGTTGCAGGACTCCTACTTGGTGGATTTCTTTTTCTCAGACAGTATGCAACTAAGAAAAGAAAAGAACAAAAACATCATACGATCAAGGTTTTAACTCAGCACCATCTGGGGCCTAAAAAGTCTTTAATGATTTTAAGAGTAGCCGGAGAATCTATGCTGGTTGGTGTAACCGATCATAATATTAATCTAATTAAACCACTTAGTTTGCTAGATGAAGAAATTGAAGAATTGGAAGAAGAGGCTTCTTTTGATAAACGTTTAACTTCTGCCAACGTTAATGAAGAAATTGGTATGGGACTAGATTTTGAAGAAGAGGAAGAAGAAGAGTTTAATATTCGCGGGATTAAAGATTTGGTAAAAAGTCGTCTTTCTGGAATGAAGGAGCTGTAGTTGAAAAAGTCCATCTTGCTATTCATCATTCTGACTTTTGGCTTTTGCCTTGAGAGTTTTGCTCAAGGAGTAAGTTTACCTAATATCAATATTGGTATGCAGTCTTTAGATAAACCCGAAGACATTGTAAGTAGTATTAAAATATTACTTATGATTACAGTTTTAACCTTGGCACCAGCCATTTTAATCATGATGACTGGTTTTACTAGAATCGTAATCGTACTTTCTTTTACAAGACAAGCCATTGGAACACAACAAATGCCACCAAACCAGTTACTAATTGGTTTGGCTCTGTTTTTGACTTTCTTTGTAATGCAACCACACTTTAGTGAGTTAAATTCAAAGGCAGTTCAACCTTTTTTAGAGGGAAAAATTAATCAAGAACAAGCTGTTGATGCAGCTCTATTGCCGATGCGAAGATTCATGTTTAATCAAACAAGAGACTCAGATTTGTCTTTGTTTTTAAAACTTTCAAAAGCGGAAGCCCCTAAAACAAGAGCGGATGTGGCTACTACAGTATTGATTCCAGCTTTTATTATTTCAGAGTTAAAAACAGCCTTTCAAATTGGCTTTATTATCTATTTGCCATTTTTAGTTATCGATATGGTAGTTGCAAGTGTGTTGATGGCAATGGGGATGATGATGTTGCCACCTGTGGTTGTATCACTTCCATTTAAAATTATGCTATTTGTTTTAGTAGATGGCTGGGGACTACTTGTTGGTTCCATGATCAAAAGTTTCGGATAGGGGTAATTTATGGGTGAAGATCTAATCTACAATTTAGGCGGAATGGCTCTTCGCACGACTGCAATGGTGGCAGCGCCTTTGCTATTATCAGCGCTTATCATCGGTTTGATGGTTTCAGTATTTCAGGCCATCACACAAATTAACGAAGCGACACTAACCTTCATTCCTAAGATTATCGTAGTTGGTATTGTTTTGACGCTTGGGGGACCTTGGATGGTTGATGAGTTGTCACAATTTACAATTACTCTCATGTCTAATATCGCCGAATACGTGAGGTACTAGTTTGGGAAATATGTTTCAATACAATGAAACACAACTCCTGGCCTTCGTACTTGTAATGGTGCGAATGGGTATTTTTCTAGGGCTTTGGCCGGTACTTGGTACGAATAATGTTCCTAAAAATTTAAAAGTGATTCTTGCTTTAGTAGTTACTATGGTTATTTTTCCCTTGGTAGGCTGGCAGCAAATTGAAACACAAATTGATTCAAATATGATTATTTGGTTAGTTGCTAAGGAAGTTGGTGTGGGCATGGTCTTGGTATTCATGACTCATTTAATTTTCCAGACGGTGCAGGTCTGCGGTGAGATAGTAAGTGTTTCTATGGGTTTATCCAGTGCACAGACATTGAATCCAGTGAGTGGTAGTAGGGAGTCGATTATAAGTCAGTTCCAACTTTTAATGGTTTCCGTATTTTTTCTCACTATCAACGGTCACCACGTGTTTTTCTCTGGTCTAATGCAGTCTTATGAATTGGTACCCTTAGGGGAGGATGCCATTTCTTTGATTAGCGGAAAGGATTTAGCACACCTTTTACAATTGGTATGTGAAATAGGTCTAAAGCTTTCGGCTCCTGTTTTAGCAGCGATGTTTTTCTCAAACATAGCGATGGCCATCATTGGTCGAGCTGTCCCTCAAATCAATATTTTAATTACAAGTTTTCCAGTAAATATCTTGCTCGGATTTGTAATTTTGATAGTAACTGTGCCGGCTTTTCTTTATGGATTTAAGTCGAGTATAGATATAGTCATGGATGACCTGTTCACTGTTTTAAAGTCCATGTAAATGCGGCATAATGTACTAGGGAAGCGAGTTCTAGGAAGGAACCAATGGCAGACGATTCAGGTGAAAAAACTGAAGAAGCTACAGCCCAGCGAAGAGAAGATTTTCGAAAACGCGGGCAAGTAGCACAAACCAAGGAGTTGGGATCATTTCTCACCTTAATTGGTGCGTGTGCTTCTATTTGGATGCTTGGTGCCTTTTGGATGGAACAAGTTTCTGAACTGATTCAAGTTATCTTTTCTGATTATGTTCATGCACACACAAGAATTGAAGATCATAAAATTGCAAGTTTATTTGCTCTGAAGAAAATGGCCTTTTTATTAGGGCCAGTGTTTTTAATTGCATTGATTCTGTCTATGGCAAGTAGTTTGGTTCAAGTTGGAATTCTATACAATGAAGAAGCTTTAAAGCCAGATTTGAAAAAAATTGATCCCATCTCTGGTTTAAAAAGAATTTTTTCAATGAAGTCAGTGGTTGAAGGGGTAAAAGCAGTAGCGAAAGTTTCTGTTGTAGCCTTTATCGTTTATTTAATCTTGAAAGATGAGATTAATACAGTACCTGTTTTGGTAGAGTTTACGGTTCAACAACTATTTTCTTACTTCGGTGATGTAACTGTAAAGTTGATTGGCGCGGTTGGTATGTTCATGGGTATTTTAGCTGCCGCAGATTATGGATTTCAAAGGTTTGATCTTGAAAAACAGATGCGCATGACCAAGCAGGAAGTAAAAGAAGAACATAAAAACCGTGAGGGTGATCCTTTAATTAAATCAAGAATTCGCAGAACACAAAGGGAAATGGCAAATAAACGTATGATGTCAGACGTTCCTAAGGCGGACGTAATTGTAACTAACCCAACTCATATTGCGGTGGCAATTAAATATGAGCAAGGTTGGATGGCACCAATGGTAATTGCAATGGGAGCTGATAAAACGGCAGAAAAAATCAAAGCCATTGCCAAAGAGAGTAAAATTCCAGTGGTTGAGAATAAGCCACTGGCGAGAACTATATTTAAAACTTTAAAAGTGGGTAGTGTAATACCGCGTGAGTTATTTCAGGCTGTGGCCGAGGTATTGGCTTACGTTTACAAGTTGAAGAAGAAGGTTAGAGTTTAATGGATGGAGTTTTAGATTTTCTAAGAAGATTTGAAAAGTATAGCAAGAATACAGACTTGCTATTAGCAGCTGCTATGATGGCAATTTTGACGGTAATGATGTTACCGCTTCCATCCGTCTTGCTAGATTTGGCCTTGACGGTTGTAATTACGTTTAGTTTGGCCATTTTGGTTATCGCAATTTATACAGATCAGGCATTAGACCTTTCTATTTTTCCAAGTTTACTTTTGATTAGTACGTTAGGTCGGCTTTCTCTAAACGTTGCATCGACACGTTTGATATTAAGTGAAGGGCATGCTGGTGGAGATGCTGCCGGTGCAGTGATTCAGGCATTTGGTAGCTTTGTGGTTGGTGATAATTATGTGATCGGATTGATCGTATTCATCATCCTAGTGGTAATTAACTTTGTGGTTATCACAAAGGGTTCTGGTAGGGTTGCCGAGGTTGCAGCACGATTCACATTAGATGCCATGCCTGGTAAACAGATGAGTATCGATGCGGATTTAAACGCCGGCCTTATCTCCGAAGAAGAAGCAAGAAAACGACGTTCTGAAATTGAGCAACAAGCTGATTTCTATGGAGCAATGGATGGTGCCAGTAAGTTCGTAAGAGGGGATGCCATTGCTGGTATCATCATTACTCTTGTAAACGTAGTAGGTGGGCTATTGATTGGTGTGATGCAAAGAGGCTTAGATTTAAGTACCGCTGCTGAAAACTATACAATGTTAACCATTGGTGACGGATTGGTTTCTCAAATCCCAGCACTATTAATATCTACGGCCGCCGGTATTGTTGTTACTAGAAGTTCTGGAACCAAAAAGAATTTAGGTTCAGAAATGACCGCCCAGTTAATGGCCAAACCCAAGGCTTTGGCTATCGTTGGTAGTATTTTAATCTTCTTAGGTTTAGTTCCTGGAATGCCATTGTTTCCATTTATGCTAATGGGTTCTTTAACTCTTTCAATTGCTTACATTACTCATAAATTCCGCGAAGACAATGCTCTTCGAAAAGAGAAAGAGGAAATGGAATTGGCAGCTCAACCTGAAAAGGAAAATATTGAGTCTTTGCTACCACTAGATTTGTTAGAACTGGAAGTTGGATATGGCTTAATTAATGTTGTTGAGTCGGAAGAATCTGGTGATCTCTTAGAGCGTATTGTTAGTATTCGTAAACAGTTTGCTCTAGATCTTGGAATTGTTGTGCCAAGCATTCATATTCGAGATAATTTACAGCTAGATCCAGGTGAGTATCGTTTCCTAATAAAGGGGAATAAGATTGGTGGCGGAACATTAATGCCAGAGAATCTATTGGCGATGGACCCTGGTAATGTTCTTAAAGAAATTCGTGGTGTTCCTACCAAAGAACCTGCTTTTGGTTTAGATGCTATGTGGATTCATAAAAATTTGAAAGAAGATGCAGAAATCTCTGGTTACACGGTAGTGGACTTACCAACGGTTATAGCAACACACCTAACCGAAATGCTAAGGACTCATTCTCACGAGTTGATGGGCAGACAAGAAGCCTCTGCTTTAGTAGAAAATTTCAAAGAAATCTATCCGAAAATTGTAGAAGATCTTGTTCCAGATATTTTACCACTAGGAACAGTGGTGCAAGTGCTACAAGGTCTATTAAAAGAACAAGTTTCTATCAGAGATTTGCGTACCATTTTTGAAACACTTGCTGACGAAGGTCACAAGACGAAGCAAGTGGAAAGCCTGGTGGAAAGTTGTAGAAAGGCTTTGGCGAGAGCCATTACCGAAAAACTATTGAATGAGGAAGGCTTGATTCCAGTATTAAGTCTTTCGCCATACCTTGAAGAAACAGTGAGTAACAGTCTGTTGCAAACAGAAGATGGAATTCAATTAGTGATGGATCCTAATGTTGCTCAAAGTATGATTACAGAAATTGCTAAAATGATCGAAACAAACCCAGAGATCGCGGGCCAACCAGTATTGCTTACAAGCCCAAGTATTCGTCGACACATTCGTAGGTTGACGGAACGCTTTATTCCGCAGTTACAAGTGGTTTCACATAATGAATTAAGTATTGATGCCAATATTTCAAGTGTTGGTACGGTAGAGGTAAGCTATGCAAGTTAGAAAGTTTGAAGCAAATAGTATGCAAGAAGCACTGGCAATGGTGAAGAAGCACCTGGGGCCTGAGGCTGTGATTCTTGCTGCCAGAGACAATAAAGGTTCTTTTGGATTAAAGGGAGAATCTAGTGTGGAAGTGACCGCAGCGGTTTCTGAGGCAAAGCTTCAACAGCATCAATATGCTTTGAGTCGACTAAGAGATCAGGACCGTGAAAAGGTAATGAGTAGTTCTGCCAGCCAGCAAAAGAAGTTCATTGAAAAGAGTGTTAGTCGATTTCTTCCAAAAGAAGAAATGGGTCTACGTGCTCGACAATATATCGATATTTTGGATGATGAAGATCATTCCCAAGAAGAGCCAGTTAGGGCTCCTGCGCAAAACACGCAAAAAGCAGTCACATCAGGCAATGCTTATCGCCAGCAAGGGCAAATGCAAAAGATCAAAGAACTCGCTTCTCAAGAGCAAAAAGCACTATCTGGGCCTAAGCCAGTAAAAAGAGAGTCTAATATTTCTGACAATGCTAGAAGGGTTAAAGAGGCAACTCAAAATGCTTTAAGTGCTTTTTCTAAAGATTTCGATGAAGAGCCGAAGCAGAGTAAATCAACAAATGTAAGACGGAAGACCGAGTCTGCCAGTCGTGAAATTAATGAGCTAAAACGTCAGATTGCTAGCCTTGAAAAATTGGTTCAAAATTTTAGAGATGTACCACAAAACTTTATCCCTTCTCATCCTGGAGCTAATCACGAAATTCCATATGAGTTAAGTCCGGCTTATGAAAAGCTATTGCGAAAAGGTATCGATGAGAAATATGCCTGCGAATTGATTTTGGGGGCGAAGAAAAATATCGCAAAAGAAAAGTGGCAGAAGAACTCAATAGTTAACGGCTATCTAGCGAAACAGATTATGGATAGTTTTAAAACAAAAAATAGCGTGGACAATGGAATTCATGTGTTCGTAGGAAACTCCGCAAGTGGAAAAACTTCTAGTTTGATTAAAATGGCTGCGAGATTGGTGGTTAATGAACGCAAAAGTGTTGCAATCTTGACTACAGATACCATGAAGCTAGGGGCTACAGAGCAATTAAAAATTTATGCAAAGATTTTAAACGTTCCATTTGGAATTTTAAGAAGTGCTGAGGAATGGCCATCTGTTTTAAATCAATTGAAAGACGTGGATTGTATCTTAGTAGATACCCCTGGGGTTGGTTTAAAAAGTTTGGAAGAGATCGAGTGGATTAAAAAATCAATTCCAAGTGATTTACCAGTTCCGGCAAATGTCCATTTAGTTCAATCGGTAACGTTGAAAAATGCCGATGCAAAAGCTTATGCTGAAAAATTTAAAGTATTTAATTTCGAAGATATCATATTCACAAAACTAGATGAAACAACTCAACATGGCGCAATTTATAATCAGTTCCGCAACCTAAATGTTCCAATTTTAGGTTTTGGAATTGGTACAAATTTACCAGAGGACTTTGAGTTTGCGACTAGCGAGAGAATTGTTGATTTATTGTTTCAGGTTTCGAAGTAGGAGAAAGATAAAAAATGTTAAATAAGAAAACTCGTAGCATTAGTATTACCTCTGGTAAAGGTGGAGTCGGAAAGAGTAGCTTAGCTGCAAATCTTGGTTTGTATCTATCTCGTAAAGGGAAAAAAGTACTAATATTTGATGGCGATCTTGGTATGGCAAACATCGATATTATGTTTGGCCAAAAAGTGCAAAGAAACGTAATGGATCTATTAAGCGATCAATATAGCATTGATGACGTTTTAACTCGTCTGTCACAGAATCTATATTTAATTTCAGGGGGAAGTGCTCTTCCAGAAATTCAAGGCCTAAACGCCTATCAGAAAAAATGTATCATTGATCAGATGTCTGAATTAGAGGGCTTATTTGATTATCTATTGATTGATACTCCTCCTGGTATCGATGAAAATGTGAGGCTATTAAACTCCTCAGCAGGAGAAATTTTTGTGGTTCTTACGCCTGAGCCAGCAAGTTTAACCGATGCTTATGCTTTGATAAAAGTTCTTCATCTTGTGCAAAAAGAAAAAAACTTTAAAATCATTTGTAATCAGGTTCGAAGTGAGCGAGATGGAGTTCGTTTGTATGAAATGTTACAAAAAGTATGCGATCAGTTTTTAAATATTAATTTAGAGCATATCGCTTCGATACAAAGAGACCAGGCCTTCGCCCAGGCGACACGCAACCAAGAGCTAGTTTTAAATTCTGCTCCAGAAGCTCCAAGTGCAGAGCAGGTGCGGGTTCTAGCGGATAAGATCAGTGGTTACGGACGTTTAGGAAATCTAAAAGGCAGCATGCAATTTTTTATGGGGGTGAATCAAGTCGACCTCTAAGGATATGGACTTTTAAGGGGATTTAAGACTTGTTATTATATTATGGAAGAGGGAAAAGAAATGTCGAAAAGTTCGAGCTTGTTAAAAAAATACAAAGAGTCACCACAAGCCCTAACCGAGGAGCAAAAAGGTACTTTAATCATGGAGTATGCTCCTCTTATTAAATTTATCGCACAGAAGATTGCAGTAAGACTGCCATCCAACATTGAATTAGACGACTTGATCTCTTCCGGTGTGATCGGCTTGATGGATGCCATTGAGAAATACGATCCTAGTCGTGACAATAAATTTAAAACCTATGCGGAGTTTCGTATTCGTGGAGCGATCTTAGATGAATTAAGGGCGCAAGACTGGGTACCAAGATCCGTTCGTGATAAAGCAAAAATGCTTGATCGTACAGTGATGAAGCTAGAGGCAAACCTTGGCCGTAGTGCTACGGAAGAAGAGATTTGTGAATACCTCAGTATTACTATTGATGAATTTCATGATCTAGTAAACCAAGTGAGACCTGTTAGTTTATTGTCGATTGATGAAGCGGCTACTTTTTCAAATGTAGATAAAAAATCAATTTTAAACATTTTGGAAGGTACGAAATTTAACAATCCATTTAGCCAATTGAATTTAAAAGTGGTTAAGGATGTTTTGACGACTTCCATCGAGGACCTACCAGAAAAACAAAGATTGGTTCTTTCTCTGTATTATTATGAAGATTTAAACTTGAAAGAAATTGGTCAAGTTTTACAAGTAACTGAAAGTCGTGTAAGTCAATTGCACGCTCAAGCGGTTCAAAAACTGCGTGCTAAACTTTCGCAAGTTTTTGAAAACGAAGAAATCTCCGCCTAAACTTCAAAGGAAATTTCTTTGCGAAGATCTAAGCTGTTTGGCTTAGATCTTTTTTTTAATCATTTTTGTTATTATATACTTCATTCATTATTAATATCATTTTTGCAGTACTAAGAACCGCTTTTGTTTGCTGTTGTTGGGAAAACTCTTTAAAGACTTCGGCATTGATTTTGTAATCATAAGACTTTCTCTTTATTGTCTTCTTGGGGCCCACTTTTTGATTCCGACGCCAAATGGGAAAACTAAATTCTGATTTACCGTAATTGTTTCCTAAGCTACCATATTTACCAAAAAAATTATCATCATCAGCTGCTCTGTACCAAAAAGCTTCTTTAAAACTACTCTCATGTTGTTTACCGTCCTTTAGGAAGACAAGAGTTTTTTCTTCGATGGCATTTAAGCTGTTTTTTGCAGTTTGCTCTAATATTTCAAAAATATTTTGAGGATTGGTCTCAAGGGAAGAACAGTTTTCGGAGAATGTACTACGAATTTTATCAGCTAAGATTGGATACGAATCAAATTCATCTTTTAGCCCCGGGCCGTGGTAGACAGGGATTACGTGAGAAGGATTACTTACATCCTGAATATAATGAGCTATAGCACCTGTCAAAGCACTAAACTCATTTTTTTGCAGCTTATTGTTTTCTATCTCATCCATTAAGAAATTCCATCTTTTCCAAAAGTCACGTCTTAGGAATGCTGAAAAAATCCAGTCGTCTTCTTTTTTTTGATTGGTGTAAAAGTGCCAGTTTGTCAGTCGAGTAATTAGACTAGCATGGTGTGGAGAAGAATCTTCTCGTCCAGAAAAGTCGACGATAGTTTTCCCATCCAAGGCTGTTGTGATTCCACAATATTCTAGCAACTCAATACTTAGAGTACTAATGTATTCATGATTTTTTATACTGTAAGAATGGCCCACTTCGTGCCATAGGACTAACAGTGTGATAAGGAGGATTTTCATAATGGTCTCTAAACTGTCTTTTAATTGTAGTTAAAATTCTAATTTCTATTGATTACCCCCCGTATAAAGCAAACAAAAGCCTTAATTTGCAAGGTAAATTTATTTCACTAATATGATCTCCGTCGAGGGAGTTATACTTGCGTTTAGACGTTTGGTATTTAACTGGGGTAGTGCCGATAGCTTAGTGCAGGTAGGACAAAGATTGGCAATTTCTTTGGTGACCTCAAGAGTAAAAGCTATTTTTAGTATAGTGATTATTGTAGAAAAAGTTAATTTACGACAAGTATTTTTAAGCCTATTTGGTCATATTCGTTAACCACTAGGGCTTTAGAATACTTCAGGCAAGTTTATAACTTTTGTAGGCTTGAAAAATATTTATGTTTACAGATTGTACAAGTCTGAACTAATTCCAAAATCGCTTTCCGTCGGAGGATTAACGATGTTTACAAACTTGACAAAATTCTGTTGTTTTTATCCTTTTTGTAAAAAAAGCAGAATCCATCTAAATTCGGTAAATTTTGGTAGTATAGTCGTACTGTATTTTTAGTAAATCGAGGGATAAATAATTTTGTTGAATCTAGGTAGTTCCACTATTTTATGTTTTTTGTTTATAGCACTTGCAGGCTTCACTGCTAGTGCTGTTGAAAAGGCTCAAAGTTTGAGTTGTGCTGTCTCCTCTTCAAAATCATTAAATCTAATCTCAGAGGTTTTAGAAACTAGTAGAAGCTTTCCTGAGCTTGAAAATCGCCTTGCTAGCTCTAGTGAAACTCCCATTGATAGTTATGTCAATGTTACCCAGCGGATCATTGATCATTTGGTAAATACAAAACAGATAAGTGAAGCTGATGGTAGACTTTTATTAGAGAACAAAATCTTTTCTAGTTTTGGTGATATCTTTTTTCGTTATATTTTACTTGAGCTTCATAGTAAAAATTATTCGAAAGAACAAGCGGAGTTGTTTCTCGTTAATTTCACAGAGTTATTCGAATCCTCAGAAAAAGTGAGCTTTGCTAAAGATGTAATTAGACGTATGATTTTTAACATCAATGATTCACCAAAAGCATCTTCAGTGCAAGGAATTCAACAAGCGAAGGAAGTCGCTGAAGCATTAGGAATTTCTATATCTAAATATCGTGATTTTTTGAATTTATGGCGCTTTCTCTTGCGTTCAGATAGCTCGTTAATGATTGAATTCGTAATCAATGAGGTCTCTAGGATTCGAGATGAAATGGAAATAATTGAGCAGGAAATCAATGCAGTTATCGAGCTAAATGAAAGTCGTTCGATATGGCAGAGATTAGGAGGCCGAAAAAACTCTCTACCAAATAGAAAATACGATTTTACAATTTATGATCGTATACCCTCTTTTGATTTTGATCCATTTAGTAAATTTAAAAAATATGGTAAATCCTCTATTTTACGAGCGAAAAACTCTAACAAAACAATAAACGACTACGAGGAATTTATTGAAAAAATGGATAGGGTTTCTAACAAGATAGAGGATGTCGTATTTTTTGAAGTCATCGACTATATTAGCCTGTCTTTACTGAAAATGATTGCTCAGTTACCCGATTTCGTAAATTATGAAACTGCAATTAAGGAAAAGATTAATTATCAAATTACCTTTTTAGAGAAAGTTGAAGAATTAACAAAATTTTTAGCACCTAGAGTAGCTAGTTATTCATCATCAAATAGAGAACTGATAGACGTTAAGCCTGAAAGTTTCGGTGGCAAAGCTTTAGAGATTTTAACGGAGAACAGAATGTCTAACCCTAGTAAGGAAATTGAAAATGATCTAAGACGGATAGCTGCTTTAAGAGGTAAAATAACTAATTTTCAGTTTTTTGCAATACTTAACAGAATGCTTATAGTTACAAACCAATCCATAGATGCAAGTTTTTTAGACTTTGTTCTGACGAGATTACAGTCTGAAAGCAAATACTATTATTTGAATGAAAAACTAATAAAGGAAATCGTCCACATACTAAGCAAATTTCGTTATATTTTAAATAATTCTTTATACGAAATAAGTAGTGTAAGTAGATTTAATCATCTGTTCGATAAATCACAATGGGGACGAATTCATTCGGAAATAGAAATAGCTATGGACTATAGTAAAGATAAAGCTTTATATGATGAAAAAATCACAGAATTACAAAATCTTTTAATTGATAACAACGAGTTGATCTCAAAAGAAACCGTTGTTGAACAACTTCTTAGTCCTTAGATTGGGATGGTTCTGTAGATGATTAGCCAGCCCATGTTAAGACGATAAATTCCAAACTTTAGAATCATAGAATTTCTTACTTCCATTGCGTAAGCATCTTTTCTCCATTTTGAAACGAGAGAACTTATTGTGATTAATTAGTCGCTGAACATTTTTTCAAAACTTGGCCCCTTTCATTACTTTTATATATGTTAAAATAATTTACGAATCAGAAAATAATCTAAATCGCGTCAATTTTAAAATCTAAGTATCTAAAATGTGCTAATTTTGACTGGATATTAATTTAGGAGAAATAATATGAATGTCTTTAAGCGTAGTTCAGTACTTTTAATTTCTACGGTGATGGTATCTATACCTAGCTGGGCAATTCTTGACGGTTCCGGGCCGTACACATCTTGTGCGAAAACTGCCGCTGTAGATGCTGATACAAAGGGATTAGATCGTTTAATAACTCCTGAAAAAAAACAAGAAATCATCGAATCAGTTCAATCAGGGAGAGTTCAAGAAGAGGCTGAAATACGGAAAGAGATAGAGTTTCTGTTAGCTGAACTAGAGAATGAGGGTGCGATTCTAACTCCAGCGAATCGTTATGACTATGATGAAGTTCGAATTGCTACAAACCTAAGTCAAAGCCCCTTTTTACAAGGAACTATGGGTGGTACTTTTACTGGCGAACATATGAAAACTGTGGAAAATGGGCTAAATTCTTTGAGAGCCGAAGTCTCAAAATTTGCGCCAGCGAATTACGACCCTAATAGTATGAGTCGTTTTCAAAAGTTAAGGCAAAGAGTCACGGGAACTAGTCCAATGGTAAAGTTTGAGACTCGAAAGGATTTCATATCAAATATTTTGCAGGGGCTGAATCGTGCAAGAGTTTCACTTCTTTTTGACAACCAAGGCTTGGATGTGGAAATTCAGGGAATCTACATTCGCTTGAAAGCTATAGAAAATGAATTGCAAGCATGGGGTACTCGTGAGCAAATTATAAATGAAGTAATTAAAGAAAAAAATCTAAAGTTGGAAAGCTTAAACTCTGAAGGACAAGAAAGAACTAAAGAAGCTCGGGCTTTAAATCGTGAGTTGCATTTATTAAATAGTGAAGTTCGGTTTGCGGTTCAAAGAACTTTAAAAATGTATGAGCAACAGTACGATATTCTAGAGGGAGTGATCATTGCTCATCGAAATCAACAAGAACAAAATAGTATGACAATCGAATCTATAGTTGGAATTGTAAGAACTGCGGAGTTGGTAATCCCATCTATGGTTACAATGGCAGAAACAGCTTCAAATAATGTTAGGTCGCAGAATTTAGCAGATCAAACGCGATCTATGATGGAAACTGGATTGAATTCTGTTTTACAACAACAGAGGGCCAACCGAAAACGTAACGAAGAAAGTCTTGCAAAAGGCGTAGTTTCAGACCAGTCGATTATGGACTTCAGAACTGGAATGTTGAAAGAGGTTGAGGAATATAATAAAGCTAAAGAACGAATAGCCAATGAAATCGAGGCGGGGCGTCAACAAAGAGCTATTGCTATTGAAGAGCAAAAATTGTTTGTTGATGCAGTTATCCAACGTGATAAAATCGAAGAACAGCTTGAGCTTAATCGTTTATCGGATTCTCAAAAAAGTGAACAGCAGGACTAGGTGTTATGTTGTTTAGGTTGAGCCTTCTCCTTTTAATAGCTTTTGCATCACCTGTATTTGGAATGGAACAGTCTACTGGTTCATGTTCTTTATCAGCTGAAACAGGAGGAGACTCTAAAACTCATTTGTCACAGTTAAAAGCCATAGAGTCGTCAGAGCTTTTTCCTGTAATAAGCACGAGGCTAAAAGAGATTGAGATCTCTTCTGAATACGCTTATGTAGATTCTCTAGAGCGGATCGCAAATTACTTGGTTGAATCAAAGCAGATGTCTGCCCAAGATGCTCAAATTGTTTTCTCAGAGAAAGTCTTGTCAGATTATGCGATGATTTTTTTCAAATTTACATTGGCAGAACTATATTCGCGAGATTTTGACAAGAAGGATGTTCAGGATCTATTAGAGTCATTTAGTGGGTTACTTGACAGAGTAACTCAAATTGAGTTTGCCACAGCTGTGGCAGAAAGAATGTTATTACTTATCAATGATCGCCCTGGGATCAGGAGTCCAGCTGGCTTAAGACAATTTAAAGCTATGGCAAAAACTTTAGGAGTGAGCGAAACAACCTACAAATCATTTTTGGGTATGTGGCGTTATCTGATAGCTACTAAAACAGATATGGTTTTAGAATATACTTTAATTCAGCTAAAAAGTTTAAGTGAAGCGATTTTAATAGAAAAGCAAAGAATTGAAGACGAACTCCAGTTAGAAAAGGCGAATGCATCTAGGTGGAGAACTGCCTTTGGTTTAGTAAAAGAGGATAAAGCTCCGGAAAGAAGTTATGAAGTAGACTTGAACATCGATAAAAATCTTTTAGTGCTTGGGCCTTTTGAGCTTAAAGAGAAAAAAGAGTTTAGTTATTTACAGCGCTATCTCGGAGAAGTGGGACGTATTGAAGATGTTAAGAATATTAGGGAAATTTTTGATACAGTCCCTATACTTGTAATTGATCACATTTTACAAAATTCGATGGATCAAATGAGTTTCCCTATATTAATGAAATTTTCGAAAACAAAAGAGTTTAGATCATTGTCAGACGATGTACAGGATGCTTTTAAATTAGAAATCGATGGATTCTTAGAGTTAAAGACTGCCATTAGCGATCTAAAAGAAAAGATAAACAATCAGGGATTCAGACCAACCATTAAGAAGCAAAAGAGACTAATTGATGTACATGAAGTAGCTACAAGGAATCTAGTCAAATACTTTGACTATCTAAAGACTAGTAAAAATAGTATTAATTCTGCTTCTCAAAATACGCCTAAACTTAGACAGGGATACAAGGATATTCTTTCTGAAGTAAATATCCAGGAGAATCCACAATATTATTACGACATACTATTTTATGTGATTACAGAGGTATTAAGCTCTAGGAAATTTAATACTATGTTGCAAGCCTTGGAGTATCTATCCATGGAATCTCTTAACTTCATGCTTTCCCAAAATCAGAAGAAAAACATTATCAAAGCTATTGAGCATGCAAGATACCTTACATATGAAGTTGATGAGATTTCAGGTACCTCACGATTTGGGAAACATAATAGTATTGAAAGGCTACTTAGCTCTGATAGCTGGGGGATGAGTGGAAAAGCAAAGTCTGATTCAATTAAAGAGGATCTTACAGAAGAAAAAGGAATTGAATATTTTTCCGATGATTTAATTAAAATTCAAGATTTACTCGCCAAAAGAGGCGAAGAGGTGGATTTCCATCGCTTGTGGACAATACTAATTGAGAGTTTTGAAAATACAGGTACAGGTATTTGAGTTATGAAGAGGTGGAGCTTAAATACGTTAGTATTAATATTAGTCATAGCATCTTTAGCGCAAACTTCTATGGTTTTTGCAACGGAGGATGTAAAAAAGCAAACTTCATGTGCTAATGCAGCCGCTTCTCAAAGTTTAGATCTCGAACGGGGCGATCTTTTAAAAGTATTAGAAGTCCAAAAAGAATTTCCAATGTTAAATCAGCGTTTGATGGAAATGGAAATGGCCGGAAAATTCGATTTCGTTCAGACTGCAGAGCGTATAGTAGAATACTTGGTCAATACAAAACAAATGACTCAAGAAATGGGAAACGAAGTTTTTGCCAACAAAATTTTATCTGAGTACAGCCCTATATTTTTAAAATTTATTTTGGCGGAATTGTATTCAAGAGCTTACAGCAAAGATGATATTATAGGGCTTTTAGAGTCTTATGACGGCCTTTTAGATCGAATAAGTCAGCTTGATATCGCAAGAGGTGTTATCAAAAGAATGCTTCTTTTTGTGAACGAACGACCAGGTGTTTCGGGGCCTGAAGGATTAAGACACTTTAAATTTATGAGTTCGATACTTTCAGTTTCTGAGCCAACTTATAAGAGTTTTTTAAAAATGTGGAGGTACCTAGTAAGCTCTAGACTAGATTTGTTAATGGAGTATACCTTGCTTCAATTGCAATATTTAAGTTCCGATATAAACTTACAAAAGCAAGACTTAGAAAGTTCTCGTGCAAGTATTGAAACAGGAAACGGCTTTTGGGGGAAGCTTCGTAAACGCCCTCAACTTACTAAAATAGAAAAAGAGATAGATACTTTAGTGGACCTCAATGTCCATCCCATACTAGTTGGAGATAAACTGGGCTACAATATAGCATTGAAAGCTGAGCTTCCGGGAAATATAGAAAGAGTTGCTGGCAATAAAAAAACATTTAACGATTTCAAAAATCTTCAAGGTGTTTTTGATATGAGCTCTGTTTTAGTCCGTGAATATATATTTACTAAACTATTGCCACATTTAAGCATAGGTGTTTTGAAAAAATTTATAAACTCCTCACTATTTGAAAGTTTTTCCTCTTCTTTTAAGAGCTATGCATTGGAAGAATATGAGAAATTAGAAGCATTGCGAATCCAGCTTTTTGAAATTAGGTCACTTATGGAAGGTGGGATTAACAGAGAACTTATAGGGAATGCTCCTGGAATTTTAGAACGCTACAATAAAAAATTGGAAGGATATGCAAAAGCTTCTAGAGAGATTAGAGAAAGTGGGTTATCCATTGACAGCTTACTAGAAAAGCTTATTTTGGAGAAAAACCATTTTATGGAAGAGCTTGGTTTTCAACTCAGCTCAAAAGAGTATTTTTTAATTCTTATCTCTACAATTTCAATGACCATTCTTAGTGAAAACATTGGACTGATAGAAAAGGTCTTGGGTTACTTAGCAACGGACTCGCAGAACTATAAATTGACTCGTGAACAAAGAGCACAAATTCAAAGTATGATTTATTCAGGTCATGCCTATGTGAACGGGATGTCAGTTGATTTACGAACAGTGAAACAGATATCTTCTTATATGAAAGCCGAATATTGGGGGTACTATGATGGCCCTCTAGCCAGAGAAACAAAAAACACAAGCCTGTATCATTCTGGAAAAATTAAAGAAAAGATTGGTGGAATTCGCAGCTATCTGACTAAAGAAGAAGATTTATTATCAGACCCAGAGCTACTTACCTTAATAGGTAATGCAAGTGCAAAAGATTATTCAGCATCAAAGGTATTTTTAGAATAGAGAGGTGATTTTGAAATGAAAATGAATCTAATATTTATTACTTTTCTATTAGTCTTCGGTGATCTTTTTGCTTCGGAGCAGACCAATATTACTTGTAAAGCTTCAGCTCTAGAAGAGGTGGGTGCAAAAACTCATTTGCACGAATTAAAAATTATTAGTAACTCAGATTTATTATCTAAAGTGAATAATCGATTGAAAGAAATCGAGTTAAATTCTGAATATGACTACATCAATACTCTAGAGCGCATAGCAAATTATCTGGTGGAGACGGGACAGATTTCAGAAAAGGATAGCCGAGTAGTATTTGCGGAAAAAATATTCTCTGACTATGATCAGATTTTCTTTAAGTTTGCTTTGGCTGAGCTTTATTCACGGGATTTTCAAAAAGAAGATATAGAAAATTTACTTCAATCTTATAACGGCCTGACCAATAGACAAACGCAAATTGAATTTGCAGTAAAGGTGGCAGAGAGAATGCTATATCTAGTGAATGACAGTCCAGGAATGAGAAGTTCTGCTGGGATACGTCAGTTTAAGGAAATGGCTGAAGCCTTAGGCGTTTCCGAGTTGACTTACAAATCATTTCTAGGGATGTGGAGATATCTAATTAGTAGTAAAACGGAGCTTGTATTAGAGTACACGCTTATTCAATTACGGAGTCTAAGTGAAAACATAGTAATTGAAAACCAGCGCTTAGAAATAGAAGCAAATGATCTAAGAGCTAACCTACCAGCTTGGAAAAAAATATTTGGTGGAGCTGATAATATTTCTTTACCAAAAAGTAAATTTGAAATTGATTTAGACATCGATCAGAGGCTTTTGGTGATAGGGCCTTTTGATTTTAAAAATAAATCTAAGTATAGCTTTTTATCTCGATACACAGGGAAGAAGGTAAAGATCAACCAGCTAAAAGGTCTAAAAGAGCTTTTTGATACTGTTTCTTTGTTAGTAATTGATCATGTTATCATTAATTCTATTGATCAAATTTCATACCCCGTATTGTTAGAATTTGTAGAGACAAAAGAATTCGAGAGCCTTTCGCCTAGTACCCAAGACAAGATTCGTACTAAAATTCATGAGTATGATCATTTTAAAGACTTGGTTACAAACTTGATAAAGAAACAAAATGAAATAGAGGAAGGTTTGAAAGAAATAGCAGAGAAAAAGTTTGACGTGAATACGCTCTATAAAAAGCATTTGAAGGAATTTGAGGAGCAGTTGATGGTAGATATAGATTCTAATTCTACAGCAAATTTAGCGGCTAAAAATTTAAGGAGGGGACTTCAAAATATTTTAACAGAAGTGAATATCAAAGAGAATCAA